>CAYUFX010000051.1:0-31180 GCA_964444135.1 uncultured Pirellulales bacterium | reverse complement strand
CATTTGTTCCAAAATCAAATACAGCTAAAATTGGAGAGATACATTATGATTCCGGAGACGTCTGCGAACTGAATGTACCAATTGAGGTAAGTGAACAATATCATATAAACTATAAGAACCAAAAACCAGTATCAGGGCTATATATACCTTCGCACACTCAGCCATTCTCTTATCAGAGCGTGAGAAACATTCCAGCGGATCCAAAGACTAGCGCGCAACGATTTCAAGAATATCAGAACCTGCTTATTCAGTTATATCAATCAGATAGAGCTCAGAATCCCGGTTTAGTAATAAAGAGCTCGATTATAGCACTTGCTGTATTTGGTTATGGTAACAGAGCAGTTTTAGAAAACAGTGAGTTCGTAACAATATTTGAGAGATTTCAAGAAGCTTTAAAAATTTTGCTGCCAAGCGAGCTGGGATTTATGAGATTAGAAATAAGAATGCCTGACGTTGTTTTGTTAACAGAAAGTGGTAATTTTTCTCTTGATTCAGTTTCAGGAGGCGTTGGTGCGTTGATTGGCGTTGCGTGGCAAATTTTGATGTATGGAACAGATAAAGAACAATTTGTGGTTACATTTGACGAGCCAGAAAATCACTTGCACCCAGCAATGCAGCGAGAGTTGTTGCCTAACCTGGAAAAAGCATTTCCTAAAGCAAAATTTATAGTTTCTACACACAGTCCATTTATCGTAACCTCTAATCCTAATGCACAGATATACGCTCTAGAATTCATAGAAAGTAAAGTTCGCTCAAGACATATTAAAGATCAGGAACTCGCAGGTGACTATAGCGAGACCTTGCAGGAGATACTTGATGTGCCTCTTACAATACCGAAGTGGGTCGAGCAGAGGCTGAAGGAGTCATATGATGATCTTATGAGAATGGGAGTAACTAATGAATCATTAATGGAGTTCAGAAAGAAACTACAGGATTTGCGCCTTTATCCCCAGTTCCTAAGAAGTGTGGACAAGTTGGAGAGCGAAGATGCGTAGACTTGCGAAACTGGATGAGCCGCTTTTGCTGAAAGAGAAGAAGGAGTATTGGAAACAAAAGGTGAGAGAGGTCGGAAGCGAATACTATAAGACGAAGTACAGGGAGAGATCCATCAAGAAGATCTTATTAGAAGAAACCCATGACAAGTGCGTATATTGTGAAAGCAAAATCGGGCATAACACACCTGGAGATGTGGAGCACAAGGTACCAGTGAGTGTCAAGGAAGAAGGGCGGTTTGAATGGAGAAACCTCACTATAGCTTGCACTGAGTGCAATAGGAGAAAGAATGACTATTACGATCAAGAGAAACCCTTCATAAATCCATATGTTGATAATGTTGAGGATATTCTAATACATATGGGACCTTTGGTCTTCCACAAACCGGGTGAAGAAATTGCTGAGATCTCAGTGAAAGTGTTGGAAATTGGGGATATTGACAAGAGAAAACAACTCTTTTCGCGTAAGGTGGACAAACTGAAAACGGCAATGAACCTTATGAACAGGATCGAAAAGGTTGCGAATGCAGACCTTAAGGAAATGCTTATCAAGGACTTGCATGATATGGGAGCCATCGGTTCAGAGTATTCTGCTATGGTGAAAACCATCACTGAACAGACCGCGGGGCCTTGGGCCGCGCCAGCGACGGTTGAGAGTGATTGACCAAACTGTACGTTGAGTCGCGGGGTAAGATAATAACCATCGAAATAAATTACAGAAGACAGAATACCCCCCAGCATAGGGGTGGGTAAAACGGAACAGAAGTGACCCCCACCGCGCGGGGTGGGGGCTAAATAAAGCTTCGCAGGAATGACAACGTCGCCGTGGCGGCGACGGCTAAACAAAAACCCCAGGTGAAACCTGGGGCTAAACAGTATTGAGATTGATTCGCTCACTGCGTTCGCTCACAATGACAAAGGGAGCCTTCGGTCTCGGAATGAGAAAGAGCGCAATCCTAATTTTTATCTAAAACTTCTTTCAATGTTTTGCAGACAATTGCCACTTCATCTTTGGTCAGATTGTTATGGAACGGCAGGGCGATAGTGCTTTTAGAGACGGCTTCGGTAACAGGGAAATCGCCTTGGCTATAGCCGAATTGCTCAACCATAAAGGGCTGTAGATGCACAGGAGGGAAATAATTGCTGACCTGAATGTTTTGGCTTCTCATCGCCTGCAGAATCCGGTCGCGCTGGGCCAAAGTAAAACCATTAGCAAGCCCCGATACGTCTGCGACGGACGGGGCAAGCCTGACGACAAAGACAAACCAGCTCATATCGCAGCCATCCGGTTCGGTTGGCACTATCAGCCTGTCTTCATCAGCTAAGATTTCCTGATACCATTTTACGACCTGTCGGCGTTTGGCTTTGGTTTGGTCTATTCTCGACAGTTGCACAATTCCGAGCGCACAATTTATGTCACTGAGACGGAAGTTGTAACCCAGCCTTTCGTGTTCCAGCCAACTGCTTCCTTTGCCCCTGCCCTGATTTCGGAGCGATACGCACATATCCGCCAGAGAATCATTGTCGGTCACAATCATTCCACCTTCGCCGGTGGTTATCTGCTTGTTGGGATAGAAGCCGAATACACTCATCGAGCCGAATGTTCCGACCTTTTTTCCGTTCAATGCGGAACCGAGGGCTTCACAACTGTCATCGATTACCGGCAGATTGTGTTTTTGAGCAATTTCGCAAAGCCTGTCAAGACCGGCGGGATTGCCGAAAACCTCCACGGCTACAATGGCTTTTGTCCTGGCGGTAATGCCGGATTCGATATTAGCAGGGTCGATATTCAAACTTATTGGGTCAATATCAACAAAGACCGGCCTGGCCCCGGCCATCATAACAGAAGTTGCGGAGGCAATGAAAGTAAAGGGCGTAGTAATAACTTCATCGCCCGGCTCAATTCCCAGTGCCAACATACATAAGAAAAGGCCGCTGGTCCCGCTGTTGACGGCAACAGCCCGCTTTGTTCCTATATAGTTGGCGAAGACCTGCTCGAATTCCGCCAGTTTAGGGCCGAGCGACAGATTGGGACCGCGAAGCACTTCACAAACCGCCTCGATTTCTTTCTCGGTTACGTCCGGCCGAGATAAATATATCTGCATAACAAAATCTCCTTGGCGAAATTGTACCGCTACTGGCCGATAAATCAAAGATATTTTGAACACCCTTGCTGATTGACAATTCTTTTTTCGTAGCAGTACTACTCGAGCTATTGCTTTGTCTCTGAATAAATGACTGCTCATCGAACCAAAAGCACCCCAAAACGAGTTTGAGGGTGCCACCCATAATGTTCTTTCATAACTTAATTGATAGTTGTGATTTCTAAAAGGCATTGTCACTCCGAGCAAGGCCGAGGGGTATATTAAATAGATTCCTCGACTACGCTACGCTCCGCTCGGAATGACATTTTACCGTTTAACGTGCGATAGAACTCTATGTAGCGATTTTGGAGAGTTAAGCAAGGACGGTTTGCGAGCCGCCTCTACGGCGAAGAATGAATTGAAATCGAAAATTGCGAATTCTCTTATCTTTATGGGACGTGGTCTAATGAGATAATTGTTTATTTGCCTGTAGTGCTTCGCTTTTGTGAGGTAAAAACGGTGGGGGCTTGAAAATTGCATTTGTCTGTTAAACAGCTTTCGATTTAAAACCGATTAAGCATAAGGTTTAAGTACATAGTAGCGGGAATCTGGAAATGGCAAAAGGCAAAAACGTACTGACTACAGGCGACGTAGCCAAGATTTGTAACGTTGCTCCTCGCACAGTCTCGAAATGGTTTGACAACGGCCAACTGAAGGGCTATCGCATACCCGGCAGCAAGGACCGTCGAATACCCGTCAGCGAACTGGTTCGCTTTATGAAAATACATAATATGCCTACCACTGCACTTCCGGTCGGCAAAATCCGGGTACTTATAGCAGACAGCAACGACAAAACTGCATCAGCTTTGGCCGATATTTTGCAAAACGAGGCAGACTACGAGGTCCAAACCGTCCAGAGCAATTTTGGGACAGGTGCGGTCGTTCAGAAATTTGTCCCCCATGTTTTGCTGGTAAGCCTTTTGGCTGAAGACATAAATGCGATGGGCATTTGTAAATACATTCGTGCTAATGAGGATTTGCGGACTATCAAGATAATAGCGTTAGTGAACCAGTTAAGCGATTCTGAGTCGGCCGCCCTGCTGCAGAAGGGTTTTGATGGTTATGTACCTTACTCTGCTGATGGCACTGAGGTCATCAAAAGGATTGAAGAAGCAACAGCGATTATCTATTAGTAGTCTTTGAAATGCCTCATCCATTCGGGCCAATCAGCAGGCTGCACAAAGCCGGCCATCGTCCAGGGGCCTGCTATGTTGTAGTAACAATTCCACTTCAATGTCCACAATTCTTTGAGTCCGACCTTTCTAACGGTCCAGTCCATAAGGAGGACATTAATAAATCCATCGTGGCGGTTGATGCAGAAGATGCGCATTTCATCTCCAGTAGTACCAACTCCTGTTCTTGGCTCCCCATCGTATGAAGGAGGCTCGTCCATATGGTATGGCTGGCCATCGGCGCGCCAGGCGCCATCGCCCATAACCGGAACGTTATTCAGACCTTTGTGATTGGTATTTCTCCAGTACTCCTCGAGTTTTCGACCGTCGCTTGTGTCGTCGCTGTCGTAAATCCACTCGTTTAGCGAATAGCTGCCGCCGGTTTCAAGACTTGAATAGCGGACTGGAGCACCCTCAGAGATGGTTTTTGTGGCCATAGGGCAGTAGAGCAGTTTCTCACTGTTAGAGTAATATTCCACCAGCTTCTGCATCCAATCACCGCCCATATAGTCGGGGAATTTGTTGTGGTTTTCCTCTGTGTACATTGACCAAACGAGACCCCATTGTTTGAGATTGGACCGACAAGCAATTGTCTTTGCCTGGTCCCTTACCCGCTGTAGGGACGGCATTAATATAGCCATCAACAGCGCAATAATAGCGATAACAACTAAAAGCTCTATTAACGTAAACCCTCTTCGATTGCTCATCGTAATACTCCTTCTATTGTCAACTGATAAGTTTTGCGAAAAATCACTAACTAGTATCTGTTGCGGAAAGCGAAAACCGACGATGTCACCCCTGCGAAAGCAGGGGTCCAGAGCGAAAAACTGGATTCCCGCTTTCGCGGGAATGACAAATACTGTTTCCGCAACAGGAACTAACTAAGCTGCCTTGAATAACTTTTTTCGACAATAATCTGATTGAGGTTTCGTCTCAAATCGTATTATTTCTGGATTCTCGCTCCCCGATCGGAGTCGAGAACACATTTCGCGGGAATGCCCAATCATTTTGATTGCCTAAAAACTTTCTAACAATATCGTAGCAAAAAAAGTCTTCTTCCACAAGTCTGACCTTTTGCCTAACTGTCGTTTTTTCTAACGGGGCAAGTTAGAAATCTTCCGCTTTTTCGATAATGAATCTTAATTTCTAACGGGGTAATCCCCTTTTTTCTGCGCATAATGATATTTTTCTTTTGTGTGTTTGAAAATTTCCTTTTCAGAAGTCCCTAACCAGCAAGAAAGGCCAGCCCTAAAAGACTGGCCTTTTGTTGTGCAGCAGATATTTTTAGTAATCTTTAAAACGTTGCAGCCATCGCGGCCAGTCGCTTGGCATGACACCGCCGGCTTTTGTCCACGGGCCCATTGTATCAAACGAACGGTGCCATTTCAATGTCCAGTTCTCCTTGAGCCCTATACGTCTGGTGGACCAGTCCATAAAAAGCATATTAATAAACCCGTTGTGCCGGTTGATACTAAAATGGTTCATCTCCCCCGATGTGCCCTGGTCCATTATCCCGAAAGCATCCATATTCTCCACCGGCTGGTCGGTGTGACGCGGCCAGCCGTCATGCCAGGTGGAGTCACCGAATACCGGTATATTATTTGTACTAACTGGTCTGCCAGCGGGAGTCCGAGTCCCAGGGACTACAGTTGTAGTGTTCTGTGTATTTTTCCAGAACCATTCTTCCAGGCGAGTGTCACGGTCCGAATGCATATAGTTGGTCCAGGAATTTATGCTATAGCTGAAGGTGTAAAGGTAGGACCCACCTCCGGGCGTGGCAACATTTCGCTGAGCGGCCTTGAATGTACCCCAGTCGGCTGCACTTGCCATAATTCTGGTTGCAGTGGGGCATAAGAGCAAATCCCAATTATCTTTGTAGTATGACCGTAACGCATTCATCCATAACGTCGTCTCACCCACACCCCAGCCTTCGTTGAACTGGCCATCGTAGTCGTCGGTATATAACTTGAAGATAAGACCCCATTCCCTCAATCTTGCCTGACAGGCAATCGACTGTGCCTGTTTCTTCACGCGACCCAGTGCGGGCATCAATATCGCCATCAATAGCGCAATAATAGCGATAACTACCAAAAGTTCTATCAAGGTAAACCCTCTTCGGCTCCTCATGATAATGCTCCTTGTATTGTGGATAAATAGGTTTTTCGAAAATACAACCTGTACTCCGGAATTCTACCATATAGCGGGGGGGAATTCAAGCGATAAATAGCTATTTTTTTTATCTGCTGCACTATTTATTATCTCTTTTTTTGCAGCATATCGGATAGCAGTGTTATCAATTCTTCTGCACTTACTTGTTTTTCACGCCCATCAACGAACATTACCTCATACTTACCATCGGCAAGCTTGCGTTGCATCAGCACCGCGCTGTTGTCCTTTGGAGAAAGCCGATCGCCGTACCATACAACATTTTCGCCCCGTTGAAGTAAATGCTCGTATATTGCCCTGCCGGCTGATATGTTGCTTGTATCAGCAGCCCCCAAATATTTTATCAATAGCATGCTGTCCTGAAGCATGCCGCTGCCTGTCGAATCCCGGCCCCCAAGGAAGGTAGCACAAAAAATTATTGTTATGATTATAGCTGCCGCCGCAGCAAGTTTGTTTATTCTAAAGTCAATTATAATATTGATGGTGTTTATCCCTCCTCTGTGTGGCGAAAGTTTTTGTGGGATTTGGCGTTTTATTTCCTCGCCAAGACGCTGGGGAACCGGTTCTGTCATCACATCCGGTAATTTATTCAACAGTTCTTTTAGTTCTTCTTTTCCCATTGCGGTTTTCTTTTTCTCTGGGAGCCCTTTTAAGTAACCTGCTTTCTCAAAGCAGTTAATGCTCTGTTGAGCCTGCTTTTGAAGGTTCCTTCTCTAACGCCTGCTGCATCTGCGGATTCGGTGATAGTCAACTGCTGGGTGTAATGTAAAACGACCGTTTGTCTCAATTTTATGGGCAGCCTTGCAACAGCATTTTTCAACTGCTCCAACTGTTCGTTACGCTCGATTTTATCGTACTGGGCATTGTTACTGTCAGGGACATCAAATCCTTCAAGGTCAGCCGTTTTCCTGCCCTTGTGCTTGCGCCAGTACAGTTTCGAGACGTTGCCAGCAATGCGATAGAGCCAGCCATTTAGCGCTTTGCCGTCTCTCAACTGGCCTATATGGTGCCAGGCGTTGAGAAAGCTCTCCTGCGTCAGGTCTTCGCTAACCTGTCGGTCATGGCCAAGCCTTCTCATAAACAAATAAATCTGTTTGTAATATATGTCAACAAGCTCGGTAGCGGCGGCATGTTCGCCGGCCCTTAATCGCCGAGCAAGCGAATTTCGCGTTTGCTCCGAGTTCTCCTTCAACTTGTTAAGTTCTCGCAGTTTATTTATAGGATGCGCAGGGTCAAAGTCCTGTTCTGTTAAATTTGCCTTTTTTATCGCCATTTTTAACTCTTTTTAACTCGAAAAAGCAGTGTACCTTAAATCTGCTTTTTCTGCAATAATATTGAGCCTTGTGTAATAATTGTTAACCTGGGGGGTTATGCTATAATTGTGCTGCAAAAATTTATTGTGCTTTGAAATTGCTTTGTAGAAAACATTATAAATGGTATTTTGAACGAGCAGAGAAACCAATTGAGGTATTGAAAAGCCTTTTTTTAATAGATTTCTCCACTTCGCCCCCGTGCTTTCTTGCCTGCACCTGTCGGTAACGCAGGCACAGGTGCGAAAGCAAGAACGGGAGCTTCGGTCGAAATGACATGCGGTCTTTTCTATAGAGTTCTTTGAAGGCAATACAATATATGTAAAACGAAACTATGACGTCTTTGCCGGTTGATATTAGTTCGTTTAGTAAGGCTGTTCAGCGGTTGTGGGAGAAGATGAATCCGTGCACTCTCTGTCCGCGAATGTGTAAAGTCAAGCGCAGCGAGGGTCAAATAGGCTTTTGCGGCATCGGGGATATGCCGGTGGTCAGCTCTGTGGGGCCCCATTTCGGCGAGGAAAGTGTGCTTGTCGGCAGTGGGGGGTCGGGCACTATATTTTTTGCCGGTTGTAATTTAGGCTGTGTTTTCTGTCAGAACTTCGATATCAGTCATCACCGGCACGGCAGAGAAATGACAATTGAGCGGTTGGCTCAATCTATGCTCGAATTGCAGGATTACGGGTGCAGCAATATTAATTTCGTAACTCCTACCCACGTTATCCCGGCTATTACGGCCGGTATCGAATTGGCCAGGAAAAATGGCCTGATACTGCCGACAGTCTATAATACAGGCGGTTATGATTCGGTCGAGACGCTCAAGCTGCTCGAAGGATTTGTTGATATTTATATGCCGGATATGAAGTATTCGGATTCGGAGGTTGCTGAGGAGCTTTCAGCGGCGCCGGATTATCCGGAGGTTAATTTAGCCGCTGTTAAAGAAATGCACCGCCAGGTCGGCGACTTAAAAGTTGAAAACGGATTGGCTACACGCGGGCTTTTAGTCAGACATTTGGTCTTGCCAGACCAATTAGCTGGCAGCGTTGAGGTTATAGACTTTTTAGCAGAACAGATTAGCACATCAACAACCATTAACGTTATGGACCAGTACCGTCCCTGCTACAAAGCCTCTTCGTATCCCAAAATAAACCGCCGACCGACCTTCGAGGAGATTGAATCCGTCCGGCAATATGCCATCGAAAAGGGTCTGAACGTACTTTTGTAATTTGTGACGTTCGGCACACTCAAACTTCATTTGGTGCTGTTCTTATTGAAATTGTTCTTTTAATGTCTTTGCGTTTTTTATGGCGTGGGCGTGGGCATCGTTGTTGAAATAGACGTAGATGCTGCGGGCATGTTTGGATTGCTCTTTGAGCCATTTGGCCCAGTTCTGTAATGCGGATTTCGAATAGCTGCCGGAATATTTGCCGGTTGTGCCGTGGAAGCGAATGTAGATTGCATCGGATGTGACGATGCGGGGAGATTCCTTTCCGGGCATATCGTGGATGCAAAAGCCGACCTTCAATTTTTTGAGTAGCTCGAAGGTATCTTCGGAATACCAGCTATTATGTCTGAATTCAAAGACGGAAGGTTGTTTTTTGGGAAGGAGCTTGATAAAACTTTCGAGCAGGTCGAGGTCCTGGTGCAGGCTCGGCGGGAGTTGATAGAGAACAGGGCCGAGGTTTCTTTTCAAAATGTTGATTCTTTCGAAGAAGCGCTGAAGCGGTTCTGAGGTGTCCTTTAACTTCTTGATGTGGGTTATGTATCGGTTGGCTTTTACAGCGTAGAGAAAGCCTTTGGGAGCGAGTTTGTGCCATCTCTTTACAGATTCAGCCTTCGGCAGGTGATAGAAGGTGTTATTGATTTCCACGGTGTCGAAATGCTGTGCGTAGTGCTCGAACCATTTGCTCTTGGGCAGCACGGCGGGATAGAACAGCTCCTTCCAGTGGTCGTAATACCATCCTGAAGTGCCAATTCGAATATCGCAATCCGCTTTGCTCATAAAGGGTATTTTAACATTTTGAATGGTTTTGAAAACGGTTATAATTTATTATAGATGGTATTGTAGAAGACATTGTAAATCGTCATTTCGAGCGAGCAACAGGCGAGCCGAGAAAACTGTTTTTTTAATAGATTTCTCCACTTCGCCCCCGTGCTTTCTTGCCTGCACCTGTCGGTAACGCAGGCACAGGTGCGAAAGCAAGAACGGGGGCTTCGGTCGAGATGACTTAGGGTCTTTCTTATAAAGCAAACTGATATAGAAATAAATTGAAGAATATGGATTTTGGGCCTCAACAAATCGGTAAGTGGTTAATAGCAACGGGGGGTATTATTGTTCTGCTGGGCGTAATTGTAATTGTGCTCGGTCGAGTCGGCTTGTTTAAGCTGCCCGGCGATTTGCAATTCGGCTCCAAGAACTGGCGGATATATTTTCCAATAGCAAGCTGCATACTCATCTCGATTATCCTGACGCTCATCTTGTGGCTTATCAATTATTTCCGTCGTTGAAGTAGGGTATTAGAGTTTTGCCGGGTGTGCTTTTAAGGTTGCTCGGGCTCGGGCGGCTCGACATCTTCAGGCTGTTCCTCGGCAGCTCCTTGTTGCTCGATTATCTTCTGCAGCTCCTCAATGGTTACCTGTTGTTCTGCAATAGTTCTTTCCTGGTTCTCGATAACCATCTCAAGCTCCTTAATGTCTTTTTGGAGTGTCGCCACACTTTGGGCTTGCTCATTTAACTGAGCGGTCAGGTTGTTGATTTTTTCTTGTGCTTTTTCTGCTGCGGCCATTGCAAAGTCTCGCTCGCCGACAAGCGGCTCGGCCTGCTCTTGAAGCTCATTGTGGGTTTCCTTGGCTGCTTCCAGCTCCTCCTTTAGGTCGGCTATTTCGCTTTTTGCCCTGGTTAAGTCAGCCATGACTTTGGCCAGCGACGTTCTGGCCTCCGCAGCTTCTGCGAGGGCTTTTTTCTTCTCCTGCTCATCCTTGCAACCCATAAGAACCAGCGAACAAGCCAAGACAGTCAGAAATCTAACCAGCTGCGGTGAGCCAGCGGCTCGGCAGGGTGTCAGTATCCTTCTCGTCATATCTATATTCCTTTCTCTTTCCTGAAAATGATTATTCAAAAATTTTACTCCATTTTCTTTCCCATCTGCCTTCCCAGCCCCGCGCGTGATATACGTAGCTGATAATTAAAGGCAAAACGGAGGTGGCCTCTGCATAAACCATCTGTTCGTAAACTGTATCGACCTTGCCCCATGAGGACGCTTCTTTCAGAGTCGAACTTGAACATGCCCCATCTCGAACATCAGCCACGGTGATCTGTATAGCGTATTTGTGCATATTTGAAGGTTTTCCCAGAATTTCGGCACAGACCACAGTATCCTGTGCGAAATTCTTTGGGACCCCGCCTCCAATCATAAATAGTCCTGAAACCGGTGATTTTATTTTAATCTCCGTCAGCTCCCTAAAGTCCTTTATCGAATCAATAGAAATATGGCTTTGGTCGTTTTCGGTCTGATGCATTACCAAGCCGAAACCCGCACTCGAATCTGAAAAAGCCGGGCAAAATATTGGTACATCATTTTCATACGCTGCCTGCACTAAGGAATCCGGTTTTTCTGCGTTATTAATGAGATACTTTCCCATCTCTTCGATAAATTCCCTTGAAGAATAAGGTTCTGGAGGGAGCGAATCGGCTATTTCCTTTATAGTGTTGTCGCAAACCTGCAACTGCTTTTCATCAATGAAAGTGTCATAGATTCTGTCGATATAGAGGTCTCTTAGCATTCTGTCATCAACAAATGAGCTGCCTTTATAATGTTTAAAACCTAAAGCCTCGAAAAAATCCATATCAACGATGGAAGCCCCCGTGGCCACTATCACATCAACCATATTGTGCCTGACCATATCGGTATAAATCTGCTTGCACCCCGCGGCGCTGGTACTGCCTGCTATACATAAAATAATCGTGCATTCATCATCTCTTATCATTCGATTAAAAATATCTGCTGCTCTTGCTGTGTCTCTTGCTGTAAAAGACATATCTTTCATAGCTTCGATTATTTCTGTCGAATCAAAAGATTTTATGTCGATATGCTTTACAGGGTCTCTTAGGAAATCGTTTTTTTCCATTTCAGCCTCCGAATTTGTAGCCCAGCAATTTATAAATGAGCTTTGCGGCCATAAAGTCAGGAGCTTTATTTCTGTCATCCGGACATAGCTCCACAACGTCAAAACCCACGACATTTTTTTTATTGGAAACTGCTTTTAGTAGCGCCAAGACATCATACCACAGCAATCCCCCCGGCTCAGGTGTGCCGGTGGAAGGCATTATAGACGGGTCAAAGACATCCAGGTCTATCGTTATATAAACATTATCTGAAAGTGTGGAGACGACCTTTTTAATCCAATCCGTGTTGTTATAGATGTCTTCTGCAAAAAACGTGCGGGTCTTGTCCATAGATTCTTTTTCGGGGGAATCCATACTTCTGATACCTACCTGAACGACTGGGCAGAACTCTTTAATTCTGGCCATAACACAGGCGTGGTTATATATTGAGCCATTATATTCTTCTCTTAAATCCGCGTGGGCATCTAATTGTAAAACAGTAAGATTCGCATAGTGTTCTGCATGAGCCTTGATAGAACCAATACTGACCGAGTGTTCTCCGCCTATAACGACTGTAAATTTGTTTTTTTCGAGATAATACTGAACGGTTCCATTGACCGCATTAATCATCTCTGTGGTGGTAATCTCTCTGGTTATGGTATCCTCTGTATATATACCTTTTCTATAAACTTCTGAATCGGTTTCTATATCATATAGCTCCATATTAGCTGATGCTTCTATTATTGCCGTAGGGCCTTTGTCAGCACCTTTGATCCAGGTGCTTGTTCCATCGTAAGCAACAGGAATGATGATTATCCCGGCATTTTCGGGGTCAGAATATTCTTCGGGCAAGTACCCGAAATTGATAACTTCTTTCATGACATATAAATCCCATCAACATATTCAATCAAACAAAAACATTGCTATCGCCACCGTCGTTGTCCACAGACCCTCCTGGCCTTTGGCGGTTTGGGTGAGATTGGTGGTTTTAATAAACAACCCGCTTGATTTATATGCCTGCTCTTTTTCCGACCAGGCTGTGTCAGGGTCAAGTTCCATCCCCAACGTTGTCCCTAACATGCCGGCTGCCAAATCTTCAGCCAGGTCTCCTGCCTGCTGGCTATTCATACCGTGGTCATGTACCTCGCTTAGATATCCCCATTGGGTGTTGTCTTTAGGAATGGCAACTCCTATTGAGGAGGCAACCAGCCTTCCATGTTCACTCGTGTCGGCTCTGGCCATCACACAATAGCATATTTGGCCCGGAGTTAGTGATTTCAATCCATTTTCGCGGCTGATAATTTTGCATTTGGGTGGCAAAATCGACGACACCTGAACCAGGTTTTGTTGAGCTACACCTGCCGTTTGCAGTGCCTGTTCGAAAGATTTCAGTTGGTACTTATGCCGGCCAACACCTTTAGTTAAAAACACTTTGGTGGGAACAAGGTTATCCATTTGACGCTCCTGTATCTTATTTTCATTTCTTCGGTAAATCTGACCGATTAACAATTAAGGTCTTAAATCCTGTTTACACCAGGGACAGTAGTTCCAAAAATCTGAATCTATTGACCAATCGCACCGACCGCAGATTTCAGGGAAAGGGCGAGTCTGCCAAGGTTTTTGCACTTTGCGATGACACCATGGACAATAAAGCATAAAGCGCATAAGTTTGCCATTGCAGTGTTCGCATCGGGCGTGATAACGAGCCCCAGTTGAGTGAATAGAAATTGGCGAATCGAATCCTGGTCCATAGCACCATGGGCAAAATTTCCATTCCGGAAAAACCCCTTTATGACAGTGTGGACAAATATGGCTGAATTGGCTGCGGGTATCAAAGCGATTTCTTTTACTTCCACACCATGGACAGATCTGCATTCTTTCGTCTATTGGTTCATCACATTCGACACATCTGAATATAACGGGGAAAATCCTGCCGTATCGCCTAATGAAAACATCGCGTCGAACTTTACGCCAGTCATTTTCTTTTTTCTCTACCGTTCTTATAACTTCTTGGCAGCTTTCAGGTATTGACTCATGCATGGCCGTGAGCATTTTTCCGGCATTTGCAAAGCGTTTTTGTGGGTGAACCGACAGGGATTTTCTAATGAATTTTACAAATGCCAAATTGGTTCTTTCCCTTAGACGCTGATAACCGCGAGGTGGCCAGTCGAAGGGCCACCGGGGCAATATTCCTGTAATATATTCATAGAGGATCAGGCCGACGGCAAAACAGTCGCTACGATAGGTAGGATAGCCATAAGCCTGTTCGGGAGCGACATATCCAGGGGTACCAAAATCATCAACAGTTTTCATGCGTCCTTTTAGCTTCAGGGATATTCCAAAATCTCCAAGTTTAGCCCGTTTATCCGGAAATAGAAATATGTTGCTTGGGGTAACATCACAGTGCACTATTTGATTGTGGTGGGCGTAGGCCAGACCTTCGAGTACTTGAGCAATAATTGACATAATTCTTCTGACAGACATCGGCTTGGAACAATCGGCTAAAGTACCTGCGGATAATTCGGTAGCAAGTACTGCGTGACCATCAATAATGTCAGCATTTTTGACTGAGAGTATATTGGGATGACGCAACTTGGAAACTGCACGGACTTCGCGTAATAAAGTCTCATTATCACGCCTGCCATTAATATCTGCCAGAGGTATTTTCAAGGCGACCCAGATATCTTCTACGCGGTCTCTTGCCTGCCAGATCTCGCAGATTCCACCTGTACCGAGACACTTTTTCAGGCGGTATTTACCAAGACGGTTGCCTCTTTTAAGATGCAGCCCGGTGCTATCTGAATTTAAGGTTCTACCTGTATTCATCCAGCCAATTATTTCCTTCAAACCTACGGTTTAATCAAGCTAAATAAAAATAAGAATATTTTTGCAAAAGTCAAATTTTTTCTTGAACATTTGGTCAGTTTTGACTAAATAGTCAAGATTATGTCGACCAAAACAAAAAAATCTGTAAAAAACAGGTCACAGAAAAGGGCTAAAAGAACCCGGAAGAAGCTGAAAAAAGCCGCTCTGGATGTTTTTAGCGAAAAGAGCGTTGACGCTGCAACTGTCGAAGAAATAACCGAAAAGGCCGATGTCGGCAAAGGAACTCTTTACCAGCACTTTGAGGATAAAGAGGAAATTGTCATTACGCTGGTAGATGAAGCGGTCGAACATTTGATTGAACGTATTCGAGCGTATGATTCTGCCCCGGAAACCCTGGAAGATATGTTAGAGCATTTGTTGAATTCCCACTATGAGTTTTCCGTTAATTCCAAGGAGGAATTTATGTTGCTCTTCCAGGGAAAGTTATTACTAAGGTTTGAGTCTGACACTCTGGATGAGTTAGAAGAGCCGTATTTGCGTTATCTGGAAGAGATCGAGAATAAGGTCTCAATATATCTATCCCCGAGAATAGACCCTATAAAGATACGCAGGTTGGCCTGTGCGGTGGCAGGATTTGTTTTTGGATTTTTCTCATTTGCTATGATTGGAATGACTCCGGAAGAAACCGAAACAAGCCTTAAGCCGCTTAGGCGGGTTTTTGTAAGAAGTTTATGCGCATTTCTTGGGCGATAGACGCTGCTCATTAATGTTTTTAGGAAAATAACAACTCTCTCAAAGGGACATAAAACGATTTGTGAACTACCGGATTCATATGGCGAAGGAAAAAACGAACAAAAGCGGGCTAACACCCGCAGAAATAAGAGAATTCAAAGCCTTGTTATTGGAGAAGTTAGAGGAAATATTAGATAACGTGGATTGTATGGAAGAGGAGACGCTGCGAAAGCCAAGGACTGATTTATCAAATTTGCCGTTTCATATGGCTGATGTGGGTACGGATACGTTTGAGCTTGAAAATACGTTGGGATTGGTGGATAGCGAAAGAAAGTTGCTTTTGGAAATTGTAGATGCACTCGATCGTATCGAGAACGATACATACGGAATTTGTGAAGGCAACAATGAGCCGATCCCCAAGGCACGATTGGAGGCGATTCCGTGGGCTCGATACTGTGTTGCTTGTGCCAGCTTGTCTGAGAAAGGCCTCCTTGCCAGAGAAGATTATTTTGATGAATCGGATTATGACGACCAGACCAATGAGGGGCAAGAAGATGACTTCGACAATTCTACGAATGAGTAAAACGGATATGGACAAGGAGGGGATGTTACGGAATGCAAAGAACCATTGTTTTTTTATTGGGTTAAACGATAGTGGTGCGGAATTGTGTAAAGCTAATACTGTCTATGGTATTGCGGGTATTCATTGTGTTCAAAATCAACTTGGTATAAGCCCAAATGCTACTTTTATTTCCACCCCAGACATGACCATCACCAGAAATGTGAGTCGCTGGGGAAGCGGATTTGGCTATGGAGGAAAGATAAGCTGGGGAGGGGGAGACGATGACCTTGTCATTCTCGATGTAAAACCTAATGCATGTGGAATGCTGGTAGGAGGCCTGGAAGAACTGCCCGATATTGAGAATTTAATTAAAAAATTACATAAATTGGAGACAAGTACAATAGAGATAGACGGTGTTAAGGTGATTTGGGACTTTTACAAAAGCAACCATTTTATAGATGTGTTTCGAGTAAAACCCGTTGTAAAGCTGGAACAAAATCTACCTCCGTATGCTTTTGTAATACACGGAGCCGCAGATGAGTTAAGGGGGGATAATGAATCAGGCTTTGGAATATATTATGATAAAAGTAAACAATTGCTTGAGATGACAGAACACATTGACACACCTTTTGGCGAGTTTCATATTCTTACAGGTAGTAATGCTAAAAAGTATTTTGAACAGTATCTACGTGCTGAGAATCACTCAAAGAAAAAAAGAAGAATAGCCTCAGAATTTTTGTTTGGAAAATTCATAGAAATTTCTAATGAGACTCATCAGGGGCTTATAAATATGAATGAAATAGCGTTGGGTTGTCATTATTTAAGTAATCAGACTACTCTTTTCCCGCTTACTTTGAGAGCAGATTTACCCGCGTACATAGTTAAAGGTAATCCCAATCTTAGCCCTGAAAGTATAGAATTGTTAGGTTTTGAAAAAAGAGCGAAAAATCTTGGCCTTTATGAGAGGCTCTTGAATGCCAACGTTATTCCACATGGTGGAGGATATGTTTTACCGGATATTTTAACCGTAAATAAAGTGACGCAAGTTGATGGAAAGAGATACTTTGAAGTTGAGATGCAGAATGATAGGGGCAAAAAAATTATCCGTGAAGTGCGGGAGTTACCTTATGAATACAGGGGGCGAAAAGTCGTTTTGCGTACTTTGGAAATTGGGTCGATAGAGATTGTTGCCAAGTTGACCCCAGAATATGTTCTAAAGATATAATAAGGAAGTGAATGATTGAAGGCTTGCGAGATTTATTCGCTCTGCAATAACAAATTTTTCCACTTTTAATTTTTGCTATTGAAAGGATATTTTAAGTAATTAAAATTCAGAGGAAAAGCGGGTTTGATGGTTACGAACCCGCTTATGAACAATCACTTTTTAATTTCACGGAGGTTTTAAAATGGCAAAAAGGAAAGCCACAAAGAAAAAGGCGACCAAGAAGAAACCAGCAAAGAAGAAAAAGTAAAAATGTGATAATCTAAGATTATCATAAAGCCATCAGTGTAAATACATTGATGGCTTTTTTATTTTTCGGATGAAGCTGTGTACCATTTTCGAGCATCCTGACAGTTATTCTGAGGCTTGTTAATTATTTACGTCGTTGAAATTTGGATTGTTCGTTATGCCATAGAGCGAGAAATTATCATTTTGATTTTATTCATGGCGGGATATAATCAATCCCGTTAGAAATCTGGTGAGCAAATCCAAACCGGCAAAAAAGATAATTTCTAACGGGGTAAACCTTATGAAAAACGCCATCTTAAGTGAACTATTCAATGAAATGGCCGATGTTATGGAGATACTCGGCGAGGACCGTTTCCGCATTAACAGCTACCGAAAGGTCGGTCGGGTTATTGGCGATATGCCGACCGACGTAGAGACGCTTCTGGCAACGGGTCAATTAGCAAAGATACCCGGTATCGGAAAATCAAGCTTTGCCAAAATTGAAGAGTTTATAAAGACCGGCATGATAACCGCTCACCGGCAGTTGCTCAAAAAAATCCCGCCGAAGTTATTGGAATTGCTCAAGGTGCCGGGCATGGGGCCTAAGGGCGTAAAAGCAGTCTATGAAAAACTAAATGTAACGAGCATCGCTAAACTGAAAGGCTCAATTAAGAACGGCTCTCTCGCTACACTGCCCGGCTTTGGCGATAAAAAAGCGGCGGCAATCACAAGAGGGATTGAGTTTTTGGAAAAGTCCACCGGCCGAATCCGCCTTGACCAGGCAATGGCGGCGGCGGAGATGGTTATTTATTTGCTGCGGGAGCTGTCCGGTACTCAAAGAATCCAGACCGCCGGCTCGCTGCGACGTCGAGTTGAGACCATCGGGGACGTTGATATACTTGTCGCTGCCGGTAAGAGTAAACAAACCTCTGAGCGGATTATAGAGGGATTTACCAGCGCAGGATTCGTCGAGGAGATCCTTGCAGCAGGGCCGACAAAAGGCTCAGCGATTATCCAAACCGAGACCGGACCCGTTCAGATCGATGTGCGTGTCGTGCCGCAGGAGAGTTTCGGTGCAGCAGCGCAATACTTTACCGGCTCAAAAGAGCATAACGTGCGGTTGAGAGAAATCGCCATCAAGGCTAAGATGAAGCTGAATGAATACGGTCTGTTCAAGGGTGACAGAATAGTTGGAGGGCCGGTCGAAGAAGAAATCTATCAGAAGCTCGGGCTCGATTATATTGAGCCGCTGCTGCGCGAAGACCGAGGTGAGGTTGAGGCGGCAAAGACTAATTCTTTACCTGAATTGATTAAGGCTGGTGACATCAAGGGCGACTTTCACATGCATACAATCGCATCCGATGGCGATTGCGATATATCCGAACTTGCCCAGGCTGCGAAAAAGATAGGTTATAAATATATTTGTATTACGGACCATTCACGGTCGTCGGCAATTGCCAATGGCCTGTCGGCAGAACGATTAGCTCATCAGATTAAGGAAATCCGCAAGCTTAACGAAAAACTACAAGGTATAACCATCTTAGCGGGAACAGAGGTTGATATCCTTGCCAATGGGTCATTGGATTTTGATGATAAATTACTCGCTGAGCTGGATTTTGTGATAGCTGCGGTACATTCGGGCCTGGCCAGTCCGCGTGAAAAGGTAACAACCCGCACATTGAAAGCGATGGACAATCCGTATGTTCACTGCATCGCTCACCCGACAGGCAGGCTCATCGGCCAGCGGGAGGCGATGGATCTCGACATTGACGCTGTTATCAAGCACGCGGCTCAGACACACACTGCATTAGAGGTGAATGCAAATCCGTGGCGTTTAGACCTTAAGGATATACATTGCAGGATGGCAATCGAGGCGGGAGTTAAGCTGGTCATCGGAACCGATGCGCACAGTGTTGCCGGGCTGGGCCTGATGGATTTTGGCGTGACAACCGCCGGCAGGGGCTGGGCGACGAAGGGCGATGTGCTCAATACCCTTTCGGCTGCTGAAATCAAAAGCTGGGCCAAAAGCAAAAGACCGTAAGAAGTGAATAATCACAAAGCACGAAGCACGAATTGGTAACAAGTGAGTGGTGAGTATTCAACTCAGTAATTAACCACTCACCAATTAACCATTGTGTTTATGTCATCCAAATCTGCCAAAATTCTGTTAACTGGACTCCCGGGCTGTGGCAAAACAACCGCCATAATGAAGATTATGGATACTCTGGACTGCGGAAAGGTAGCGGGATTTTATACGCAGGAGATTCGGCAAAATAATATTCGCAGGGGCTTTTGCTGGAAGCGTCTTGATGGGGCCGAGGGGATACTTGCTCACGTTGACATTAAGGGACGCTTTAAGGTGGGCAAATATGGTGTGGATATTGCGGGCTTTGAGGAAGCTGTTGTGCCGGTCTTGGATGCCGACAGAACAGATGTCGAGTTATTTGTTATTGATGAGATTGGGAAGATGGAATGCTTCTCGGAGAAGTTTGTTGTTGCGGTGCGGCGACTCTTTGCTTCTGAGAAGTCGGTATTAGCCACCGTGGCAAAGAAAGGGGCCGGCCTTATTTCTGAGGTAAAGAATTATCCCAACAACGAACTATTTAATCTAACCAGTGCCAGTCGTGAAAAAACAGTAGCTGAAATTCTGGAAATTCTTTCATTTCTGAAAGGAGCTTCGTGATGAATTACCAAGGTACTGGGCAAAACTCTGCGGAGAGTACTTTCAACACAGTGCCGAGACCTCGATCATTTCAAGTTTCTGGCATAGATGGATGTAAGGCAGGCTGGTTCGTCGCTGTAGTATCAGTAATGGAAATAGATAATAGCAGAGATAAAAATTGTTTCTATGCACTGCAGGAATTTTGGGTGGCGCATACTTTCAACGAAATACTCCCAAAGACAACACAATTCGAGTTGATTTGTGTTGATATTCCTATTGGTTTAAGCGATGGCGACAAGCCCCGTGAGTGTGATCTCTCTGCCCGTAAACTTCTCCGTGGGCCCCGTGCCAGCAGTGTATTTCCCGCACCAATTAGGCAATGTCTTTGGGCTAAAGACTACGAAACTGCAAGTAAAATATGCTTTGAACATTCTGGTAAGAAGCTAAACAGGCAAAGTTTTGCCTTGCTGAAGAAGATTCGGCAGGTGGATGACCTGATGACACCGGCACTTCAACGGCAGGTGCGTGAAATCCACCCAGAAGTTTCGTTTTGGGCACTTAACGCCAAAAAGGCAATGCAGCAAAACAAAAAAACTGTTCCGGGTCAAGCCCGGCGCCATAAACTGCTTCAAGAAATATTTACGGATATGGACGGTATTCTGGCCCAGACGCCACTATATGGTTATGTGATGGATGATGCCTTGGATGCCCTTGTTGCTGCATGGACGGCCGGTCAGACAGTTATCGGAAAGGCCGGGACATTGCCACAGAACCCTGAATTTGACAGCAAAGGTTTGAGAATGGAAATTCTTTGCCCTGTTAAGTAGCCCCTATCATTCTAATGTTCCGGTTTTACAATATTCCGTAAAATCTGTACCGCTTCAAGGAAAAGTCTTGCTATATTGTACTACAAAGATTACAGTTTTGCGAAGTATTATTTCCGGCAAGGGAATTATGAGGCAGGGCAGCCGATAGGTCAGGAATTGCGAAGCCGTTAATAGGAAAGAGTTATGCAAAATTGAGGTTAGGCATATATTATTTAAGAAAATCAGGTTTTTGGTTTTCTTGAATAATCAACTAACTGTCTATTTTTATACAACGAGGTACTGTTTGGAAAGAAAAAATTAAAAGACAATTTTTTCTTTCCAAAGTATGCCTAACCTCGATTTTGCAGAAGTCATCTTAAAAGGAGCCAAAGGAGAGATGCAAACCGAGCTTGAATATCGAACCTTAATCGACCTTTTTAATGGGTCCCTTAGTAAAATCAAGTCTTTAGATAAGGAATGCCTGGAAATCATCAGGGCGGAACGCAGGGAAAGTCTCACTTTTGGACAATTAAAAACAAGGGCACGAGATTTTGCATTATGGCTTATTCGAGATAGAGACATCCACGTAAAAGACAAAGTAGCGGTATTGGGCAAAAACCGTGCGGACTGGGACGTGGCTCTCTGGGGGATAATCCTGGCCGGTGCCGTGCCGGTACTAATTGACCCGGAAAGGCCGGTCGAAGGAGTACAAAATCATGTGCTTAATACCGATGCACGGCTAATCGTTATGGCTGATGATTATCAGGATGAAGGTTCCCGGCGGGAATTAAAAGAGTGGGCCTCCAGCCGAAACCTGGGTCTGATTGAGATGACTGTTTATGAAAAAGTTAGTTTAGGTGATACCGAAACAAACGAATTGTTAGATAAAATTCACCCTGAGATAAAAGCTGATGACGCCGCAGTAATTTTGTGCACTTCGGGTACGACCGGCGACCCGCGGGAAGTTGAGCTGACTCATATCAATTTTATTGCCAATCTTCAGGGTTCCGTGGAGAAGATAAAATTAACTCACGAGGATACGCTCGGGCATATTCTGCCGCCACATCACTCTTTTGGTCTTACAGTCGGTAAACTGCTGCCTTTCTGGGTCGGTGCAAATAATGTTTACACCAACCAATACCGCCGAGTGTCTGAACTTATAAGGGACAAGGGTGTAACTATTTTCATCGCTGTACCTGCTCTTTTTACGGTTCTGGCAAAGAATGTTGAAGAAAATCTTTCCAAACTGAAACAACAGAATCTACTTGTTAAACTGCTTGACCGCTGCCTGCCGAAGCTGGTTGGAAAAAGAATGATAAGAAGGCTGGGCTGGGGCAGGCTTCAGTTTTTCTTATCAGGATCGGCGCCGATGCCAAAGTGGGTGCTGGAGGTGTTCTGGCGAAGAGGCATATTGCTGTATGAAGGCTATGGCACTACGGAAAACTCGCCTGTTTACGGATTCAACGAAAGTCCGGGAACATTAGGCTCTGTTGGTAAACCCATTTCAACTATCCTTGTAAAGATTGTCAACGAAGACGGGCAGAGTCTCCAGGCCGGTGAAAAGGGTGAGATTGCCCTCGGCGGGCCGTGTATTATGAAGGGATACTATAAAAATCCCAAAGCTACCCGGGCTGTCGTTAAGACAGACGAGGACGGCATCCGCTGGCTGCTAACAGGCGATTTGGGCTTCCTGGATGAGGATGGAAATCTTTCCATTACCGGTAGAAAAAAATACCTGATTGTGCTGCCCGGCGGTAAAAATGTTAATCCTGAATTAGTTGAATCAGCTCTTTCGCAAGCCCATTATGTAAGAGAGTTATTGGTGGTTCCGGATTTGCGAAAAGACTCGGTTGGTATAGAACAGGAGACTGTCAGGGCAATCGTCCGGCCGGACTGGGACATGATAGAGAGCAATACCAGTTTTTCATACTCTGATTTGGTTGAGCAACCTCAGGTGCTCAAGACGCTTGTTTGGCAAAGCGTTAACGAATGTCAGAAACAAAGCAGGCGGTTGTCCTCTTATGAAAAGGTATCATCGCATCATCTTGAAATAAGAATAGAAGAATTTCAGAAGACCTCGACCGGGAAGATTAAACGGGAAGTTTATATGAAGGTATGATAAGGTAGTATCGTGGATTCAGTGCCTTAAAAGATATTCTCGGAAATTTCTTGAATTAAGGTCTTTTAAGCGTTTAAATTGTAGTAGTGTAAAAGTGAAGTTTTCATATCAATCCGTTCCTTTTTTTAGGAGGTTTTGCAATGCAAGGTTCTATTTCCCGTCGTAAGTTTTTAAAGACCGCTGCAGGCGGTGCGGCCCTGGCCCTGTCAGCGAGGAGTTACTCCCGCGTCCCCGGCGCCAACGACCGGATATCTATTGGTATATTAGGCTGCGGTGGCCGGGGTCTCGGCGCTCATATGCCCGGCGTGTACAAGCATGTCGAGACCGAAAATTTTGAAATCACGGCCGTGTGTGACCCCTGGCGGCTTAGGCGTGAGGCTGCTTCGGCGCAGGTGAAAGAATGGTACGGACGCGAGGCGCGAAAATTCTCATCATACCGTGACCTGGTGGCACTTAAGGATGTTGATGCCATTATGATTGCCTCGTGCGACCACCAGCACACCACGCACCTGAAAGCCGTTGCCGAGGCCGGCAAGGACGCCTACTGCGAAAAGCCGCTGGCGAGGAGACTCGACAGGCTCCGGGACGCCTGTGATGCCGTCAGGAAGGCGAAAATCGTTGTTCAAATTGGAACGCAGTTACGGAGCTATCCCACCTTTACCGGGTGCCGCGAGCTTTACAAGACGGGCATCCTCGGCACGGTCGGGCGCATCGAGCAATGCCGCAACAACGAACGGCCTTACTGGTACAGTTATGTCAAGGACGTCAAGGCCGAGGACGTGGACTGGGAGGAATTTTTGCTGGATACCCCTTACCAGAAGTTTGATCCGGTATTGTATTCGGGCTGGTATGGGTACAGGCTGTTTTCCGATGGGCCGGTTCCGGGGTACGCCAGCCACTTCATCGACCTTGTGCACTATATTACCGGCGCGAAGTTCCCCAAGAGCTGTGTCTGTCTGGGCGGCACGTTTACCTATAAGGATGAGCACAACTTTACCTGCCCAGACCACGTTCAGGCCTTGTGGATTTACCCGGAGGGATTTATGGTCAGCTACTCGACGAACTGCGGTAACGGCAGCGGCAACAGCTTCAAAATCTTCGGCGACCAGGGTGTGATGGATATGGTCAACTGGAATGCGCCTTTTATAACCGCCGAAGGTGGAAGTAAAAGGAGGGGCCAGATACGCGGCAAGAATCCCGTCAAAGAGGTGCCGCGGCCGGACCACTTCCTCGATTGGCTTCAGTGTTTGCGGACCCGAAAGACGCCCAATGCCTCCATCGACGCCGGTTATCAACATGCAGTGGCCTGTATAATGGCAATGCAGTCTTTTGATACTGGACGCCGGACGATATACGACGCTGAGAGCCGTGAAATTCGTGAAGGATAGGGCACGCGAAGTGTTGTTGTTTTGAGTAATTTGTATAGCGTTTAAAACGAGTAAGGAGAAGATACGGATGAACTCTTTTGAAAATTTGACCCGCCGACGATTTTTGGATAGGACTTTGAAGCTTGGTGCTGTGGGTATGGCGGCGTCGTGTGTATCGGCGTCACGTATACAAGCCAATACCAATATGGGACCTGCGACCGACAGTCCCTGGCAGATTGGGTGCTACACGCGTCCCTGGGCCGATTACGATTACCGTGTGGCGCTCGATGCTATTGCCGAGGCGGGTTTTAAGTATGCCGGCCTGATGACGACCAAATCCAAAACAAGGCTGGTAATTTCTATCTCCACCACACTTGAAGAGGCGGCGCGGGTTGGACAGGAGGTTAAGAGTCGAAACCTGAAAGTCCTGTCGGTATATGGCGGTGGAATCCCGGTGGCAAAGTCACTTAAGGCGGGTATCGATGGTCTGAAGAAACTAATCGACGACTGCGCCGCCTGTGATGCTAAGAATCTCCTGATGGGTGGGACAGGTGATGAGAGGCTCTACGAGGTCTATTACAAGGCTGTTGCCGAATGCTGCGATTATGCCGCCGAGAAGGGCGTTGGTATCAGTATCAAGCCGCACGGCGGGCTCAATGCCACCGGGCCGCAGTGCCGCAAGACCATTGAAATGGTCAGCCACAGGAATTTCCGCATCTGGTACGACCCGGGCAATATCTTCTTCTACTCGGACGGCAAACTCGACCCGGTTGATGATGCGGCTACTGTTGATGGGCTTGTGACTGGTATGTGCGTCAAGGATTACAAGCACCCGAAGGATGTCTCGGTAACGCCGGGAACGGGGCAGGTGGATTTTCCTGCGGTTCTTGCGCGCCTAAAAAAGGGCGGCTTCACACACGGCCCGCTCATCGTAGAATGCCTCCAGCCGGGAGATTTGAAGGAAACACTCGCGGAGGCCAGAAAAGTCCGGTTGTTTTTAGAAGGACTGACCGGTCAGAAGGCATCGTCTTCACGCAAGAGGTCTGTTAGCGATTCTGAGCTGACCGCGGGTCTGGCAGTTATTGACATCACGCCGCCGATTCCTTATCGCATGAGCGGATACTTTAATGAGCGGCTGAGCACGGGGATTTCAAATCCCCTTCATGCCAAGGCTATCGTTCTTGGTCAGGGTGACGAACGCGCAGCGTTAGTCTTTTGTGACATCATCGGTCTTTCGCTCGATGTTTCATCGCGTGTTCGTCGGCAAGCCGCCAAACAGACCGGTATTCCGTCTGCGAATATCCTCATTGCCGCCACGCATAGCCACACCGGTCCCCTTTACTTTGGTGCCCTGAGGAAATACTTCCACGACCTGGCAGTGGCTGAGGAAGGCAGCGACCCATACGAGAAGGTAGATTACCCGTCTGAACTGGCTGCGAAAATTGTCAAGGTCATAACGCAAGCCAGCGCAGCAGCGAAGCCTATACGGCTCAAGGTTGGAGTAGCCGAGCAGAAGGGCCTTTCGTTCAATCGGCGGTTCCATATGAAGGATGGGACCGTACGGTTCAATCCCGGCGTGTTGAATCCAAATATTGTTCGGCCTGCCGGCTCAATCGACCCCGAGGTCGGTATCGTGTTTTTTCACGAGGCCGAAAGCGCAAGCGCGACTGCGGCGCTTGTAAACTTCGCGCTTCACCTCGACACGGTCGGCGGGACCGAATATGCAGCCGACTATCCTTTCTACCTCGAGCAGTCACTCCGCGAGAAATATGGTGAGCAGCTTGTCCTGATGTTCGGCACGGGCACGTGCGGTGACATCAACCACATAGACGTTACGAAAAAGGAGCGGCTCAAGACGGACTATATTGGAAATACATTAGCTCAAACTGTAAAAGCCAAAGCGGGGTCTCTGGAGACTGTAGCCGAGTCTGCACTTGCGGTGCGAAGTGAAATCGTCGAGGTGCCGCTTCAACATTACGGGCCAGAGAAGGTTGCCTGGGCCCGTGAGAATATCAAAAAAGTGGGCACAAAAGAGCTGTCGTTTCTCGAACAGGTCGAGGCGTATAAGATATTGGCGCTCGATATGCGAAACAGCGAAACAATCGGCCTTGAGGTACAGGTATTTCGGCTGAGCAATGATGTGGCAGTGGTCGGATTGCCGGGTGAGGTCTTCGTTGACTTGGGCCTTGCAATCAAGCGAGCCAGTCCATTTGCGACCACGCTGGTAATCGAGTTGTGCCAGGACGCTCCCGGTTACATTCCAACCAAGAAGGCATTCGCCGAAGGCAGTTACGAGACGGTAAACTCGCGGATTGCCCCCGGAGGCGGTGAAATGATAGTGGATGCGGCGGTGCGGCTACTGAAGGAGCTTGAAACACTATAAGCATATAGTACTAATGTATAACAGTAATACTTTGGTCCGGCGTCGGAATTAGAATTGCATATCTATCCTTTGAAATTACAATGGGGCAGAGGTGCCTCGGTGTATTGGGACTGAGACTCGAAAGATAATCAAAAAAAACGCATAAGAGCAAAAGCTGCTTATAACTTATGCACTTACGAAAGGAGGACTACAAAATGTCGGAAACACGAAAAACTTCAGTTGTAAATAAGGACCCGGAGCGGATTACTCGTCGTGGGTTCATCGCCGGTGCCGGCGCGGCTGCCCTGTCGTTTACAGTGGTCAAATCCAAGCTCGTCCGCGGCTACGATGCCAACTCAAAGATTGACCTGGGCATAATCGGCTGCGGCGGTCGGGGGACGTGGATAACCGGTCTGTTTAAAGAGCATGGCGGATACAATATCGTTGCTGTTTCAGATTATTTCCAGGACAGGATTGATAATTGCGGCGGTAAATTCGATGTGCCACAGTCCCTGCGATACAGCGGTCTATCCGGTTACCGCAAGCTCATTGAAAAGGTCGATGCAATAGCGATTGAGAGTCCGCCTTATTTTCATCCGGAACAAGCCGCTGCTGGGGTGGACGCCGGTAAGCATGTATATGTTGCCAAGCCAATCGCAGTGGATGTACCGGGCTGTCAGAGTATCGGCGAAAGCGGCAGGAAGGCGTCGAGTAAGAAGCTATGCTTTCTTGTGGATTTTCAGACACGTGCCGATGAGTTCTACATTGAAGCGCTTAAGCGTGTTCGCGATGGTGCACTTGGAGAGTTCGTTTTTGGTGAGGCAATATACCATGCGGATTGTCCATTCAAACGTATGTACGATATGTGGCGGGATGACCCGAAAAATCCTGAGAATCGTTTGCGGGCATGGGGGCTGGACAATATATTATCCGGTGACATTATTACCGAGCAAAATATTCACACACTCGATGTGATGAGCTGGATTATGGATGCCGAGCCTGTTTACGCGGTTGGGACGTGCGGACGGACGGTTCGTCCTGTCGGGACCTGCAACGACCACTTTACGCTTCTCTTTGAGTATCCGAACAAGATTGGTATTACGTTCAGCTCAAGGCAGATTGAGGGCCACGGCACTCAGCCCGAAGGCATTAGGAATCGTATGTTCGGTTCCAAGGGTGTGCTCGAAACGGAATATGGCGGACAGGTGATTATTCGCGGTGAGAACTTCTACCGCGGCGGAAAAAGCCCCGGCATATATAAGGACGGCGCGGTTACTAACATTGCGACATTCCATAAAAATATTACCGGCGGAAATTTCGATAATCCGACTGTTGCTCCGAGTGTTCGGAGTAACCTTGTAACAATCCTTGGCCGGACCGCCGCCTATACGGGCCGCAAGGTAACCTGGAAGAGGCTTCTCAAGAGACAGGAGAAGCTTGACGCCAACCTTAAAGGTGCGAAAGTGTAGGAAAATTGAGCAAGAAAATACCGGGATGGTTTTTATAGATAGCTGTGCTGGTTTGATATGTTTGTGGAGGTATGCAAATGAAACACTCAGGTATAACTCGACGGCGAATGCTGGTCAATAGCGCACGGGCGCTGGCGGGATTGACTATGGTTTCTTCGTGCAGACCGTTTGATGAAGCGAGAAAAGAAAAACCTCGCGGTTTTAAGCTGGGCGTCTGTGACTGGACAATAGGCAAAACTGCGGACCTTGGTTCCCTTGAGGTGGCCAAGCGGATAGGACTTGATGGCGTGCAGGTGGATTTCGGAAGGGGAGAAGATACTCTGCCGTTGTTTGATGCCAATTTGCAGAGGCGTTTTCTCGATGAGGTGCTCAGGCAGGATATAGAGATTGCGTCACTGGCGATGGGCGTTCTTAACAGCATTCCCTACAAAAGCGACCTACGTGCAGAGCGATGGGTTGCCGAGGGTATTGATCTCTGCAAGATATTTGGTGTCAATATTGTTCTTCTGGCCTTTTTTGGTAACGGCGATTTGCGAGACGACGAGAAGGGCAAAGACATTGTAGTGGAACGGCTCAAGCGGGTGGCTGCGAAAGCGGAAGAAGCCGGTGTTTTTCTCGGTATCGAATCGTGGCTGAGCGCCGAGGAGCATTTGGAAATCATCGACCGCGTCGGTTCGTCTGCCGTGAAGGTTTATTACGATGTGGCCAACTCCCATAAGGCGGGCTATGACATTTACAAGGAGATACGCCGGCTCGGCAAAAATATCTGCGAGTTTCACGCCAAGGATTACGACGATTTGTATGGCAAGGGGTCGATTGATTTCGAAGAGGTCCGCAGAGCGATGGATGACATCGGCTATCGAGGATGGATTGTGATAGAAGGGACGGAGATGCCGTTAGGTGTTGAGGAGAGCTGCCGATATGACGCTGAATATTTGCGGGGTATTTTTCCGCCGAAGGTGTAGTGCTGTTGGGAATGTCCACCCCCAAACAAGCCTTCGGCGAGCTCAGGCCTGGGTTTGAGGGTGCCACCCGGCCGCTGAATATTTGCGGGGCATGTTTACACCGAAGGTGTAGATGCAATAGAAGACGGCTTGCGGGCCGGAGAAAACGAAAGGGTAGATTATGAAAGCAAGATATAAATTTGTAACTCTGGTACTGGTTTTTGTCTTGGCGCAGCTTGCTGTGGGGACGCCGTTGGACGATTATGTAAAGGCGCCGGATGAAAACTACAGCTACAGTCTCGTAAATACCATCGCAGGTGTAGGTTACACCGCCTATGTTCTGGATATGACCTCGCAGTCGTGGCGCAGCAAGGATGAGGTGGACAGAACGCTCTGGAAGCATTGGCTGACGATAATCAAGCCCGACAGGGCGACTTCCAATAAAGCACTGCTCTGGATAACGGGCGGCAGTAATGACAGGCCTGCTCCGGCTAAAGCGGACTCGATGGTGGCCGGTATTGCTGTTCTTACCAACACGGTTGTTGCAGAGCTGAGAATGGTTCCGAATCAGCCTTTGAATTTCCCTGATGGCGAGAGGCCTCGATATGAAGATGCGATTATCGCTTATACCTTTAATAAATACATAAGTACCGGTGATAGTACGTGGCCGCTGCTGCTGCCGATGGTCAAAAGTGCTGTGCGGGCGATGGACACGATTCACAGCCATATCTTGTCCGTCAGTGAAGGCAAGCTCGATATCAATGAGTTTGTTGTATCCGGAGGTTCCAAACGGGGCTGGACGACGTGGCTGACGGCGGCTGTTGATAAGCGGGTCATCGCGATTATCCCGGCGGTCATCGACGTGCTGAATATGGCCGAGCAGATGAAGCACCATTTCAGCGCATACGGCTTTTACTCCGATGCCATCGAAGATTACGAGGATATGAATATTTTCAGCCGGCTCGATATACCTGAAGGTAAGAAGCTGAGGGAATTTATAGACCCATACGAGTATCGCAGCCGATATACGATGCCGAAGTTTTTGGTCAATTCGAGCGGCGACCAGTTTTTTGTGTCGGATTCGGCCCAGTTTTATTTTCACGACCTGCGGGGGCCGAAATACCTTCGCTACATCCCCAATACGGACCATGGGCTTAATGAAGATGCAGTGGGGAGTCTTTCGGCGTTTTACGGGGCCATACTGAAAGGTTCGCCGCTGCCGAAGTTTAGCTGGAAGGTTCGAGACGATGGTGCAATAGAGGTCGATACAAAGACGGCGCCAATGGATGTCAAACTGTGGCAGGCGACGAATGAGAATACGCGGGACTTTCGGCTTGAGACTATCGGGGCGGTCTGGAAAAGTACAGATTTTGGTGCCGGCAACAGGAGGACATATGTAGCTAAGGTTGCCGAGCCGGAGAAGGGCTGGACGGCATTTTTCGTTGAGCTGACTTTCGAGGGCGGCGGTCCAATTCCTCACAAGTTCACGACAGAGATAAAAGTTGTTCCGGAGACTTTGCCGTTTGCCAAATAAGAGCGCCTTTGGGTGAGAAAAAGGCCTTGGAATTGGCTCGAAATTGGGTTTGATTGGGTTTGAATTGGGTTTGTTTTTTTGGAGCCGGAAGACGGCTTATTTTCATAATCCTTTGTGAGAAATAAGTTTGCGCTCATTTTGGGCGTTTCGGAAATTGGGTTTGAATTGGGTTTGTTTATTCGGACTGAAAAATCATCATTTTTTCTGTAATCCTTTGTTATAAATGAGCTTACATTCATTTTGGCTTTTTGGCAATTGGGTTTGATTGGGTTTGAATTGGGTTTGTTTTTTTGCCCCGCCAGCGGGATAAATTTTTCATAAGCCATTTTTATAAATATACTTATATTCATTTGACTTTTTCTGAAATTGGGTTTGTTTTGCATAAAAAGGGGTGATTTGTAGAGGGCTCTCGACAGATGTAGAGGTGGCGAGTTAGTGAAGAGTGAGCTAAAGTGCCTAAA
>CAYUFX010000050.1:0-31193 GCA_964444135.1 uncultured Pirellulales bacterium | reverse complement strand
TTCCTGAGACAGCCCGTCCACCGCTTCCGCCCGGCGTGCCCGCCGGAGGACACGGCGGCTCCCACGGACTTTTGGCCAATGAGTTCATCACGTCAATTCTCGAAGCTCGAGAACCGATGGTGAATATCTATGAGGCACTTGCGATGACTGTGCCGGGTATTATCGCCCACCAGTCGGCGCTCAAGGACGGCGAGACGCTCAAGATTCCGCAGTACGTCCCACCACAAGGTTAGAGGACAGGGCCGACAGCAGGCTGATGGTTACCGTGACAAGCCGCCTTGACGCAAGCGGCGGGGCGGTGGAACCTTTGTTAGAGTCGATTAAGGTGTTAGTGCGAGCATGGCAACCGTACCCGCGGAATATTAAAATAGCCCCTGCTGGACAAAAGAGTGGAAAGCGCTGTTTGCCAATTCGATACACCTGTACCCGCGTTTTCTGTGCCTGCACCTGTGGATACCTCGCCACAGGTGGCGCAGGTACAGGTGCGGGCAGCACAGGTGCGGGCAGGGGCTGAATTCCTTACACTACGTCTGCGGTTCTATTTTTGTTCGCGGATAAAGGACGCCTCGAAATAGCATTCTATAGGGTCCATCCTTCCCGGTATTCACGCCGGATGAACACGTCAGCTTCCGGACAGCCGATGGCCTTGAGGTTCTTGGCATCCCAGGTGAGTTTCTTCCCGGTTCGCAAAGCGATATTGCAGAGCAAGGCTGCTTCGGTCAGTGCACCTGAGTAGTCGAAATTGCACGTTGTCGGCCCGCCCGTCTTGCAGGCCTCGACCCATTCGCGGTGGTGACCGATGGAATCCGGAATGAATGGGTCGGGTCGCTTGAAATCAGCAAACTTCTCTTCAGGCAACAGATGGTGTTGATTGTAGTCGGCAATCAGCATCCCTTCCGAACCAATGAAAAGCACTGCGTTTGACCACTGAGGGATGTTGTTTTCTTTCACGAACGCCGGATAACCGCCGCCGTTGTACCAGGTCAGTGTGACCGGGGGCAGTTCGCCGCGGGCGGGGTATTCCTGCCGGGCGATTGTCCAGCGGGCAGCACTCTCAGGGTGGACCGGGCCCTCGGCTTCCACGGTAAGCGGATGCCGTAATTTCAACGCCCAGAATGCCAGATCACAGTAGTGGCAGAAGAAATCTCCCAGTTGGCCGTTTGCAAAATTCCACCAGTAGCGCCATCCGAATGGGGCGTAAGCTGGGTTGTAAGGCCGGTAGGATGTGGGCCCCAGCCACAGGTCCCAATCGAGTGTCCCCGGCACCGGGGGACGGCCAGAGGGGGCATCAGGCTGCGACATATTTGTCGGCTTGGGCGGACCAGTGAACTTCGCGCCCAGCCATACATGGACCTCACGCACTGTACCGATTGTATTTGTCTGTACAAGCTCCACGACGCGACGGTAGTTGCTGCCGGCGTGAATCTGCGTTCCCATTTGCGTAACGAGCTTTTTCTCGCGCGCGACTTGTGCCATCACCCGAGCTTCGTACACGCTGTGGGTCAGCGGCTTCTCACAATAGCAGTGCTTGCCGAGTTTCATAGCCATCACACCTGCCGGGGCGTGGGTGTGGTCGGGCGTGCCAATGACCACCGCGTCGATCTTGTGGTGCATTTCTTCAAACATCTTGCGGAAGTCTTTGTATCGTTTGGCCTCGGGATATAGCTCGAAGGTCTTCGCCGCATGCTTCTGGTCAACATCGCACAAGGCAACGAAGTTCTCGCTTGCTACACCGTTTATGTCCGCAGCGCCGCGACCACCGATACCGATCCCGGCAATATTCAATTTCTCGTTGGCCTGGGTACCGCGTACCAACTGGCTTCTCTGTAGGATGATGAGGCCTGCGCCGCACGCAAAGGCTTCCTGCGCCGCGTTGCGCAGGAAATCACGACGATTTAATTGTCTTTGCATTGGTCTTTACTCCTTTTATTCTCGAAGAATGAATCATATCAACAGTTACACATTACCATTTGCCCTTTGGTAAGTCAAGCGCGTCCGGCTCTTTTCACTTGTGTATGGCGGTTCGCTTTTTTCTGGGCGAACTGCAAATAAGGTTCTGCTGGAGATACTTGAATGGCAGAATGCAAAGTTGAAACGGACAACTATGCTGAGGGTTCCCGCAAGGCGGGGTCCCTGACCTATTCCGGGCGCCAGGGTTGCCGACCATTACCTTTTGGTTGCAGAAACTTCGCATCGACCTGCTTATACCAGGCGTGCAGCTTGCTGCGCATCTGCCCGACGCGTTGTGGGTACTCGGACGCCAGGTCCTCACGTTCTCCGATGTCCAGCTTGAGATTGTACAGATGCACCTGGCCATCTTCGAAACGTTCGATGAGCTTCCAGTCGTGCATCCGAATCGCACCTCCTGGGAAGCCACCTTGGTTGGAGTAATGCGGGTAATGCCAATAGATGGCATCCCGCTCAATCCTCGTGCGTCCCTTCAGCAACGGCACCAACGACACGCCGTCCAAATGTTGGTCTTTCTTCATGGGCAAACCAGCCATATCAAGAATGGTTGGGTAGAAATCGGTACTGATCACCGGAACGTCGCATTGGGAACCGGGTTTTGTCACACCAGGCCAGAGGATCAGGAAGGGCTCGCGGATACCGCCTTCGTACAACCAGCCTTTGCCCGCCCGCAGTGGCAGATTAGATGTGGGCGAGCCTTCGCTGGTTGATAATCCACCATTGTCAGACATGAGAATTACAGCAGTGTTGTCGGAAATACCCAGTTCCTCGAGCTTGTTCAGTACCCGGCCGATTTGTTCATCCATTGCCTCCACCATGGCCCCATAGACGGCATGACACTGACGGATGCGCACCTGACGTTTGTTATTCACCGGCCAGACCTGTTCCTCCGGCCCAAATTCCATCTCGTTGGCATCCAGTATTCTTTCCCGCTTGGCCTTGTATTTTGCTATCAGGTCGTTGCGGCCCTGAAGTGGAGTGTGAACAGAGTAGAAGGCCAGATAGAGCAGGAACGGCTCGTCTCTGTATCGCTCCAGGAGTTTCAACGACTCATCGGTCAAGACCTTAGGAAGGTGTGAACCCTCTGGGTAGTCGCCGAGTCGCGGATTATCAAAGGGGGCAAAATAGCCGCCGCGGGGTGAGCCGACCGCCCAGCCGCCAACGTTGACATCAAACCCCTGGTTTTCAGGCCAATATTTCTCCTCGCTGCCCAGATGCCACTTGCCGATGAACGCCGTTTTGTAGCCATGCTCCTTCAGGGCCTCGGCTAATGTAAGTTCTTGAAGTGGCATTTTGTCATTGAGCGGGGCGGGATTGAACCGGCCGGAGCGCTTGCCGCTGAACCAGTTGGTTGCATCAACGCGGGAGGGATATTTGCCCGTCATAATGCTATAGCGTGTCGGGCTGCACACCGGATTAGCGGCATAACCATCGGTAAAGTTTGTGCCAGAACGTGCCAGGCGGTCGATGTTGGGCGTCTCATAAAAGCAATGAGGATTGTTGACACCGAAGTCCATCCATCCAAAGTCATCTATCAGGAAAAATACAAAGTTGAGAGGGTTCTTTTGCATAGATGCGGCCCGTAGGAATTGACATGGTCGCAATAACGCAGTGGTAAGGCCCCCAAACACAGTCCTTAAAAATACACGTCGAGTGATATTCTCTCTCATTTTTGGTCTCCCTGTTCGAGTTTAATCATCAATTCGGCATATCACTTGCCCAACTCTAAAAACAAATTCGGGCTATTGGTTTTATGGTATCACTTGCCTTTTGTGAAGTCAATTGCCTACGACTCTATGCATTCACAGCAAGAACGAGAAATGGTCGAGCAGATGCTAAGCACAGAATGGTGGGTTTTTAGAGTCGAGAAAGACCAGGCCAAAGCATCGATGCAGAGACAATCTCTAAAGGCCAGAAACGATTGCATGGATAAAGTATAGTGGACTACTTCAGTGTTATTACTTGTCCTTGACGATTTGTTGTGATACTATGTCCGGCGAGTTAGGACTGTTGGGAGCAAGCATGGCCGGCATAAGATTCAGTAGCTGCAGCAGGAGAAGATAGGCAGCGGATTTAGGAAAGTGGAAAAAACCATGAGAACAAGTGTTGACCCTGCGAAACACTTGCGGACTGGAGACGCCCCGTGTTTCAGTGTTATGCAGAAGGGCTAATAATGATGCTCGGCGTAGGCTAGACTTCCCCTGCGCAATTTGGAAAGGAAAACGCCATGTCTATCAAAAGGGCTGTTCGGTCTCTTCTGTTTTTTGGGACTCTTTCTGTCCTTGCATGCAGAAACGTAGAGAGCGAGTCGATGGCTGAAGCAACTCAACAATTAGCTGCTGCTCCGCAGAAAAAGGCTCCTGAAAGCGCCCTTTACGTGGGATGGGCAAGTGCAGATATTACACCGCAAGGGCCCGTTGCTCTCGTGGGGCAGTTGAGAAAGCGGATCTCAAAGTCGGTGCTCGATCCCCTCACAGCAACTGTTTTAGCCGTGGAAACCCGGGGACCTGACGGCACGAAAGAGCAAGCCATAATGATTTCCTGTGATGTACTCTTTATCAGAAAGTCAATCCAGGAGAGGCTAAGAAAGCTGATAGAACCTAAATTGCCTGATTTCGATGTGGACAAGCTGTTTATGAATGCAACTCATACGCATACCGCACCTGGTTTCATTGATGGGGCCTTCAAAGGCTTATATGATGTCAGCCAGGATGAAGGGGTCATGAAGGCCTCGGAGTATGCATCATTCTTTCTGGAGCGCATTGCAGAGGCTGTGGTGGAGGCCTGGCGGGCCCGGCAGCCGGGCGGAATGAACTGGGCTTTGGGGCATGCTGTGGTTGGTCTGAATCGACGAGCCCACTACTTTGATGGGTCGTCTGTCATGTATGGGCCGACCCAGCAGGATAATTTTTCACATATCGAGGGTTACGAGGATCACGGTGTGGAGATGCTCTTTTTTTGGGAAGCGGATCGAAAACTTACCGGCATCGTGATAAACTTGGCCTGCCCTTCTCAGGAGACAGAGGGACTGAGCGTCATCTCCGCAGATTTTTGGCACGACACAAGAAAGGAGATACGGAATCGCTTCGCCAATAATCTACACATTCTTGCTCAATGTTCCGCTGCAGGTGATATTTCGCCTCATCGGATGTTCCGCAAGCGAGCGGAAGACACGATGCGGGAAAGGAGGGGACTGTCGTGGCGGCAGGAAATCGCACGTCGGATTGCCAACGCAGTTGAGGATGGGCTTGCCTGTGCCGAGAGGGAGATTCAAACAAAGATAGATTTCAAGCATGTGGTGGCAAGAATTGACCTTCCTCTTTACGAGCCATCCTCTTTACCTTTCTATGAGACAGACTCTGTGCAGCCGGTCGAGTTCCACGTTATTCGGTTGGGAGATGTTGCACTGGCGACGAATCCATTCGAGTTGTATCTCGATTATGGGGTCCGCATCGAAGCACGCAGTCGTGCTACTCTGACTTTCCTGGTCCAGCTGTCATGTCAGCACAGCGGTTACTTACCGACAGAAAAAGCGATTCGAGGAGGAGGATATAGCGCCGACAAGTTTGTCGTTGGGCCCCAAGGCGGCCAGGTGCTTGTGGATGAAACCGTCAAGCGCATCAATGCCCTGTGGGACTAACAAGGCCCTAAATTTAGAGCAGGCCGCTACCAGTTGTGCCAGAGCCCGTCTCAGAAGGAAGTCGAGAACTACAGAAAAGCAATGAAAAGGCAAACCGAGCCTTATTCCAATTGCATTTAATTACTGCGCTCCTTGTGTTTGGCATAAAAGGGTGGCAGCCTCAAGTAATTACAATTGGTATTATTTCTTAAAACCGCTCTCATACCTATTTTGTTTATTGATTGCCGAATCAATCGGTATAGGCCCCGAATTGATCAAATCTACTACATTAACCACACATTCTTAATTGACACTTAAATCCTGGCTTAGGGTGCCGACTCTGGCGGCGGGGGATACAGACGAATATCGTCAAAGTACATCGTACCTGAACCACCGGCCAATGGATTGTTCCTGTTACCAAGACCAAGGGCAATCGTATTGACACTGGCAAGGTTCACGCCCTGGTCTGCAAATGCCTGCAGGTTGATATTCCATTGTGTCCAGGTGGCTATCTGCGCTGCATCTGGATTATTGTGATTGACCACCGCGCTGCCATTGAGAGCAACATACAACGTCTCGGCAGCGTTATCCGAAATGCCTCTGAACCAAATCGTCAGCGTGTTGACACCATTCTCAGTCCAGTCACGCGGATAAGTCAACATCTTCTCCACCTCTGAATACCTGAGGATGCTGTTGTCGTAGAATACCGGCATCGATTGGTTGCCTCCGTGAACGATAGTTTCCTCGGTATAAGAAGGAGTATTTTCATCGCCCACGGCTGAGCCTGTCCCATTACCGGCATAGTAGGGGTCAGTCCCTGGTGTGCCATAGCCAAGACCATCTTTCCAGGCGTACCATATCTGATTCTCACCGGCATCGTAGTCCTCAAAATCGTCCACGACAAGGAAGTTGGCTGTCGTAAAGCTCCAGAGGATACCCGGCCAAGGACTGTCGGGGTTAGTGTCATTGACCTCATCAACACGCCAATAGTAGGTGGTATCCCACTCAAGCATTCCGGGGTCATAGGTTTCAGAACCAAGGTCCCTGGTGCCTTTGTACTCCGGCGAACCGGTATCGGCATTTTTCACGGCATCTTCATCGGTGCCGAAATAGACCTGATGCGAAGCAGCATAGACTCCCGGCGACCAGCTAAGAATCTGATTCTGCTTTACATCCACTGCACCATTAGACGGATTCAGGCTTACAACGGCGCCCTGGGTAGTAAAGCTCCAGATGTCACCTTTATAGGTGGCGATGGCATCAAACTCATCGACACGCCAGTAGTAAGTTTTGGCCAATTTAAGAGTGCCTGGAGTATAGGTCGTAGTTCCCTGTGGCAGTCCACCAGCGGCATTGTTCACATCGTCAAAGTTGTCATCAAAATATACGGTGTGCAGTTTTGCACCGAAACCTCCCGTCCAGCTAAGCTCCACATTCGGATCTACCTGCTCAGCACTATCAGCCGGGTCAGGTGCATAGGCAGTTTTGGGGGGAACCGAAAAGCTCCAGACAGGGCCCTTCCACGGACTGTTCGGCTCGGTGTCATTGACCTCGTCAATCCGCCAGTAGTAAGTTGTGCCCGGAACGAGGCCATCTGGATAAGCGAATCCTGGAAAGCCGACAACAAAAAACGTCGAGGCCTGGTTGCCCTGGAACGTGCTCTCTGCGCCGTCGTTCACATCGTTAAAATTCTCGCCGAAATACACATCGTGTGAGAACGCAAAATCTCCCGCCCGCCAGCTAAGGTTAATCCATGTATCCTCATGGAGTGCAGTGTCCTTCGGGACCGGACCCAAGGCATACGGATATCCTTTACCACCTTCCATAGCAGCCAGAATCTCGATTTCCGTCAGCGCATGGTTGTAGATGCGGACCTCGTCGATAATCCCGCTAAAGTAATGGGCGCTGCCGTTCCGATGCCCAATTCGCAGAGGAAGTCCTGGAGGGACGAGCTCTCCGGTCTGGGCTTGTTCAAACACCATCTCTCCGTTTACGTAGATTCTCGCGGTAGAACCGTCCCAGGTCGCGCAGGCATGCAGCCATTCATCCGGCTCTATAACATTATTCGGTGCCGAGTTTGTGACATGTCCGCCGTCCAAGGAAAGCGTGAAGTAGAGGTAACGCCCAGTCCGGTTGACGAACAGCCCATAATTTTCCCATGGACCGTTTTGCTGTCCATTTGCCATGATGGCCAGCCAGGTATCGCCGGCATCAATCCAGTTTATCCAGGCGGCAATTGTCACGTTGGGAGTTATTTCAAGACTTTCTGAGGTGGGAACTTCTACATAGTTGTCTTGCGCATTGAAGAGAAGAGCATTTCCATACTTGCCGGCGTCCCACTCGGCGCCATTGATAGTGCCGTTGTTGTTGTTACCGCTTGAGTCGTAGGCAATGTCCCCTGACCCCTCATCAAACGTCCAGTAAGCCACGAGCTCGGCTGAAGCATTGCCCGCTATGCTGAGCATCAAAACAAAAGAAATTAAATAAATCATTTTTCTGCACATAATAGTCCTCCTTTAAAAATAAATAAAAAAATGTCAATTGAAATGCAAAATTTCCTTACTGCAAAACCCAGAGTCCCCATGCAAACTCTGTACCTTGCATAATACGCAACTCCTCCGAATATTAGAAAACTGCTCGTCGGGGCGGAGCCCACCGTAGCCCGGTAATAATTTTGCCTGCTGGATGACCTCAAAGCCATAGATGCCCGCCCATTCGACCCTTCGGCTGTGCTCAGGGCAAGGTCTGCACAGGCACAAGCTTCACCCAGCCCCTGCGGCAAAGGCTGGGTTCACTAATATTATCTATACCAAATTATCTACCATCCCGTCAAGTAAAATCTCTTGATTATGAATGGGCATGTTGGCCTTTAATATAAGAAGTTAACAAGATTTTTCAAACAAAAAGAGAGCTTGACCTATCCTTAAAGCAGTATTTGTCTGTTTTGCCTTGTTGCGCGACACACGCTACTGTATTCTTGCTATTTATGTCGAATCTAATATACTTATCTATGAGAGCCTCCTGTTATAAACGTTATTGTGGTATTAGTGAGCATTGTAGCCGGCTTAGGAGGCTCCGGTTACATAGTTTCTCCCAAATCATATAGTGTTGGTATGATTAGAGTGAGCGATGTTATGTTCCATCCTCAAAAAAATTAAAAACTATCCTCATCTTTTCAGGGGAGAAAAATGAGAATATTCAAACATGCTGTTGTCGTCGTCCTTGTCATGGTTATTGCCACAAGCACTCTCAGGGCCCAAACGGATATTGAAAGTAAATGTTTTCAACAGGCCGATGTTTCTTCGAAAATCGCCGGCTATTCGCTAAGTAAAGTCAAACGCTGGCTGCACGAAGTAGCGATCAAGAAGATAGATCCTGATACCGGCTTGTATATCGGTGACGGACGTTGGAACTATCGCGATACCGCCGCGGACTGCTATCCCTTTCTCTGCTGGGCGGCTTATGTTACGGATATTGACGGGCTTAACGGCCCGATTCGTGATGTTCTCGACGCCGAGAGAAAACTCTGTAACCATCTGGATCGAATACCGGTAAGGTTCGATTTGAAAAAGAAAAAAAAGGACGATTCGGTTTCTTATGATACGCTTATCTTCGGGGCTTCGGAGTACGTCAAGGACGGTCTGATCGCCATTGTCGAAATTACCGGCAAAGCAGACTGGTTCCATCGCATGAGAGAAATCGAGGATGATGTCTGGAAGCATGCACGCGTTGAAACACCTTACGGCAAAATTCCTTCCACAAACATCGAGGTCAATGGTGAACAGCTTCAGGCACTTGCCCGACTTTACACAATGACCGGCGACGAGAAATATCTTAAATGGGCACGTCGCCTGGGCGATTATTATTTCTCGAATGATGACTTTGTGCCGGAGCGCCTACGTGATCACGGCTGTGAGATAATCGGCGGTCTTGGATTGCTGCTGGCCGTCGAATCTGAGATAAAGAGCGACAGAGTCGGAGTCTATAAGAAAAAGCTCAAACATGTCTTTGACACCATTCTTGAAAAGGGCTGTAATGAAGACGGTATGATGTATAACTATATAACAACCCACAAAAGTTGGAACGACGCACTGAGCGACGGCTGGGGATATAATTATGTCGGCTATATCTGCTTTGATATGATTGACGGTGAACCTGTTTACAGACCACACATCGAACAGACTCTGCGGAATCTTTCAAAATCCAAATACAGGAATTATCCGTGGGAAGGTTCGTCGATCGACGGCTTTGCCGATTCCGTTGAAGGCGGAATTTACGTACTCAACCGTTATCCAGTAAAAGAAGGTTTTGATTGGGTCGACAGTGAAGTTGCCAACAACATCGCCCGCTCTAACGATCCACTCGAAACCGCCGAGCTATGGGGCACGATGAAACTTCAGGCAAACGGCGTACGAACAACGATTATGCATGCCCTGATGCACACACAGGGACTGATCGCCCGTCCCTGGGATATCGGAATGGAATTAGGTGCCTGCCCGACCGCCAATGGTCTGGCCGTTATTATTAAAGCCAAAAAAGACTGGAAAGGCAAAATCGTCTTTGATATCCAGCGTCACAAGCATTATATGGGATTTGAAAAGGACTGGCCCCGAATGAACACATTGCCCGAGTGGTTTACCGTCGAACTCGATAAGACTTACAGAATTATAAACCTTGAGACCGGCAAAACGGAAACTTATATGGGAAAGCAACTGCATGACGGATTAGAACTGAAACTCAAAGCCGCCGAGCGTATAACTCTGCGTATTGAGCCGATATAGAATATAGATGAGTGAGCTATTTCTACTATCAATATTTGCCGAGTTGCGTTGATAACACTGCCAGTCTTTTGAGCCTTTCTGTCTTGACGTGGGGAGCTACACTACAGGCCGAGGAAAGTATGTATCCGCTGTCGGGTTTGCCGATTTTGATTCTTTCCTTCACAGCCTGTTCAAAGGTCTGGTCATCGGCATTAAGCATCTCGTTGACGGCGTCCAGGTTCCCCTTGAAGAAGAATCGCCTGCCATACTTTGACTTTGCATCTTCTAAATGTACAGTACCGAGTGGTGGGGGGTCTAATGTGTCAATTCCATCGACGGAGGTTTGGCTCATAAGGTCCAAACGGTCGCCGATTGCACCACAGGTGTGAACATACGACTTTGAACCAAGTTCGCGTATCGATTGGAAAACCTGTTCTTCATAAGGCACCACAAATTCTTCGTACATTTGACGGCTGATGAATCCTGCACCGGCGAAAGCTGAACTTACAAGGACAGCATCAGGTTTAAATCGGGCGTATATTTCAACTTGTGCCAATACCATTCCTGTAAAAACAGCGAGCACCTGATGGCACCTGGGAGGAGCATCGAGAAGAGCAAGAAGGGCCTGTTCGTACCCAAACAACTCCATAAGATGGGTAAAAGGTGAGAATACTTCTGCGTGTATTGAGACATCAGGCGCAAGCTGCTGTACTTTCTCCAGCGCGCTTGTGAACCATACAGGATAAGCGGCTGGAGCAGAAAGGTCGGCCTGGGGGTCAATATCCCAGAGGTCAGGTGCGTGCCAAGTGTTCCACACGTAACCGGGCAACCTGTATGTAGCGGGGTCATTTATGTCAACCGTACTATAGTTCGCCCGCTTTAGAGGCATTTGGCCCGGCTGATATGTCTGCGGATTATCATCCGGAGGAAAAACAGTTTCTAATCCTGATTTCCAATGAAGGTGCTCATTATTGCCAATTTTCTTATATGTCTTAAGATATTTTTTCCAGTCAGGCGGTCTGCCTGGGATGTTTACCAAAATACCGTCGAAGTTATATTTTTGCTGCAATTCAACCAAAACCTCAGCAAAGGTCTCGCTGTTGAACCAAATCTCCGAAGGATTGTAGTTACAGTTTAAGAAGTAGTGTCCGAGAGCAAGCTGGCACATTACCGGAATTCGATCCGGCTTCTTGTGGTCCATTGCTGCGGCTATTCGTTGTTTTGAATTCATGCTTTTGCCTTATCCGAGATACGAGACCGTTCAGATTTTATCTTCAAAAGTCTATTTAACATCTTTTGTTGAAAATAGAAAATCGACGATGTCACCCCTGCGAAAGCAGGAGTCCAGAACGAAAAAGCTGGATTCCCGCTTCCGCGGGAATGACAAATATGGATACATACGCTTCTAACAGGCGTACTGTTTCCGCAACAAGAACTATTTAGGAACAAAGGCTATAGAGGTCTGTAAGGGAAAACCGCATGTACAACCCGAGCTGCTTTCGGGAATAAGAACAAGCCCGCCAGCCGGAATGATGTTGATCCAGCAGCCCGGCCGTGTAACTCTGTTTAGCCGGCGTGGTCCTCCGTTCGGTCCAAGTTCATACATCCAGGGGTTGCCGCCCCGCCAGAACAAACACCGGGCTGAAGCTGAGATACCCCCGCAGCCGTGTCCATGACGGTCGAATTTCCACCCTTCGATTCTTTTGCCTGTCTTGAGGTTGTAAGTATAAGGCCAGGCATAAACTGTGTCGTCGATTATTGTCGGGTGACGATTATATTCACCGTGGGCACCGTCTATATTGAGTTCAGTCTTATGGTCTGCCTGCCAGAGGAGCTTTCCGGAGCGCCCATCAAAAGCATTATAATAATAATGAATGGAACCTTCGAGGAGTCTGGAGCCGCTTAAAAGAAGTATATCTTTGGCATAGTTAATATAGACAGGTTCTTCAAAATTGCTGACATCGATTCTTTCTTTAAATGCGACTTGACCGGTTCGGGTATCAAGAGCGACAAGATATTGGTCACCTCCGTCAAATAATGTCTTCACGGGCATCCGCCCAAGTTTGTCAGCTAAGGCCTTTGGGCTATTAGTCTCAAGAAAGTATATTCGCCCACCGCCGAGGGTAATAGTAGTGTTCAATATAAGCCCGCCCTCGTATTTCCAAAGCAGCCGGCGTCTTGCCTTTCGCATTGCGAACAGATAATCACTTACCACTACCTTCATATCTCTGTACCACAGTGAATCGTCAGCTTCATAGCTGGTTTCAGTATAGGAAGCTCCCTGCCTTCGGGCGCTTCCGAAAAGTATATTACCTGAGTATGCAACATAGCCCCACTCTCGCGGCTCAGGCCTGATTAGTTGAGGCATTTGATATGTAATACTACGCCGACCTGTCCGAACATTAAAGCCGAAACATTTGTCTTCCACAGCCACATATAGAAATTGGTCGTCCACTGCCATACTGCCGCAATCAAGAAAAGCCCCGAGACGACGTGAATTTGGAACCTCGATTTTCCACTCGATTGTTCCGTTATAAGCATCTATGGCAAAAACGATACAATCACCCGGAGCAAAAAGACGCCCATCCTTAACGAGGGGCGGCACATTGCGGTGGTGACGGTCAATCATATACCTTGGCCCTGGTGGGCCAAACCACTGGACAGCCATATCGCCCTTGACGACAGTGTCTCCGCTGCAAGCGGTATTGCCCGGCTCTGCGTAAATGTGTGTCCACTCGCCTGCGCCCTCTAATTCTTTGCGTTTGGTCCAGGCTAAGACAATTTCGTCTGTCTTGTATAACTTCCAGTCTTCGAGAAATAGCCGCTCCCATTTTTTCAACTCTTTAAGGTCGAATTTTCTGCCCGGCAGGGCAAAAGCAATAATTCCACCATAAGGCCTGAGCATTCTTAAAACCTCATCCGCTGAGGAAGGAAGCTTGCCCGTCCGGAGAGTTTGGTCTGAAACTATCAGATTAGCGAAGTATTTCGTGTAAGGGAATGTTGCAGAATTTTTATGATGAACAGCAACTCTGCCATATAGTCCGGCTTTGTCGATAGCGTTGCGTGCGGCAGTTGCCCGGCCTGAGTCTCTTTCGACGCCGACTATCTTCAGATCAGTCTTTCGGGCAAGCTCGTATGCCAATCTTCCCCCGCCACAATCAAGCACAAGGCAATATCCTTTCGTGACACCTGTTTGTTCGGCTATAAGCTCTACCGCCTCAGCGTATAGTTTTGTTAGATAATCATTCGGATAAGGATTAGCTTCTTTTTTAGCTGTTATAACTTTCGTACTATCTTTTACGTTGTTTTTAAAACAGTGTATTTGGCCTTCGTCCGTACTGACATAAAGACCACCATTAACTACGCTCAAGCCGAATGCTCTGCCCCCAACAGAAGCGCCCCAGATGACTTTACCGGTATTGGCCTTAAAGGCAGCCATCTTGTTTTCTCCCCCTAAGAAAAGAACATCGCCAGCCATAATCATCGAATGCGGGTATTCACACTTAACTGTCCACAGGTAACAGTCCTTCATTTTTTTTGATAACTCGCTGATTTGCGTTGTGATACTGCGCAATTCGCCGCTCAATTGTTCTGCCTCGGCTGTATTTTTGTCCATCTTCTTGAGTTGTTCTTTGAGCTTGTTAGACTGCTCGGTCAAATTATTTCGTTCCCTCGACAATTCGAGATACCGGCCCCGATTAAAGGCCGAGAGCTTCTTTTCGGATAGCATGTATGCTGTTGGGCCGTTCACCAACATTCTCAAACCGCCGAATGTTGCAATTTTGTACTGTGTGTCAACCTCGGCAGCATTCAGTTCTTTCGGGCCGCGGCCGGGTCCGGTTACGAGAACGTTCTCCGCCAACAGCGCGAAGGTTCCGCCGGCACTTGGTAACTGTCCCAGTAAACTACCATCGGCGCGGGCGAAAATCGCTGGATTTGTTCGCCCTGTTGGGACATACAACTGCTCATTCGAGGCTAACATATAACCCTGCGGTGACACATCCACTTTCTGCTTCCATTTTACCGACCCATTCTCAGCACTGAGTTCGAATAAGAACGTCCCCTGATTAGGGAACAGGCCTGCGGCGCTATATAGATTTCCCTCATCTACCAAAATGCCCGTTCGTACCGGCCAGGTCGATATTATTCGCTCATTGCCCGGAATCATACGCTCGGCGTCAGTTGCCTTATACTTCCATATCAGCGAGCCATTATCGCGTGAGAGGCAATAGACATATCCATCGTCAGAACCGACGTACACTTTGTTGCTCGAGATAGAAGGAGCCAGCCGAACAGGCCCTTCCGTAAAAAACGTCCAGCGTTCTCGGCCGGTCTGCGCGTCCAGCGCATAGACCTTATCATCCGCCGATGAGGCAAAGAATACCGTATCGCCGGCCCCAACAATGTGGAATGCCCGGTCATAAGTTACTGTTGCCCTCAGGTTATAGTGGTGATGCCAGAAATCCTGCTTTGCCGGCAGCGGCCATGCAGGCTGTGGCCGATGCGCCGCCTCGAACACCCAGGATTCGCTCAAGGGCAGCTCCAATTGCTCGGAAGTGACACCACTTCTGTGGTTGTCATGCATAAAGGTAGGCCAATCATCAGCTTTTATGGTTTCGGGAATAAAAAGAATCACAAAGTAAAGGGCAAACAAAGAAACATACTTGTACATTCGGTACTCCTCATTTGGGTTCCCGCCTTGCGGGGGCCCATGACACTTGAAAAACGTGACATAGCTCAATTTTCTAATAAGATAACAAATCAGAATTGAAGATGCCAGCATATTGCTCACTGCTCAGCATACTTTTCAGACAAGGTTATTTTGTGAGCAAATCCACCATCAGATTCCAGAAGCGTTCCTCATCAATGGCCAGGAGGATACGGGCCTTTTGAGTACCTGCGGGTCCTTGTTTGTGATAGCCGAGGCTTCGACCGTAGTCAAGGTTATAATCTGAATTGACATCGACACAGCGAGTTTCTTCTTCAACAATTAACGTCGGATCAATAACAACCGCAACGGCGATAGTATCCCAAACCAATCGAGTATAGTCAGGATTTTTTTCAAATCCCGGCCCATACTTTTCCTTAAACATCTTTGCAATCGGTGTGTTAACAGCCGTAATGCGCTCAAAGACTTTCTTGTTGAAACGATATTTCTCACAGACATCTAATCCTACGATGAGTTGCTCGGTAAACCGGGCCCGAACAGCCATTTTGGCCGCTTCCGGATCAAACCACCAATTGAATTCGGCTGACGGGGTCGTATTGCCCGGAGTATCAAACGCTCCACCCATGTACACAACTCTCTTTATGAGGGGAATAATCTCCGGAGCTATTCTTATGGCGATTGCCAGGTTTGTACATGGACCTATTGGCATAACGGTAACTTCTCCCGGATTGGCCTTGATAGTATCAATCAGAAAGTCCACTGCGTGCTTATCCACAGGCTTTATTATTGGGTGGCTTCCGAATTCGGCGCGATAAACGCCAAGATAAGATGGGGGTTCAGCCCTGCTAAAACAGCCGGTATAGCTTGAGCTATAACCGAACATCTTCCGCTCAACTTTTAGGGTCTCATATCGCCCTGCTCGAAGTGGATAACGTATCCCTGAGGCTACCGGAATGTCCGTGCGCTTAAGCACCTCAAGCTGACGAAGAGCATATGCGGTCCCCTCTGAAACCCAGGTGTTCCCGGGGACTATCGTCACGCCGAGCAGCTCTATGTCCGGGTGCTTTGCGAGCATCATCATCGCCACACCATCGTCATACAAGAGGACCATATCAGTATCGAGAATGACCTTCTCTTTAGCTCCGGCGACAGAGCACATAGCTACAAACAGTAGTGCTGCTCCAACAAGCACAATACCCAGGTGTTTCATTATAAGCATTTTTTATCCCTCCTGTGAATCCTGAATCCAAGAGGTTCGGGAACATACATGAACTGAGATTTCCTATTTACACCACTTAGCAACACTGTTAAGTTTTCTAATTTTATTATGTTACCAGATAATCTTAAAATTGCAACCGTAGCCCTTTTTTCATTACCTAAGCCGTCTCACAGAATCCCACAGAACCACAGAAGCCGAAAACAATTTCTCATTGACCATTTAACCGTGAAGTGTTATCCATACAGGAATCGCCCCTTAAATCCGCTGATAAAGCCCCTTGTAACGTTTTTTGCAGCATACGGGTCTTGAATTGGTTAGCTCGGTGGTAAAATTATGGAACAATCGTTACATGCAGAAAAATCGTTAAATGCAGAAAAATCGTTACATTTGGCATCAACGGTGGCACTTAACTATGGTCTTTATTGATTAGTTTTCCAAGGAGGGAAGCAGTATAGTGTATTGAATATACACTATCACTTAAGCTCCTGCTTTGTTCTACACCCCTCTCCTGCAAAGCAGGGGCCTTTTTCTTTCCAGCTCTTCTTTTCGCTACTTACTTTTTCTCCAAAACCGGACAGAAGATTTTTATCGGGACCGTGGATAGACTCTTTCTGTATAACCCTGTTCGATGCAGCGCTGAACGCATGATTGACGTAACCTGGCGCCATTTGCGCTCGTAGCAAATACCCATTTTATCACTTCCGGGTCACTTATCATGGCCCCACCAGGGACTTCATATTCAAGAAAAGCAATTTTAATGTCATCCGCATCACCGGCTGTTTTACCATATACATAAGCTCTGACTCTCATTATCACCAGGTCGATTGTTAGACTTAAACAATCCTTTATAAAATATTGCCGACAACACAAGAAAGATTATGGATATAGTTAAGCCAATGACATTCTCCTTAATCATATTTACGATAGCTCTCTTCTACGGATTTAATTTGAGCACTGAGTTGAGTGGTACGTTCTTCCATACTTTGTCGGAATCACCCGTGTAAATATCTATGTTGATGCCTGTGTCTGAGACGTTAATGACAGCATATCCGGGAAAATCCGCATATTCAAAATAAGTTATATGTGGTTTCTCATCTTCAAGCAGCTTCTGCCGTTGTTCCTTTGTATCAGGCTGAAATTCAGGTTCGAGTTTAACAAGATGGCCGCCATAATTCTTAACGCCTTCAAGATAATTTTTCACTAATATTTCAGGTGAGCTGATAACACTGTTCATACTGAACTGAACAAAAGTGCCCCTCGATGTTCTTCTTGCCAGAATAACGTACTTGTGCAGGTGGGCGGTCAGCAGTATTACTTTATTTGCGCCCAGTATATTTAAGAATCTTTCGCGAACATCTTTTTCTTTTGCTCTTGAAAAGAGATGCCACGTGGACCTTGCATTATAAGGAACTGCAGGAGGGTGCATTACAATAAATGCATATCGATGCTTGTTTTCACTTAGAGTATTCTCCAACCAATCAGGACTGTTATTGTGATATGCGTCAAAAAACACAAATAAATCCGGCCCTTCCATAAAATAGAAAGATGCAGAATCTATTTGCTTTTTACATTCATTAGATAACCAAGGCAGCATAACATTATTAAAGGCCTCCTTTGCCCCGGGGCCGGTAATATCGTGATTGCCCTTGGCGACAATAAATGTAGTCTTGGGTATATAATTACGAACACACTTTAAGGCGTCCTTGAATTGAGTCTCTTGCAGTTCACGACTGCCGCAGAGCCCCTCGGTAAGATCTCCACCCTGGATAATCATCTTTATTCGGCTGTTACTGGATTCTATGACAGTCTGAATCCGTCTTAGAAGACCGGGTGTATGGTTTTCCGTAATCCTGACATAGTCCTCTATCTGCCTGATATCATTTGGCTTATTAGCTTTCACCCACTCAAAATCATGATGGCTTCTTTTGTCGAAATGAATGTCACCAAGATACACAAATGAATATGCGGGACCAGGTTTTTTGCCCTGTGCATTAGCCGCCCCAAAGGTTAAAACGATAATTTGCACACACAGTATTACTCTAAGCACCATAGTTTTTCTGCTGAAGGATTGCATTCTGACCTCCAAAAAATGTTGGTTCTGATTTTATAATTGCTATAGAAATTTATTGATACTATCTCAAGTCAATAAGAATATCATTACATCATCTTCAAAAATAATAGTACCTGAAACAGTATATTATTGCAACCAAAACGGCACAGACTTAACCGGATGGGATAGTAAAATTGTATCCAGACAAAATTACCACCCCCATTGTATTGAAGCCTAAAAAAACTTGCTTGCTTTAGGACCAGCATTGCCGTTCTTGAAATGTGATATGATATCATTTTAACGGTGACTTTTAGCTAAATTTCATCCGTCCAAAGTTGACAGGTATAAGCCATAGCGTTATACTCTTTAGCGGGGCATTGTGGATAAAGATTTTGGGTGATTTTATGGCCAGGACTGTGAATCGTCGGGGATTTATTAAGGGTTCTTTAGCGGCCTCAGCAAGCCTAACATTGGCTTCAAGTCATGAGGAACAGGCGCTTTTGGCTAAGATGCGACAGGCCCATCAGAAAACTGATGAACAAGTGGTAGCCCGACAGCAGAGAGCTCATTTCGATATGCCGATGGGCAAGATTAGACATATCAAGATCAGCCGCCTGATTTGCGGTGGCAATCTAATCATCGGTAGTGCCCACGATCGTGACTTGATTTACGTTGCTTCGTTAATGAGGCACTACTTCACCGACCGGAAGATAATTGAGACATGGCGGTTATGCGAAGAGTGTGGTATCAACACGATGATAGGGCCCGTTAACAGTCCATACGCATTCGGCGAGGATCCTACTATTCGAGTGTATAACCGTTATCGCAATGAATGGGGCGGACAGATTCAATGGATTGCCCAGACTTATCCCAAAACTGGCGACCTTACCGGCTCGATTCAAACGGCAATTGACAACGGTGCCATCGGCGCCTTTGTACATGGTGGTATAGGCGACAATTGGGTCAGGTATAACCGCGTGGATCTCTTGGCCAAAGCAATTGAGTTCATCAGGAAAAACGGGCTGATTGCCGGTTGTGCGTGCCATTCCCTTGAAGTGCCGATAGCTTTGGAAAAAGCGGGCCTCGAGGTGGACTTTTATATGAAGACGCTGCACAGCGGTAACTATTGGTCGGCCACTCCAAAAGCCGAGCGTCCCAAGCATGGGCTGCCGCCCCACGACAATATGTGGTGTACCAAGCCCGAGGAGACAATCAAGTTCATGAGAACCGTCAGGAAGCCGTGGATTGCCTTCAAGGTTTTGGCTGCCGGAGCCATCCATCCGCGAGAGGGCTTCAGGTTCGCCTTTGAAAACGGAGCGGATTTTGCAAATGTGGGTATGTTTGACTTTCAGATCAGAGAAGATGCAATCATTGCGAAGGATATATTGTCGGGAAAAATAAATAGAAAGCGTTCCTGGAGAGCGTGACAAGAACCTATCATATAGACTTGTCAAGCTCAGCAATATATCATCTCATGTAAGGCTGGCTTGAGAAATGTAGGGGATTGTCTGGGGTCCCTCGGGCAGGACACAAATGGAGGCATCTTGTCCATATTTATGCAGCAGCTCTTCGATGGTTTCTTCTACCCTTGAACACGTTTTGAGAAAGGCACGCTCAATTTGCTCATCACTGAGATTGTGGCTGTGGAAGTACACATCCGCTTTCTGACATATCAAAGCATGTATCTGTGCCTGCCACATATCCTGCCTCGTAAAATCCTGCTTGCGAATTGTCTTCAGCAGCGACTCGGGACTCTCAGCCTCCAGCAACAGCTTACAGAACTCTCCGTGTTCTGGGATTCCATCCCAGCAGTCGGCAACAGCTATTATAGCTCCACCTTCCTTGACAATCTGGGCGGCTGCACTCATACCTTTAATAGACTGATACAGATTTAAGTCCAGCGGATATCCTGAATTGCTGGTAACAACTATGTCATACGGTTTTCTTACGGTAACCATTGCGTTTTTCTTAACGCAGGCACAACCCTGCTCGTGCGCTTTGCGAAAGTCTCCGGCAAAGACGCCTGTGATATTCTTGTCTTTGTTGAGCGTCACGTTCAATAGAAAACTCGGCGGCGCCAGCGACGCGGCTTGTTGTATCTCTTCCCATATAGGGTTGCCGGACGTCACACCCCACGTCGCCTTCGGGTGGTTTATGTTCTTGTCGCAGTGATTTTTGAGTATGCTCTCCAGCAGAGCCAGCCCTGGCATGACGGCTTTGCCACCACCAGAAAAACCGGCGAATAGATGCGGCTCTATGAAACCGGTCAGAATTCGAATGTCACAGTCCAGATATGCCTTATGGAGCCAGATTTCATTTCTGCTCTTGGTGGTCCCAACGAACTTGTGTGAGCTACGATCCCGGGCGTCATTCTGGATAATCCGATATCTTTTCAAAACCTCGTCTCCCAGCATCTGGCGAAGCTCCGCATCTGTATTGGGCCTATGAGTACCGGTGGCATTGAAAAGCAATATCTGCTCTTCAGAGACGCTGCGAAGCTGCCGCAAGAGAACCGGCAAAATGAGCTTGTAGGGTGTTGGACGAGTGATGTCGTTGACTACAATGCCAACAGTATCCGATTGTCTGGCCAGGTCTCGCAGGGGATTTGAGTCTATGGGTTTGAGTAAAGCATCTTCTATTGCCGCAGCCTGGTCAGCAAGACCTTCCCTGTACCTGGGCTCCACGACATCGACGTTCAGATAGTCCGGCAGGGTGATATCAAGACCTTCCTTGCCATAGGCTAACTTTATTTTCACAGCCGTAGGTTCCTATTTCACATTCTTAATTAGCGTAAGGTTTCCATCTCGTGCCGCCTCCAATATCGGCCCCATATAGTCGTCTATCATCTCAGCTTTGAGCGGCACGGGCATATTCTGGAGCTTCATCTTAAGCTGCGGATTCTTGGCGGCGGCCAGCGCTCGGTCAATATGCTGCCGACTGAATCCCTCAACTTCACTTAGGCGCGTGGGACAGCCAATCCTTTGAGCCAGCTCAAACATAGCCTCGGCCACAGCGACTCCGAGGTCCCTTCCTTTTAGGGCTTCAATATCGGCCCTTGTCAGCCCCGCCTCCTGATAGATTTTGCCGACAACGCGCAATGGCCGTTCGATGGCCGGGGCAAAAAAAACGGTGTAGTACGGATTCATAATAGCACAGGCCCGGCCGTGTGGCAGTATGTCCACTAAGGAGAAACTGGTCAGGTGTCCCCCGTTGGTTCCGCCTATCATAATGGAATATCCGCCTAAGTCTGTGGCTAAGCAGAGTGCTTCCCGTGCCTCTTTGTCCCTCGGATTATCGATTGCCCGCGGCAGGTAACCGACCGCCAGGCGAATACAGACGCCGGCGACCTCTTCGAGCTTGTCGTAGTAAGGCTTGCCGATGGCTCCGTAAAGAACCTCCAGCGAGTGCGAGATGCCGTCAAGTGCTCCATCGGCGGTCAGGCCCGGCGGTGTGCTGTACGTTACCTCGTAGTCGAAGACCGGAAGAGCAGGAATAATCGCATCATCTACAATCAGCTTCTTCTGGCCTGTTGAAACTTCTGTAATATTCGAGTACTTGGTCAGGTGGGCTGACGAGCTGGCAACTGTCTGAATAGCCATATGCGTAGTCAGGGACTTGCTCCTTTCCTGCAATGCTTTGGTGATAAGCCCCGTCCCAAAATACTCATCAATCTCACCATTGAGAGTGCGAAGAACCTCAGCGGCCTTTGTAGCGTCGATTGTGCTGCCGCCACCGAAGCTTAGTACCACATCCGCCTCGGACTCCCTTAGATGGTCGGTAATTCTAAATAGGTCTTCCCGCGGACAGTTAGGCCTGGCGCCTCTGATTTCTGTGACCAGTTCGACTCCTGCTCTGGCCAGCGAGTTACGTATGACTCCCACATAATCATCGCTGCCGTTAAATGTGCTACGAACCAGCACTGCTTTCTTCCCCGCGGCGGCAACCTCTTCACCTATTCCTGGAAGAACATCCAGGCCGAACAGATATGAGTCCCCTTTGAACTCGTGCAATAGTGCCCGTGCTTTCTCAAAATCCGTCATTTTTTAGTTCTCCTCTAATTGCATCATCATATCATACAAAAAACAATCCGGTTTCTCAAAGCATCTCTGAATTTCTCAGGAGCTATGTTCGTGTATAGTTGGATACATCTTCTGCCGCTTCGCACAACCGATTAAGCGTATCCTGCATACGGGACATTATTCGGAGAAAATCGTAAATCAAGCGCTTGACTGGGCCGGTATATCATATAAAATCAGCAGCATGGTTAATTGGTGATTGGTTAATTGGTGAGTTGAATATGGATACATACGCTTCGGCCTGTTGGAAGGAGTCTTCGACTTACAGGCGCATTTACCACTCACTGCTCACCACTCACAATTCCGGAACGTAGTACAAGGGAGGATTGAGTTATGGATTTGAATGGTAAGATAGTCTTGGTCGCGGGTGGAGCAGGGGGCATTGGGTTAGGGATCGCCAAGGCTTTTTGGGCCGAAGGTTGCAGAGTCGCACTTGCAGATGCCAACGAAGAAGCTCTGATAAACGCTGCCAAAGCTGGAGGCGGCGACTCCGCATTTGTCTGGCGGACATGTGACATCACTCAGCGCGAGCAAGTCTCGCAGCTATTTCAATGGCTTGGCGACGAGCTTGGCCCTGTTGACATCCTTGTCAATAGTGCAGGTATCAACGTCGGGAATCGGATGATGTCCAATATCGACCCGGCAGACTTCGACCGCGTGATGGAGGTTAATACCACAGGGACGTTCAACTGCATTCACGCTGCGCTTCCGGTTATGCGTCAGAGAGGTTCGGGACTTATCGTCAATATTGTGTCTCTGGCGGGCAAAAGCGTGATGCTTTTAGCAGGTTTGCCATACTGCGTGTCGAAGTTTGCCACGAGTGCTCTTGGGACTTTTGTCAACTTGGAGGAATGCGGAAACGGTATCAAAGTAACGAACATCTATCCGGGTGAGACAAACACCCCTATCATAGACAAGCGTCCCTCGCCGCCGTCGCCCGAAAAACGCGCGAAGATGCTCCAGCCGGAGGACATTGCCGCCTGTGTGGTGACAATCGCCAAGCTGCCGCCTCGTGCGGTCGTTCCAGAGCTAATAATAACGCCTCCACATATGTTGATTGGCTGAGATGATGTCGCACGGTAAACTAAAGTTTGAAGTGTCTAAAGTGCCTAAGGTTAGGAGCCGGTACTGTGAATATTTATGGTGTCGTCCGAAGGACTCCTTACGGAGAACACTTGGTGCTAAGAGAATTGTGAGGGCTTTGCTATGGCTAATTACCGGATTTATATTTGCGTAGTGCTGATGGCCGCCTGTTTCAACTGTGGAAAAGCCGTTGGCCAACCAGTCCAGAAGAGCCGGGCCGGTTTGGAGGTAGGACAGAAGTCGTTCGGTCAAATGCCGGATGGCCGCAAGGTGACTCTCTATGAGCTGACGAATGCAAACGGGCTGCATGCGAGTGTCATTGATTATGGCGCAATATTGGTATCACTGGAAGTACCGGATCGGGACGGCAAATTAGCTGACGTGGCGCTTGGATTCGATGACCTGGACTCCTACATCAAGAGAAACCCTCTATTTGGCGCCACTGTCGGCCGCTATGCCAATCGCATTGCAAATGCCAGGTTCACGCTCGACGGCACCGAATACAAGCTGACCGCCAATGCCGGCAAGAATCACATCCACGGCGGAAGAGACAAGAGATTCGATAAGGTTTTGTGGAAAGGCCGCCCGTTCCAGAGCAGTGAAGAAGTCGGCGTGCGATTTACGTATCTCAGCAAGGACGGCGATGAGGGTTTTCCCGGTAATCTTAATTGCATTGTTACCTATGCCCTGACGAACGGCAATGAGTTGAAGATAAGCTACAAGGCCACCACGGACAAGCCTACTATTGTAAACCTCACCAATCACAGCTACTTTAACCTTGCAGGTGCAGGCAATGGTGACGTTCTGAACCATGAGATGATAATCAACGCTGATTATTATACCCCGGCAGACAAAGCACTGATACCTACGGGGGAGATCCATAGTGTTAAAGATACTCCTCTGGACTTTACGAAGCCAAAGACAATCGGAGCAAGAATCAGCCAGCTTACGCAAACACGTGGGTACGACCATAACTACGTGCTGAAAAATTCAGGAGGTGCGCTTGTCCTGGCCGCTCGGGTATATGAACCTACAAGCGGGCGGATTATGGAAGTGCACACCACTGAGCCGGGTATGCAGTTCTATACGGCAAACGGTATGAAAGGAATCAAGGGCAAAGACGGTAAGATTTACGACAGGCATTATGGTTTCTGTCTCGAGACTGAGCATTTTCCTGATTCGCCCAACAAGTTGCATTTCCCATCTGTTGTGTTGCGACCGGGAGAAAAGTACAGTACAATGACGGTATTCACATTCTCAACGCGTTAGGTAAAAGGCAAGAACGATGAACAAACTCACTCGCAGAGATTTTATCAGGAGCTTAACGGTTGCTGCCACCTGTGTCGGGTTCGGCTCAGCGTCACGTGCCAGAGCCTCATCAAAGATTCTGGGGGCAAACGACGACATTCGCATCGCCATAGTGGGTCTTCGCAAAAAGGGCAAGGAGCACATCGACATATTCGGCAAAGTGCCGGGCATTCGCATAGTTGCACTTTGCGATGTTGACACAGAGTTCCTGGACTTCGAAGCCAAGAAATTCAAGGACCGTAATGAGAAAGTCACCACGTACGTGGACTACCGAAAGTTACTTGATGATAAGGACATCGATGCCGTTGTCATCGTCACACCTGACCACTGGCATGCCCTGATGACCGTATGGGCTTGCCAGGCAGGTAAGGATGTGTATGTGGAGAAGCCCACCTCACATAACATCTGGGAAGGTCGCAAGATGGTTCAGGCAGCCCGTAAGTACAAACGGATTGTGCAGGTCGGCTCACAAGACCGCTCAGATGTCGGGCTGCAGGCGGCCGTAGCGTATATCAAACAAGGCAACCTTGGCTCTATTAAACTCGTCCGGGCAATCAGCTACGGTCTCCGTGAGAGTATTGGCAAAGTCAATGGCCCCCAGCCCATCCCTGCATCGGTGGACTATAACCTCTTCCAGGGACCGGCTCCACTGGTACCTTTGATGCGAAAGAACCTGCACTATGACTGGCACTGGTTTTGGGATACCGGTACGGGGGAAGTCGGCAATCTCGGTGCCCACAATGTGGACGAGAGCCGATGGATGATTGGCCAGCAGAAAATTTCCCCCAAAGCAATCAGCATTGGCGGACGGCTCGGTTTGGACGATGACGGGCAAACGCCTAACACTCAGATAACTTTTTTTGACTATAAGCCGGTTCCGATTATTTACGAGGTTCGTGGCCTGCGACGGAGAAAGGGCCTGCGCGCCACAGACCATTATAGAGGGATAAGCTTTGGCATGGTGGTCTATTGTGAGGGAGGCTATTTTGCCGGCGGTAGAGGTGGCGGCTGGGCATACGACAATAACCACAAAAGACTCAGGCAGTTCCCCGGCGAAGGTGGTCTCGGTCATCAGGCCAATTTCATTCAGGCGATGCGAAGCCGAAAAGTCAGTGACCTTATAGCCGATGTTCTCGAAGGTCATATCTCTGCTGCGCTGTGCCATATGGCCAACATATCTTATCGGCTTGGACGCAAACAACCCGTCGAGGAAATCAAGGAAGTAATCACAGGGAACAGTATCCTGACGGAATCTTTTGAGAGTTGTCTTACCCATCTAAGAGCCAACGAAGTGGACCTTGGAAGGGAACCTTTGACCATAGGGCCTCCTTTGATATTTGACCAGACAAGTGAGAAATTTGTTGGCGTGTTTAGTGACATGGCAAATATGTTCGTACGCCGAAACTACCGTGAGCCATTCATAGTACCGGATGAAGTATGAGATTATCTTACTCGTCTCGATGCTTCGCAGCAGGTCGGTGGAAACGTCGTGAGCGCAGTAACCGAATTTCTACAATAGACACTTATTCAGACCTGAAATTGAAATATATATTGCTGGCGTTGTAATAAATAGGAGATTGTAAAGGATGAATCGTCGAGAAGTGCTTTGTTCAATTGCCGGTGGCTTGGCGGCAGCCACGATTGGGGATATGAGAAGGATATATGGTGCGGAGCGAGATAAAAGATCGCGGCTTGGAATTGCAGATTTTTCCTACAACATTCGGCTAAGAGCAGAACGCACCGGGCGAATGAAGGGAAAACTTGATGAACCGCTTAACTTTCTCGACCATTGTCATAAGGTCGGTGCCGGCGGCATCCAGATGAACATAGGGATTCGAGATGAAGACTATACTCGTAAACTTCGGGAAAAGGCCCAAAACTACGACATGTTTATTGAAGGTTCTGCATCTTTGCCCCATGATAAGTCCGACGTTGAGAGATTTGAAGCAACAGTGCGGACAGCTAAGCAGGCGGGAGCTAAGGTAGTACGCATCGCTATAGGTGGACGACGCTACGAGCAGTTCAGCAAAGCCGAAGAATTCAAAGCGTTCGCCGATCGTACCTGGAAGTCGTTGCAATTGGCTGAGCCGGTCGCAGCCCGACAACGTATGCGAATTGCGATTGAAAATCACAAAGACTGGCGCATCGGTCAGATGCTTGATATGCTCAGGCGCATCAGCAGCGAATACATAGGTGTCTGTATCGACACGGGCAACAGCTTTGCACTTCTGGAAGACCCGATGGATGTTGTCCAGGCATACGCACCTTATGGCTTTTCAGTCCATTTAAAGGACATGGCCGTGGCCGAATACGAAGACGGCTTCCTGCTTGCCGATGTCCCACTGGGGCAAGGCCTGCTTGACCTGCCTCTAATGATCCAGGTACTTCATAAGGCGAGGCCTGAGATTCAATTCAGTCTGGAGATGGCAACACGAGATTCGCTGAAAGTTCCCTGTCTGACCCAGAAGTACTGGGCGACGTTTGAGGATGTGCCGGGCTTTGATTTGGCTCGTACTCTCAGATATGTCCGCGCAAATGCATCTCCGGAGCGCCTGCCTAAGGTAAATCATCTGCCGCTGGAAAAGCTGGTCAAGCTTGAAGAAGCTAACATCAAAAAATGCCTTGCTTTCGCAAAGGAGCACTTGAATTTGTGAGTGACGGTATAGAGGCAATGTTTGGAGGTCTGTTATTATGAACCCGGTAGTGATATTGATTATTGGCGTTGCCCTGCTTATTGCGATGATCACAGTACTGCGTGTCAATGCGTTTGTTGCATTGATAACTGCTGCAATAATCGTCAGCTTGCTGGCTCCCGGCGATCTCGCGGATAAGGTCTCTCGCGTGGCCGGGGCGTTTGGCTCGGTTGTCGGCGCTATCGGTATCGTGATTGCGATGGCCGCTGTCATCGGCAAATGTCTTATGGACAGCGGTGCCGCCGACCGAATAGTCCGGTCTTTTCTCAAAGCGCTGGGCGAAAAAAGAGCATCTACGGCACTTATGGCAAGCGGCTTCGTACTCTCCGTTCCTGTGTTCTTCGACACTGTCTTCTACCTTCTGGTACCGCTGGCTCGTTCGCTCTGGAGGCGAACACAAAAGAACTACGTCTTATACCTTACAGCTATTGTCGCAGGTGCCGGAATCACTCATACACTGGTTCCACCAACGCCGGGTCCTCTGTTCATGGCCAACCGCTTCGGCATTGACCTTGGAGTAATGATTGGAATGGGCATCCTCGTGGGCCTGCCCACAGCAGCCCTTGGGCTACTCGTTTGTAGGCTGGTAAATCGGTTTGTGGACATTCCGATGCGTCCTTACACTGGTGAGCCGGAGGCAGAACCCCTGGACGACAGCCGGTTACCAGGCCTGTGGATTTCGCTCTTGCCGATTGTACTTCCCGTCATCTTAATATCCGCCAATACGGTGACAAATGCGCTGGTCGGGGGCACGCTGATAGCTCAAATCACGGCTGTTTTGGGTAATCCTAACCTGGCTCTGCTGCTCTCGGCGGCTATCGCGATGTTTGTGCTTGTTCGCAGTCGAGGATTATCTCTCAAGGAGCTCTCTGGGAAAATGGACACAGCTCTCATGAGTGGTGGCATCATTATTCTTATAACGGCTGGTGGTGGTGCTTTCGGCGCAATGCTCCGAGCCGCCGGCGTCCAGGACGTGGTGAAGGGATTTGTCGATACAGGAGGCCAGGGCTTGGGACTTACAATCCTGATTCTGGCTTTTGCTGTCTCAACGATCATAAAATTTTCGCAGGGCTCAGGTACTGTAGCCATGATTACGACCGCTTCAATGTTTGCGGCTATGGGCATATCCGAAGAAATGCTCGGCTGCAATCTCGTGTACTTAGCCATGGCTATCGGGGGCGGCTCGCTCGTCGGTGATTGGATGAACAATAGCGGCTTTTGGATCTTCGCGCGGATGGGCGGCCTGACCGAAATCGAAACGCTCAAGTCCTGGACAATTCTCACCGCTGCGCTCGGGATTATCACTCTGGCTATTACGCTGCTCTTTGCATTTGTACTTCCGTTGGCCTAAGAACGTCGGGTCTGTATTACGACGCCGTTCTATGATCGGCAGGTCGAAAGATTGCAATTTTCGGAGTTGAGCTGAAGACATTGAAAGCCCGCGCCTTGTCTATAATTCCGGTTACAGCTATCTTCTTACCTCGACCTTGGCCAGCTTCTCGTAGAACTGAATTATTCCACCGTGGTCGTCTGCGCCCTTGCCGTCCACTTTTAATGCCTGCATAACCTCCATTACCGCGCTGGACAGGGGGACGGGAACTCCTACCTCATGGGCGGTATCCAGTGCATTGGCCAGGTCTTTGATGTGCAGTTCGATGCGGAATCCCGGCTTGAAGTTGCCTTCCAGCACCAGCGGCATCTTGGCATCCAGAACAGTACTGCCGGCCAGTCCTCCGCGAATCGCTTGAAAGACCTTCTCTGCGTTGACGCCTGCCTTGGCTGCCAACACCATTGCCTCCGACATTGCGGCAATGTTCAGGGCGACGATGATTTGATTGGCCAATTTTGTCATGTTGCCGCTGCCAATCTCGCCCACCCGTGTCACGGAAGCCCCCATAACGCTTAGGATATCTTCAACCTCATCGAATGTTTCTTGTGGCCCCCCGACCATAATTGCAAGCGTTCCTTCGATAGCCTTGGGCTCACCGCCGCTCACCGGAGCATCGAGCACAGTGACTCCCTTTTCTTTGGCCTTTTCTGCTACTTCCTTACTCGCCAGGGGCGCGATGGAGCTCATATCGATGAGGATAGTACCCGGCTTGGCCCCCTCCAGAACGCCATTCTTACCCAGCACTGCTTCCTTGACGTCCGGAGAATTGGGCAGCATAGTGATTATCACCTCGCTCTTTTCGGCCACATCTTTGCTCGATGAGCCCGCCTTCGCCCCGGCCTCGACCACGTCATTTATCTTCTCAGGTACAATGTCGTAAACTGTGAGCGAGTAGCCCGCCTTGAGCAGATTCCTGGCCATAGGCTTGCCCATAATTCCCAATCCAATAAAGCCAATCTTCTTCATCGTAAAACCTTTCATGTCTGGTTAATTAGTTAATTGGTTAATTGGTGAGTAGTTAAATGGTTAATTAGTGAGTTGACTACTCACCACACTCACCACTCACTACTCACCACTCAACGAGCTAAAAATTCTCCAACAGCTTCCAGCCGCCTTCGTGAAACTGTGCAAGTGTTTTTTGCGTCACCCCGTATGTAATGAAGTCCTTGGGCTGCATTCCCTCAGGTTCGTAAGCCCGAATAAACTCAGGCAAAGTTGAGAGTCTCTCAATTACATCTTCGGGTATCTGGCGGTCTATGCGCTCCTCACAGGGCAATTCTTCGGACAGCAGCATCTCCTGATATGGCGGAGCAATAGACATAATGATTTCTGCGCCCGTTAATTCCGTCATATGATAAGTCCCCCTTAGGGCGGCAACTATCAACATCGCTTCGTAGCTGTGCTGTTTGTAAATCGAATAAGCCCGTTTGGAAACAGCCAAACCCGCCTGACGAATATCGGATTCGCTGATATTAGCTTCGCTGTCGTGCGCCACGTCTCTAAGATAGTCGTCGAGGCGCCCTATCATAATGACGGCAAAGCACTTGCCAGGCTCGACTCCATTCTGATTAGCTCGCTGTATCCCTATGCGGTGTCTCTCGGCAATGGCGATTACCTGCGGGATGGTGTAGCTTATGGTTAGTGTGGCCGTGATTCCTTCTGCGGTGCAGTCCTCAAGCACATCCAGCCCTGCCGCTGTGGCAGGCAGCTTGACGGCAATATTGGGTGCCCATGCGTGAAAACGCCTTGCCATTGGGAGCATAATATCTCTTTCTGCCGCCCGGGCGGGATTGACCTGGGCGCAGACATAGCCCATTCGGCCTTCGCTTTTTTCGTATTGCGGCTCGAGCTGACGGGCGGCGTGCGTTATTGCTATGCTCATGAGCTTTTCGGCTTTTCTTTCCGGCTCCGGGTGCTCTGACAGAACATTGTCGATTTCCCTGGCCCATGCGTCTTTGTTCCTGGACAATGCAAGATTCGCGAGAAACGGATTCGTGGTAGCACCGATGGCGCCCCTGCGGATACCGCGCTCAAGCTCGCTCGGCTCCGCCGAGTCGTGCCACCATACTGTCTTGGTGCTCTCAATTGCCCACTGCAGGTAGCCTGCCTTGTTCATAGTCAGCTCCCGAGGATTTTTGTGCATAGGATATACAGTTTTGTACCACAGGGCAAGGTATTCTTTTTGTATATGGGAATGCGGGTGTGGCCAGATTTTCCGGCAAGCGATATTAAGAGCCTATCCAAATAACTTGTTCTATTGCGGCCGGCTGCAAAGCCCGATGCCTGCGTTGTCGGCCAAAAACGTTCTCGACGTGGAGAAAACCACGCCTCCGAGCATTTTTGTCCTGCCGCCTTGGC
>CAYUFX010000049.1:0-31260 GCA_964444135.1 uncultured Pirellulales bacterium | reverse complement strand
TTCAGGATATCGACAAGACAACATAAATTTATTCAATATTAAAAGGACACAAGGAGGTTTTCAATTTTCTTGAATAATCAGCTAACTGTCTATTACACAACAACGTATTGTTTGAAAAGAAAAAATTAAAAGACAATTTTTTCTTTCCAAAGTATGCCTAACCTCGATTTTGCAGAACCCTTGCCTTTATAAGCGATGAAAGGTAATGCAATTATAGCATACCCTTACCTCTTGATGTCAAGAGAAAATTGCAAAGAAAACCCCTGAACGGGACAATAAGGGCTGGATTCTTAACCAACTACCTAATATGGATTTCACAACAGAACTTTTCAAACTCTCGTACATCCGGATAGCAGGCTGCTATGTATCCCGTCGAAGGCGAACCCGCAATCTCAGAACCTATCCAAATAATCCGCTCTATTGCGGCCGGCTGCAAAGCCCGATGCCTGCGTTGTCGGCCAAAAACGTTCTCAACGTGGAAAAAACCACGCCTCCGAGCCTTTTTGGCCTGCCGCCTTGGCCTCGGACTTTTCGCTCGGCCTCATAACGACCCGGTTATCCGGATAGGCTCTTAGACTTATGAAGCTTTGTATCAACCGCGTCCCCCATATCATGCTTCGCACCTGTGCCTGCGTTACCCCCATTCTTGCTTTCGCAAGAAAGCATGGGGGTGCAGGCAAGAAGCAATGGGGGCCTGCCAAATCCCGGCTTAAGGCGCCGGAGGATATAGATGAATATCATCAAAATACATCGTACCTGAACCACCGGCCAGCGGATTGTTCTTGTTGCCAAGACCAAGGGCAATCGTATCGACATTGGCAAGATTCACACCCTGGTCTGCAAATGCCTGCAGGTCGATATTCCACTGGGTCCAGGCGGTAACCTGTGCTGCATTAGGATTATCGTGATTGACCACCGCGCTGCTATTGAGAGCAACATATAAAGTCTCAGCAGCGTTATCAGAATTGCCTCTGAACCAGATGGTCAGCGTGTTGACACCTTTCTCAGTCCAGTCACGCGGATATGTCAATGTCGCCTCAGAGTAACCAATGCTGTTGTCGTAGAAGAGCGGCATCGACTGGTTGCCTACGTGAACGATAGTTTGCTCGGCAAACGGAGGATTCTCGTAACCAACAAGAGAACCGTTTGTCGGGTCGTCGTATCCGTCCAGCCACGCATTAAATATCCTGTTGCTATCGGGGTCGGCAGGGTCAAGGTCGTTGTAAGATTCGAAATCGTCCACGATTAGGAAGTTAGCTGTCGTAAAGCTCCATACATTTCCTGTCCACGGACTGTCTGGGTTTACGTTATTGGCCTCGTCAATACGCCAATAGTAGGTGGTATTCCACTGGAGTTTTTCGGGTTCATAGCTCTCAGCACCAAGACCCCCGGCACCTTTATACTCCGGCGAACCGGTATCGGCATTGCGTACTGCCTCCTGGTCGTTGCCGAAATAGACTTGATGCGAATCAGCATAGACCCCCGGCGTCCAGGTGAGAATCGGTGTCTGCTTAATATCCACAGCGCCATTAGCCGGGTCCGGACTCCCGACGCCGCCTTCGGTGGTAAAACTCCAGATGTTACCTTTATACGTGTCGATGACGTCAAACTCATCGACCCGCCAGTAGTAAGTCTTGGCCAATTTAAGTGTGCTGGGAGTATAGGTTGCAGTTCCCTGTGGGAGACCCCCGGCGGCATTGTTCACTTCGTCAAAATTCTCGCTGAAATATACGGTGTGTAATTTCGCACCGAAACCTCCCGTCCAGCTCAGAGTTATATCCGGGTCTACCATCTCGGCACCATCAGCCGGGTTGGGATTGTATGCGGTCTTGGGTGGAATCGAAAAGCTCCAGACGTTACCCTTCCAGGGACTATTCGGCTCGGTATCATTGACCTCATCAATCCGCCAGTAGTAAGTTGTGCCGGGAACAAGACCATCCGGATAAGCGAATCCTGGAAAGCCGACAACAATAAACGTCTCGGCCTGGCTGCCCTGGAATGTGCCTTCGGCACCGTCATTCACGTCATCAAAATTATCGCCGAAGTACACATCGTGTGAGACGGCGAAATCTCCCGGTCGCCAGGAAAGATTCACCCACGTATCCGGATATAGTGAACCATCAGCCGGGTCCGGAGCAAAGGCATTCGGAAATCCTTCACCGCCATGCATGACAATCTGAATCTCGTCCGCCGTCAGCGCCTTGTCGTAAATACGGACCTCATCGAGTGACCCGTGGAAAGTTCTGCCCTCAGCGGGGTGGCTAACTCCGATATAGACCGGGGTATCGACATTCGGACCTATTGAGAAATCTTTGGGGCCCTCTTCATCGACGCCGTTGACATAGACTGTGGCATAGCTTCCGTCAAACGTAAATGCCAGGTGAACCCATTCATTTTTAGGCATAATGGAGAAAGGGGTCGACCCGGAAGAGCTATTGTAAGACGAGATATTGCCTTGATACGAAAGACCCAATCTGTCAATTTCATCTGGATTCGTAAGGGCTCCCCACAATTCGATCTGGAACATCATAGTATCTGCGCCCCATCCGGCCGACTTGGTGAGAAAATGCATAAAGGTTCCCGTTCCATCCCAGAACGCCCAGAGAGCAACAGTGAATTTTCCCGTCCCATTTGTAGGGTCGAAGATTCCACAGTCAACTCCCACACACACATCCGGGTTGAATGCAAGAGCGCCGCCAAAGCCGTCCGGGCCTACCACCCATTCCGGGGTTCCAATAAGCGTCCCATGGTGCTCATTGCCGGAACTGTCATTGGCGGTGTCTCCTGAACCCTCATTAAACCTCCACCAGCCGACGAGGTCCGCATCAGCTACTTTTGTGGGAACCATGCCGAGCAGCAGAGCAAAAGAAAATAAATAAATCAATTTTTTAGACATAACAATCCTCCTTCAAAAATTGAATATAGTTTGTCAATTGAAATGTAAAAAATCATTATCTGCAAAACACAAAGTTTCCGCTGCAACTCTGCGTTTCGCATAATAATTCCTCCTCTGTCGAGAAACCGCAATAAATACGCCCGCTGGAAGACGGAAAATGCACCTATACCCGATTCTACGAGCATAAACTTAACCGATTCTATTTATACCAGATTTGACTCTATCTCGTCAAGGTAAATCACTGGATAATCTGCACATAAAATCTCTGAAGAGGATAATAAGAACTGGTTTTTTCAAAAAGCACGACAATTATCTAATACGGTTCTGGAAACAGAACTTTTTGTTCCAAACTTTCATACATCCACATAACTTGTTGTTATGTACTCCTTAGACGGCGGACCAACGACCAAATGTAATAGACCGGGATACCCAGGAGGATGCTGCCGAGGCTGAAAGCCGAAGGTTTCGGCCACTGTATGAACGCAAATACAGCCGTGAAAAGAATCACGGCCATGAAGATCGCCGGAACAACAGGATATCCGGGCACGCGAAACGGTCTTTCCATATCCGGCCGGCGCCATCGAAGGACATACACTGCACCTACAAAAAGCAGGGCAAAGAGCGATAACCCCACAGAAGCGTATTGGTACAGTTCGTCGAATTTCGTCACATACAAAATAACGATTGCACATACACTCTGCAAGAGCATAGCGTAAGTAGGAACCCGCCCCTTTGAGCTGACATGCTCAGCTATGGATGGAAACAATCCGTCCCCTGCCATGGCATAGTAAATCCGCGGGCCGGTGATAATGAAAGCGCTCACTGTAGCCAGGAACGTCAATCCCAGCACAACGGAGAAAACGCTGGAGGTCCTCGGCCCAAACAGATTTTCTACCGCGAGCTGGGGAATCCGCTCAGCGTTGTCAAATCCCACATCGGCCAGAGGTACTGCGTAGGCGAAAACCAGATTTAGGGCCAGATACAAAACGATTACCAGCCCGGTGCCCAGCAGCAGCGACCGTGGGAGAATTCTGGTTGGGTTCTTAACCTCGCCGGCCAGATAGCTGGCAGCGTTCCAGCCGCTGTAGGCAAACATAACATAGAACAACTGCGTAGCTGCGGTCCCAAACTTGACCTTCCCTATCGACTGTCCTTCCGCAATGTGTGCCAGTTGTCCTCTGCCGAACAGAAATGCCATCACCGCCAAGACTACAAACAGGCCTATCTTGAGGATCGTGGTGAGATTCTGTGTCCAGGCGGAATGACGAAGACCGATGAGATTGGGCAGCGTGACCGCGACGATAATGAGCGCGGCAATGGTTTGGATAAGGTGTCCCGTTTGCTTCTCAGCTAATCCGAACGGCGTTAAAAGGTATAAAGCAGCGATATAGCTGACCACGGCCAGCGGCGCGGAAAAGCCGACAAAAAACGACGTCCAACCGGATAGAAAGGCAGGCATCGGGCCGTATGCTTCGCGAAGGTAAACGTACTCCCCGCCTGCCAGGGGTAGAGCGGCTGCCAACTCCGCCACACAAAGAGCTCCGCACAGGGCAAGCAACCCACCAAGGGCCCAAAGCCCAAATATGACGGGGTAGTTCTTGAGCGAAGCCATCATGTATCCGGGCGAGACCAGAATTCCTGTCCCCACCATGCTGGCGATTACCACGTAGGTCGAAGTTGATAGCCCAAATCCTCGTCGCAATTCTTCTTTTGGCATTCCTATTGTCCTTACAGTACCCCCGTCTCTAATGGATGCAGTTTCTACGATACGTCTTTAGCTATGTCCGGAGCCATTTGGTATATATCGGCACCGACGATGATGCCGGTGATAATGCACATTGAGTCGAAAAGCGGCGGTTCTTTCCGAGGGGCTGTCAGCATAACAGGTTTCTCCGAATCCAGCGCTTCTATTTTATTTAGTTTCTGTTGCGGAAACAATATTTGTCATTCCCGCGAAAGCGGGAATCCAGCCTTTCTCTGGCCCCCTGTTTTTGCAGGGGTGACATCGTCGGTTTTCGTTTTACGCGACAGTTGTTATTTATACTGACCGGAGTTTTTTACATCACGCGTTTAGAGATTTAGCCAGCAGCCCATCCCAGATCTGCCGCTGTTCAATCAATGCCTGGACGCGGTCCGGTACCTTATGGCTTACTTCCAGCATTTGCCAGCCGCCCCAGCCCATTTGTACGAGCAGGTCCATTTGAAGCTGATATGGAAATCCCGTGTCTTTGAGATTGTGCAGGTGCAGTGTATCACCCAGCAAATCCCTGACTAAGTTGAAATTGTGCTCGAACCCATTGCCCGCCGTATCCCTCTTATCGCTATTTAGTTTCACCCGGACGGAAGGCTGGTCAACGTGGTCCATAATCGCCCTGATAGTCGGTAGCTCGCCCGCATTACCGTGGGCTTCGAGGCGAACCTGCTGGCCATAGTCGGCAGCGAACGCACCCACGGTGTTAAGCGAATTACCTATCTGCTCGATAGTTTTCTCTCGCGGGACGTCATTGTGAAAGCTGTTCGGAAACACTCTCACGCCGCTGCCGCCTGTATCACGGCTGAGCTTGATGTAGGCCTTGGTATTTTCAATCGCCGCTTTGAGCTTCTCAGCATCCGGCGAATCATACCGCTCACTGGTCGCAAGACCCACTAACGTAACCGGACTATCCTCAAAACGTTTCTTAACTTCGCTGCGCTGTGCTGCGTTCAACTCCAGCTCAACACCGTGAGCGTAGGAAAGGCTGGTTCGCAGCTCGACACCAAAGGCTTGTGCTCTGGAGCAGTTGTCGATAAGAGTAGGTATATCCCAGTCCTTGCCCCACTGGTAGGTGGTCAGTCCAAATCGTGTCATCGCAATGCTTTTTGAGGCAAGTTCGGTCTCTGAAAGTTTGCATGAGGTCAAAGCGGCGGTCGCAACAGCACCAGCAGCAAAGCATATACCACGCGACAGAAACTCTCGGCGTGAGAAATCCTTTCGATTGTAAGGCATAACTTATTCCCTTCACATACAGGTTGTGGAATTCACCCGATATTGCCGGGTTCAATTATTTACTCTGACGTTTCTTAAGTGTCACACCAAGACCCTGGCCCTGGCCCTGAAAAACCGTCTCCAGGTTGGGGTTGGTAGTAATGGCCTTGATAAAGTCCTGCCCTACCATGTCAATATTGTGGGCCAGGATTAGTCCGCCCGGACGAACTAACGGCAGCAGTTTATTCAAGTAATCGGTGTAACCTTCTTTATCCGCGTCGATAAACAGGATATCGATAGGCTCTTTGAGCTTCGTAACGGTCTCATGGGCATCCCCCATAACGAGTGTAACGAGCTTTTCAACGCCGGCCCGCTTGAAGTTCTCACGGGCAAGTGAGGCTCTGCCCTCGTCGATATCGTGAGTGGTCAGCTTTCCACCCGTAGTCCGCAAAGCAAGGCAAAACCAGATGCCTGAGTAACCGTTGGACGTACCTATCTCGACAACATGCTTTGCACCGGTCGCTTCCGTGAACAACCGCAGCAGTCTGCCGTCTTCCTGCGGAACATTCATCGTCCCTCTGCTTTGGTTCAGTCTCATATCCTCAAGTATGCTCAAAATCTTTTTCTCTTCCTCGTCAAACGGTATAGGCGCTTGCTCCTGAACAGCCCCAAAGCCCCTGCCCCGCCTTCCGCCGAAATCTCCGCCCCGCCGTCCCGGCTGGGCCGTTAAGTTATCAACCGCGGCTAATATTAAAACCGCCGCCAGAATGACTAACATAATCTTCCTCAACATTTCCTGCTCCTTTCTAAAATTGCGGTTTCTTATTATTCTAAGTTAAGTTTTGCACAAGTCTTGTTACTATTTAGTATCTGTTGCGGAAAGCCGAAAAAACTGGCAATGTCACCCCTGCGAAAGCAGGGGTCCAGAGCGAAAAAGCTGGATTCCCGCTTTCGCGGGAATGACAAATACTGTTTCCGAAACAGGTACTATTTAAATACACTGAATTTGTAAAGATAGAGACGGACTTAAAGGGGACTTTATTGCGGCTTACATAAAAAAATACAAAACACGGAGGAAAGCCCCATTTAGAGGATATTACAGTCCTTTTTTTTCAGAAGTCCGAAGTTTTCTTTCTCTGTCAGAACCACCCACGCCCGCCAATCTTTTTTGTGTATTCGCACAGGTTCGATTGGCTTTACGTCCGTCAGCCAGGCCAGAAAGCCGAACGTGGAACTCATCTTGCCGGCCCAGTATTCATCGCTGCCTTTGATATAGTGATTATAACGCCGCTTTATTTCGATTATTTGTCCCGGCGTCAGGTTCTCGAAATTTTCAACCGCTTCAACAGTTGCCCTCGCGCAGACAGGCCCGGAGCTTACCTTCAGGAATAATTTATCGCCGGCCAAGACCCGTCCAAAAGCTGGACGCTTTGTTTTGCTAAAACGCGATTCGATTTGCTTTCGACCATCTAAAATCGCATCCAGATAAGGCTTCTTCAGGATTACCAGGTGATAATTCGCCATACGATTTAACACTTACTTTCAGGACGGCTTAAGTTCGACCTCAAATTCGCCGTAGGAATCAATAACTTCAAAGCCCAGTCTTTCATAGCACCTGATTGCACTTATATTGTCCGCTTTGACGTTAAGGCCTATGTGGTCTATATCGCGCAATAACGATTTACAAACCCTGGCTGTTACAGTTGTGCCGTATCCTTTGCCTCTATACTTTGGATGTGTTCTGATGTTGCCTAATGCAGCAGTGTACATCAAGGCTATGGCCTGGACGCCTGCTGAGTCGGTCAACGCGTACCAGCTCGTATAGGGCCAGAAGAAATCGTCCAGGTCACCAAGACTATAAATGTTAAGAAACACATTGCCGCGAAGAAATATTTCTATCGTACTCTTATCATGTAAACAAACCGACTTCACTTCCCCTCCTTACCTAACAAGCCGGCAACAGCTCGAATATGTTCAGGTGTTGTACCACAACAACCACCCACAATGCTCGCACCGGCATGCAGGCATTCCGTAATCCCTTGTGCGAAAGCTTCCGGCTCCATATCAAATATCGTCTCGTTATCGACTAATTTGGGTTTGCCCGCGTTCGGCTGGGCCAGAACAGGTAGTGACGTTGATGATTTAAGTAGAGAAACAATAACAGCCATCTGGGCCGGGTCTATATTGCCGCAGTTGGCGCCAATAACATCCGCACCGGCATCCGTGAGACCTTTAGCACATTGTTCTGCGGAGTCGCCCATCATCGTCCTTCCACCCTTTGTCTCGGCCGCAAATGCAATCGAGACAATCACAGGCAGTGAGAGCTTATCCTTACACGCACGAAGAGCACAAATCGCCTCCCGCAAATCAAACATAGTCTCAATTATAAACCCTTCCACTCCGGATTCGGCTAAGATTTCCGCCTGCTCCCGGAAGGCATCGTAAAATTGCGATTCCTTGTAAGTGCCGTATGGCTCGAGCAGTTGACCTGTCGAGCTGATGTCGCCAAGCACATATTGCCCCTTGTCAACAGCCTGCCTTGCAAGTTCAGCCCCGGCCTGGTTCACATCCCGAACCGACACACCAACATTATGCGTTTCAATGTAGATACGGTTCATCGTCAGCGTATTGGTGGTCAGTGCATCGCAGCCACACTGTGCATATTCCCGCTGGATTTCAAGAACAACATCCGGATTGTCAAGATTGTTGCCGGCCCGGCCCATAAGGCCGCGCTTGTCCAATTCAGTTCCTATCGCCCCATCGAGTAAAAAGATATCTTTAGTCTTTAATACTTCCGACAAATCCATTAGCAATCCATTCCTTGGTCTGGTTAATCTATTTCACTCCGAGTTCGGCCAATGCGTTTTTAAGCCTGCTGATGTTTTCGAAAAGAATCGTATTCAGCCCCGCCTCTTTTGCGCCGTTTATATATTCCGGCTTATCATCTATGAATACCGATTGCCCGGCCCGCGAGCCGAGTCTCCGGACGATAAGCTCATAGATTTCTCTCTCGGGTTTTCTCGTCCCCTCGGCACACGAAAAGACCAATACATCGAACATATCATATTGCAGTTGATAAAAGTACTGCATAGCCGGAGCTTCGGTATTGGATAAAAGTGCAGTCTTGCAGCCGTTTTTGCGAAGCCGGGCAGCCAAAGAAAACATATCTTCTCTGGGCACATAAGCAGCCTTGAATGCATCAGCCCATAACGAGGGGACTTTCGGCTTCGGTACTTTCAGCTCACCGCATATTCTTTCCCAGAAGGCATCTTCGCTGATTAGGCCTTTCTGGAAATCCGCTGCGAATTTATTATGTGCCTTTATATAATCATCTTTCGATACAGTTAAGGCCTGTGCGCAATATCGCATCAGGTCCGGCGCAGGGTCATCTATCAGCACCCCGCCCCAATCGAATATTACAGAATCTATTTTTCCCATCGGGAACAGCCCGGAAATGATAGTTTTCAACTCTTTTCGCCCAGAACGATACACAGCTTCGACCTGCATATCAACATTTTTTTACACTATTTAAGGCTGTTATTAGCCTTTGACAAACAGACCTTGAGAATCTATAATCAGAGCTGCTTTTTCAGGGAAAATGATGGAGCTTATTTTAACTGTAGTCATTGCCGTTCTGGTTTTAGTTGTTGTCGGGCTTTTGGTCTGGCTCATAATCTCCAACTCCGCCAACGCCGAGAAGATGGCAGGCCAACAGGCCTCAATCGGTCTGTTGCAGCAGCAACTGGAGGGCCTGAAAGCCACTCAGGACGACACAAAAGACAAACTCCAGAAGTCTCTGCTGGACGGCCAGACTAATATCAGCCGGAGCATGCAGGCCGGCCAGGAAGTGCTCGAACGCCTCAACAAACAGATCGGTGAGCTGCAGGGCACAAACAAACAGATGATGCAGATTGGAACCGAGGTCAGACGCCTTCAGGATATTTTAAGCTCGCCCAAACTCCGCGGCCAGATGGGTGAATGGTCGCTCGAAAACCTTTTGGCCACTATCCTGCCCAAAGACAGCTACACACTCCAATATACATTCAAGGACGGCAAAACAGTCGATGCCCTGATAAAACTAACTGACTTCTCCGTTCCAGTTGATGCCAAGTTCCCGCTGCCGGGTTTTGAAAAAGTCGTAAAAACAGAAGAAGAAGCGGAAAAAACAAGGCTCCGCAGACAATTCATCAAGGATGTAAACAATCACATCGACAAAATAGCCTCTGATTATATAAGGCCGGCTGAGGGGACACTGGATTTTGCAATAATGTATATACCCGCCGAGAATGTCTATTACGAAACCATTGTTAAATATGCAGGAGAGACGAACGATATTTTGCAATATTGTTTTGATAAAAAGGTAATCCCGGTATCACCGAATCTTTTATATGCGTATCTTATGACGGTGGCGATGGGCCTGCACGGCCTGCAGATAGAAAAACAGGCGGCCGAAATACGACAAAACTTAAAAAGGCTCAATTCCTCGTTTGCCGACTTCGGCGGCACCTGGGACATCCTCGGCAAGCACCTGCGAAACGCCTACAGTCAATATGACGAAGGCCAGAAAAAGCTCGACCGCTTCGGAATGCACCTCGACCAAATACAAGCCGGCCAAGAAGAACCAACATAATTGACAAAAAGTACTAATCAAATAGAATAAAGACATATACAGGTGACTTAGGGCATTATCTAAAGATAAGCATGAGTGTGGACGTTCTTAATTTTATAAAGTCTTGTATTAAGCGACGCAGGATACTCTGGACCTACCATGTTAATATGCGTTTGGAGGAGCGTTTAATATCTCGTCAAGCAGTTTTATCTTCGTTGGAAAGCTACGCAATAATAGAACAATATCCAAAGGATAAATATTTACCAAGCTATCTTATATACGCGGAATATGAAAATCTGATAATACACATTCACATAGCAAGTGATTTAAAAAATGATAACGTAACCATTATTACTGTTTACAAGCCTACTCTTGATAAGTGGGAAGAAGATTTCAAGACGAGGAGAAAAAAATGAATTGCCATAATTGCGGTGCAAAATTAGAGAAGTTAATTACCAATTTGCCGTTTAAAGTAAATCGTGACTGCATCGTTATCATCAAGGAATTACCCGTTTTGCAGTGTCAGAATTGTAACGAATACGTGATTGAGGATGCAGTTATGGAAAAGGTGGACAGAATCCTGAATAAGATTGATACAACGGCGGAACTCGAAGTCCTCACTTACGCCGTTTAGAAAAAATTCGACCGCTTCGGAATGCACCTCAACCAAATATAAGGTGAAAAAGAAATGCAAACGGAAAATACTTAAAAAGTACGAATTCAATAAAGGATATGTGTTATGTCTGATACTTATGACTGCATTATCATTGGAGCAGGGCCGGCGGGGCTGGGGGCGGCTCTCTACACGGCCCGCGACAGAATGAAAACCCTGATACTCGAAAAACTCATGCCCGGCGGACAAATCATTAATACCGACAGAATCGAAAATTATCCCGGCATCGAGCGTATAGACGGTCCGGGCCTGATTGAACAAATGCAAAAGCAAGTCCAGAACTTCGGCGCCGAGATAAAGAACGGCAGCGAAGTAACCGGTCTGGAGAAATTGCAGGACGGTAAAATCGCCGTAATTTGTGACGAGGATAAATTCACCACACGGGCCGTTATTTTAGCGCCGGGCAGTGACTATCGCAAACTCGGCGTCCCCGGCGAAGAAGAATTTCGCCAGGCCGGCGCAGGTGTCAGCTATTGCGGTACCTGTGATGCGCCGTTCTTTAAGGGCAAACAGGTCGTCGCCGTCGGCGGAGGCAATACCGCAGTGGAAGAAACTCTGCACCTGACCAAGTTCGCCGAAAAGGTAACAATGATACACCGAAGGGATGAATTCAGAGCAGCCAAAGTCCTGGTCGAGGAGCTTCTTGAAAAAGCCAACGAGCCGAATTCAAATCTGCTCATCAAATACAGCAACATCGCGACCGCCATCCAGGGCCAAGGCAAGGTCCAGTCGGTCAGGCTCAAAAATGTCAAAACCGATAAAGAGGAAGACTATCCCTGCGACGGCGTATTTATATTTATCGGTATGGTGCCGAATACCGGCTTTTTGAAAGGCTTTGTGGAGCTGACCGACAATGGATTCATCAAGTGCGACTGCGCATATCTCCGAACAAGTGTGCCGGGCGTCTTCGTGGCCGGTGATTGCAGAATCGGAGCGGCTATGCAGTTAGCCACAGCCGTCGGTGACGGCGTCGTCGCCGCTATGATGCTCAAGCAGTACTTCAGAGACCCGAAATGGTGGGACGAGCCGGTCAGCGAACTGCTCGGTCCCGGCGGATGGTAAAATAAAAGACCTCGAAAATAAGCAGGCCAACCACTATGCAATATGCACGACAATTTTTATTGACGACGGTGAGAAACTCAGGTATTATGACCACCAAATAACCCGGCAATATGACCGGGCAGTAGTTTTTTGCGAAATCTTGACTGAAAGGACAAAGTAATGGCTGACAGTGTAACTCAGTTGACTGACGCTACTTTTGACCAGACTATTCACAATTCTGATGCGCCGGTGCTGGTTGATTTCTGGGCACCCTGGTGTGGGCCTTGTATTATGATAGCTCCTATCTTAAAAGAAATCGCAGATGAGTACGGGGACAAAGCCAAAATCTGCAGGCTCAACGTCGATGACGCTCGCGACAGTGCTATGGAGTTCGGCATAAGCGCAATACCAACTCTCCTTCTATTCAAGGACAGCCAGGTGCAAAAAAAATGGGTCGGCTTAACCAGTAAGAAAAATATCGCCGCCGCAATCGACGAGCTGCTCTAAAAAAACACAATTTGCCTTTATTCATATCATGGCAGAGATTTTCTACAATTCAATGAATAGAAGAACTTTCATTAAAACCGGTTTAACTGCCGTCGGGACCCTGGTTACTATCGTTACAGGTTGCAGTCCGGGCTTAAGGAAAAGTGAAAAAAAGCCTGCTCAATGGGCGCTTTTGGCTGACACGCATATACCGGCGGATGTTAACAACAATTATCGAGGATTCTTTCCCTATCAAAATTTACAAAAAGTCATTCCCGATATTATCTCTGCTTCGCCGGATGGAGTGGTTATTGCCGGCGATTTGGCAAGGCTGACGGGTGAGTTGGGCGATTATGCCAATCTTAAAAAACTGCTTAATCCAATCGCTGAAAAAAGGCCCGTCTTCATGGCACTCGGGAACCACGATAACAGGGAAAACTTTGTTAAGGTTTTTGATAAAGTTCCCGGGGAAAAACAACCTGTAAAAGACAAACTCATCACAATTGTCGAAAGACCACCCATTCGTTTAATTATTTTGGATTCGCTTTTTTACGTTAATGAGGTGCCTGGTTTATTAGGAAAAGCACAAAGGCAATGGCTGGAAAACTATTTGAAAGAATGCGACGACACGCCAACAATTCTTTGCTTTCACCATACTTTGGGGGATGATGACGGGGACCTGTTGGATGTCCCGCGGCTTTTTTCTACTATCAAGCCGATTCGCAAAGTCAAGGCTATAGTGTACGGCCACTCTCACGAATATAAATTCTCTGAATTCGAAGGGATTCATCTCATCAATCTGCCGGCGGTGGGATATAACTTCAGCGACGCCGAGCCGGTCGGCTGGGTCCAAGCAAATCTGACCGACAAAGGTGGTGATTTTAAACTGCACGCTATAGCTGGAAGTAAGAACAAGGACGGAAGTCTAACAAAACTGACCTGGCGGACATAAGAATCCGGAAAAAAACAATCCTTGCAATTCACCCCCGTTAGAAATTTTCTCTTTGTTGGACAATATTATTGCTTGTGATGGAATTTCTAACGGAGTAAACTATCCTTTTCTGATATATAAACGTTTAACCGATTGGTGAATGGTGAGTAGTGAGTGGTCAATTAACAAATTAACCAATTAACCAAATTATGCAATCTTCTGCACGGATGCAAACAGACCTGAAACCCGGCAAAACGCGCCTGGCACACCTCAGACGCGAGTCTAAACTCGATAGTTATTGTAAAAAACAATGGGTAATCAGGCCCCCGGACGACCGTTCTGAACAACTCGCTAAATCGCTGAAGGTATCGCCTCTTTTAGCACAGGTTTTAATTAATCGCCGAATAACTGACGCCCAGACCGGTTCTGTTTTCCTGAGACCCAAACTGACGCAGCTTATCGACCCTGCTCAAATGCCGGGAATTGAGCCAGCGGTTCAAAGATTAAAGCAGGCCATTACAAACAAGGAAAAAATCACCGTCTATGGCGACTACGACGTGGACGGCATTACGGGCGTCGCAATTCTTTGGCAGGTCCTGAAGCTGCTTGGCGCTGATGTTGATTATTATATCCCTCATCGCATCGATGAAGGCTACGGCCTGAATGCCGAAGCTGTCCAGACACTGGCAAAATCAGGCACCACACTTCTGGTTACCGTCGATTGCGGCGTTACAGCATACAGCTCCGCCGAGCTCGCTGGGCAATTGGGTCTTGATTTGATAATAACCGACCATCACGAAGTATGTCCGCCGAGTGCCGCGTTCGCAGCGAGCGGGTCCAAGCCTGGTTCACGCTCTGCGGCGACCCTTCCCAAAGCGGTCGCTCTCGTACATCCTGCCCTTGAAAAATCCTATCCTAACCAGGATTCAGCAGGCGCTATGGTCGCCTTTAAGCTGGCCTGGGCCATTGCAAACGAATTCAACTCGGGCCGAAGGCTTGAACCGAGATTACGCGAATTTATGCTCAACGCAACAAGTCTGGCGGCAATGGGAACCATTGCTGATATTGTGGACCTCAGAGGTGAAAACAGGGTGCTGACAAGCTTCGGGCTAAAAGCACTGCCGGAGTGCAAGCTTTCCGGCATACAGGCCCTGATTGAATCGGCCGGCCTGACCGGGCATCGGCTTGACAGTTTCCACATCGGCTTTCGCCTTGCGCCAATGCTCAACGCGGCAGGACGGATGGGACACGCCCGATTAGCTGTGGAGCTGCTGACGTCCGAGAAGCCGATTCGCTCGATGCAAATAGCCGAATATCTCAAAGAGCAGAACAGCCAGCGCCAGCAATACGAGCGAAAGATATTCAAGCAGGCCTGCGAAATGATAGTTGAGCGAAACCTCCACCACCCCGACCGCAAAAGCATCGTCCTGGCGAACGAAAACTGGCACACCGGCGTAATAGGCATTGTCGCATCGAGAATAGTGGACAAATTCTATCGCCCGACGATTATGATTAACACCGGCGCTGCCGAAAACGGCGTCGCTCAGGGCTCCGGCCGCTCAATCCACGGTTTTTGTTTGCTCAGCGCAATCAAGGCCTGCTCGCAGCACTTAGTCAGCTTCGGCGGCCACAAAATGGCTGCCGGCGTAACTATCGAAACAGAAAAAATAGACCGCTTCGCAGCAGAATTCGAAGCCTATGCAAAACAAAACCTGAACGAAAGCGATGTCACCGCCAAACTTCACATCGACGCAGTAGCTCCATTAGCTGAGTTTCGAAATGAAATGGTCAGCGAGCTGCAAATGCTCGGCCCCTTCGGGGAAGGTAATCCCAAACCGATTTTCGCCACAAAAGGAGTCCGCCTGGCCAGTCCGCCAAGAAGAGTCGGCTCGGGAGGCGAACATCTACAACTCGCGATAACCGACAACACAAATGCTGTGCGCTGTATCGGCTTCAGGTTCGGAAAACTGGAAAAAAAGCTGCTCGAGCACGAATTCTTTAACGTTGCCTATCAGCCGCAGCTCAATACCTATAACGGTAACACCAACGTCGAATTCGTTCTCACCGACATCCAGTTCGAATAAAACGCAATGCTCAAATTCTTAGTTTATTAGCTTCTAATTGCTTATACAGTAGCGCATGAATATTCTCAAGCAATAGTACTTGAAAACACCAAACATGCCATAAAATGTTGATAATTGTTTGATCGGAAGTTGACTATTCGAATCATAAGATGTAGAGTATGAGGATGTTAAAAGTCCGTCTATTGTTCGGAGAAAAGCTATGATATGCTTCCACGAGAAGGGCATAGATGCAATTAAAAAAGCATTCAATGGGTCAACGACTGGTCTCATCTGTACTCCTTACTATAGTGAGCGAGGTCTCGTTTTTCTGGATCCATTTTTTGATGTTGCAGAACAGGTAGAGTTTTGGACACGCTTTAGCCCTCTTGACTGGAGAGCCGGTGTGGCAGATATGTCAGCTTTAAAGAAACGAGTTGAATCGGTTCTGAACAAAGGGAAAATATTCGAATTTCACGTCTCGGACGATTTACACGCGAAAATATACAAATTTTCTGATGACAGGGTAATAATAGGTTCTGCGAATCTTACTTGGTCTGCTATGACAAGTAACATAGAGGTGATTTGTGAGCTTACAGAAGACGAAGCAGCCGATTTTCTGCGCGTTCTGCCAAAATTCAGGCATCGTCTGACGAGCGTGCCAGCAGACGTTTTTACAGCATACATTGATGTAGCGTCAGATGCGATATCCAGACCTTTTGATGGTCCTGAAGAGACAAACGAAGAGATGAATGCCGCGATAGATCTCGCGGAGGAAACGCTCAGAAAATCTCTAATACCCACAGCTCCTCAGGCCTCTCCCATTCCTCCTTTGGAAATTGAAAGTTTTATTGATTATTGTCGTGAGGAAAAATCAAGCGTAAGTAAAGAGATTATCGCCCGATGGGAAGGTAAACACAATCTTCAAGGACATGTGAAACATTACTACTACGGCGCCTTGCGATTCTTATCCGAGTTCCCAGGGTTTGTTGATGAAATATCTGCCACTCCACGCAAGTCACTATATGGTTTCACCAACCCAGTAGTCCTTACTAATTGGAGAGACTTCTTGCGAAAGCACGCAAAGGAGATCGACGAGAAACGAAGTTTCAGCTTTCGGACTCTAAGAGTATATACTCCAGAGAATCTGGGCGGGATATGCAGCGGGGGTGGGGGTGGAAGCCCAACTCTCAAGAGAGTATTACCAGTGGTTGCCAGAATGCTACAATCCAGGAGTGCACCAAATGGCGAAGACTGATTTCATTGACACTATCGTTTTGGGGGACTGCTTAGACCTTTTCCAAAAGGTTCCTGATAACTCTGTCCAAACAATACACACAAGCCCTCCTTACAACATAGACAAGAATTATAAGGGCTACAATGATAAACTAAGCCAAAAGGATTACTTAGATTTCATAGAGAAAGTCCTTTCTGAATGTAAAAGGACATTGGTTCCAGGGGGTGCTCTTTTTTGGCAGACGGGTTATACTACTGAACGGGGGGCGTACATAACACCTTTAGACCACCTAACGTTCCATTTGTTTCAAAATCTGGGTTTTCGGCTGAAAGACCGCATCATTTGGCGCTATTGGGGGGGCATGGCTTTCAAGTCCAAATTCACGAATAAGCATGAGACAATTCTCTGGTGGATTAAGCCCAGTCACGGCATGAACAAGTCTAAATTTAATGTTTTCCCTGTACGTGAGGAAACAAAATTCTATGACTCTCGTAACAATCTCTTCGGACGCAATCCTGGCAATGTATGGGAGGTAGACCGTGTTGCTTTCGGTAGCAATGACCAAACATCTCATATCGCAGTATTTCCGGAAGAAATATCCGATAGAATCATCTTAGCTACAACTGATGAGGGCGACCTTGTACTCGACCCTTTTTCCGGCAGCGGTACTTTTTGTAAGGTGGCGAAGTCACGCGGACGACATTTCTTAGGTTTTGAGATAAGTCCCCATTATCACGGCGAATCGGTTCATCGTGTATCCTTTCAAGCTAAAGGTGAACTTCTAAGTGTTCTCTCAGAAATTCTCAAGGAACACATATTTGATGTCGGGAAGACTAAGAAACAAAGCACGGTTATTGAGAAAGTGATAGCGGTTCTAAATCCATTATCATTGAATTCATATGAAAATATAATCGCAAGACCCTATTTGGAGGCATTGTGTAAAGGACGTGAGGATACTGTTAAAAAATCCGACAAGATAGCTCTCTGGAGAGTTTTGGAAGAAATATTACCTTCGGATGATTCTTGCGAAAGGGGAAAAGACCCGGTCGGCTTAGTCTCCCTTGTCGACCATGCCTATATTCGAGCATACAAGCTACACAAGGTTTATAGTAGTGCGATGCGTTTTCATTGTGCTGCCAGATGGATTAGTAATCTGAAATATGCCCTGGTGCAAGATGAAAACGAAGGATGGAGGAAAATTCTAAGGTCCCTTGTGAATAGTGAGACAGGAACATACCACTTTGAGGGTGATAGAATTATCTTTATCGGGTATAGGGAAAGGGTAAAAGAGGAGGAATTTGAACAATCTTCTACAGGAAGCTCACAAAGAGAAACTGCAAATACTACATTGTTTTGATAAGACACTTGAGGTATACCTTACACCCCAAACTCACCATATTATTCTAAAGGATGTTTTCTTTAGTCTCTATTTATGGTTACCTTTTCAATCTTGAACTGTCCCATTGTATTGACCAGGTTTAAGAAGTTCTCGGGATTTCCGTTGCCTACAGCCAGGGCAATATGTCCGGCGTCGTAGCCGCCTAAGCCGGCGCCCTTAAAAGCCGCATCGAGTCCGACCCACTTGTCGCCGAGAAAGACCTGTACCCAGGCGTGACCGCCGAACCCGTTCTGAAAAGTACGCCACTGAGGCACGTAGGCTAAACCCGTAACCACTTGAGCCGGAATCCCGACGGCTCGGCACAATGCCGCAGTCAATACGGCGTGCTCGCTGCAATCTCCCTGTCTGCTGACCGCGACCTCAGCCGCCGAGGCATAGCCGACCGACAAGCTCTTGTCTGTAACGTAATCCGCCACAAACGCCTCAATCCTGCGTGCAGCTTCGGCTGCGTCACTGGTATCTCCGACCGCCCGCCGGGCAAGGTCGATTATCACTTGTTGGTCGCTCTCGACATATCTTGTCGGCTCAAGGGCCTCGAGTGCCGCCGGGTCGGTGCCTTTGTAAGGAAACCTCACGCCTGTCGGCGCAGCAACAGGCTCGACTGTAAGGATTATTGTGCCGCCACTGAGCTGTTCAACTTTTTGATTATCGTTGGATGGAATCTTCAAATCGACCTCATCTGTCACAGGGCTCAAGTAATAAGTAATTGACCGGGCTGAACCGACATTACTCAAAGGCTCCGGGCTGGCCATAAACATCTTGTCCACCACTTCAAGCACATCGATTTGGCCGAGTGCGAATTCTTTAGTGCAGGCGACTTGCTCAACAGTCATCCCCATCACAGGTGTAATGCTTTTTTGAAGAAGAAGGTTATCATCATAATATTCAGCGCTTATGAGTGAGCCAATCTGCGCGGAACTTACGTTGCTCTGAACTTCAGTCAACGCGACCACACGGCCAAGCAGGTCAACGTTTTGTTTGGGGCCAACCTTTACCTCGACATCAACAACCTGCATCATACTTGGGTCAAACAATTTTGCGGTGTACGTGGTTCCTTCTGCAAGGCCATATTTCAAAAGCAGCAGTCGCATCCCCTCGGACATTACCGCGCCGCTGGGCCAATCGAATTCTTCCTGCTGCTGGCCGGTCTTTACTATTACCTTGCCCTGCTCATCGATCGTTCCTATCATTCTCGTCACCATCATCCCCAATGCCTGTTCGAGCTCGAAGCCAAGCGGCTTGCCATCGATGGTTTCGATAGTGATTGCTTTGGTCTGGACGCTAACCGACACTCCTATTCGGCTCAAGGTAATCTTAAGCTCCACAGAGGTGTTAACTTTATTACCGGCAACGGCACGGTTTTGGATAGCGTAGCCGACCTTTTTGCCCTCCATAAAGAGGGCAAAGTACTCCGTTTCCTCCGGCTGGATTTGCTCAGCGGCGGGTTTGACCGGCATTGGTTCTTGCGCTGCCTGTTTTTCTAAAATAGCCTGTTTGGCGGTAGTCTGCTCCGATAACTCTACTTCTGGCTTAGAAACTTCCTGTGGGGGTGGTGATTTCTTGCGGCAACCAACTCCAGCCAAAATCGCCGACACTAAACATATCCAAAGAAGATACTTAGTTCTCATAATCAAACTTCCCTTCTCAAATACTTTGAAGATATCTTTACATGATATTTCTCCGGCAAACGCCGGCGACTCTCATATTGCCGAGGTTTGCTGAAATTTATGGCCGGATTATAACCCGTAAAGACAAATTCTCACTAAAATAATCCCGAATAATCATAAATAATCAGTATGGATGCCAGATATGACCGTAAGCTGCGTTTTTTGTTACGGCAGTAATAACGCTACGGTTGAATTGTCTGTGCTTTTGGCTAAAATAAACAGAAATTATGTTCTACGCAAAGTTATGAATTTTGACGAGCTGTTAAACCTGGTTTCTTCAGACGACGCGCCGAGCATTTGTGTCGATTCGCGTACCATCGTTAACGATGATATTTTCGTAGCCGTTAAAGGTACTGTTTATGACGGCCACGACTTCATCGACCAGGCCCTTGCCAACGGCGCTAAATACATTGTTTGCCAGCAAGAAAGACGACAGAAGCTTGTCCCGAGCATAGTCGAGGGACCAGAGGACGGAAGGCAGACAAGGGGTGGCAGCCTCAAGCAAGTCCCAAAAGATTGGGACGAGCTTGGGGATGGCTCGTTGCAAACATCGAGCATCGAGACCATAATCGTTGACGATTCCGCAGAAGCGGCGGCAGTTTTGGCACAGGCACACAGGGGCAATCCGGCTTCGCGACTAACTAACCTGGCTGTTACAGGTACAAACGGAAAGACCACTGTCGCATATCTCGTTCGCTCCTGTATCCAAAAAGCCGGCCAAAAGTGCGGCCTTCTTGGTACTGTCATTTACGACACCTGCTCGGGTGATAGCTGCCAGGCGGCCCTGACCACCCCGGACTGTCTGACCATTGCCGCCGGACAAGAGCAAATGTTAAAAAACGGCGCAAAGTATATGGTCATTGAGGCCAGCAGCCACGCCCTTTCTCAAAACCGTCTGGCCGCAGTCAACTTCAAAGCCGCCGCTTTCACCAATCTGTCCGGCGACCATCTGGATTATCACAAAACCAAAGAAGATTATTTAGCCGCCAAAACCAGACTTTTTTCCGCTCTTTCACCGGATGCGGTGGCGGTGTTGAATAAACAATCACAGGAAACCGAATCTATCACGCGGCAAACCAAAGCCAAAATCTTATGGTACGCCATTGATGAGCCGGCGGACGTCACCGCTCATATTGAGTCGATGGATATAAGCGGAACAGTCTTCACCTTAAAATATGCCGGCCAAACTTCAATCGTGAGGACCTCTTTGCCCGGTCTGTATAATGTCGGCAACTGCCTGGCTGCAGCAGGATTATGCCTCGCAGCCGGCTTTAATTTGGAAACGATAGCCGCCGGTCTATCCGCTCAGCAAACAATACCGGGCCGATTGGAAAAAATCGATTGGCCGGGTGAATTCTCGGTAATCATTGATTACGCACACACCGACGATGCCTTAAAAAATGTTCTCTCGACACTAAAGCCGCTGTGCAAAGGCAAATTGCGAGTCGTCTTTGGATGTGGCGGAGACAGAGACAGAACCAAACGACCGCGCATGGCCAAGGTCACTGAACAATTAGCTGATTTTATCATCGTTACCAGCGACAACCCGAGAACGGAAGAACCTACGGCTATTATAGACGAAATCATTACAGGCTTTGAAAGCCCCGATTCGCAAATAATTACAATAGAGTCGGACAGGAAAAAAGCCATCGAGTCAGCTATAGAATCCGCTGATAAAAACGACATTGTGCTCATCGCCGGCAAAGGCCACGAAACATACCAGATAATCGGAAAGCAAAAATTCGATTTCAGCGACAAGCAAATCGCCCAGAAATGCCTTCAAAAACGAATTAGAAGCAAAGAATCAACTGCTTATTAGCATCCCAACCCTTGTATCTTAATCCACAGTCCATTTATATAACAACTCCAATATAACCGGGTATCTCATCAGATTACTTGTTTGTTTATGCAGAGGCCAACTTTTTCACTTCTTTTTCTATACGAGACGAAAGCCTGTCTGTCTCTACATTTGGGGAGCGCCGCTAAACTCGGATTTTTTGCCTATGTAAAAGCTACATAATCCCTTATCCAAACTTGGCGACTTCCACAGGGCGTTCAACAGCAAAGCTCTTATGATGGAGTCTAATACGCTCTATTTCATGGAGTGTTTCTGCTGTAAAGTAGCTTTGTCCACAATGAGGGCAACTCAACATAGGGATGTTTTCTATTACCAGCAAATTTTTCCCTTTGCCATAGGTTTCGGCAACTCTACGAACACGTGCTCCCTTATGTCCACAAATATCACATATCATTTGTCTTGTCCTTATTCTAATAGTGCATATACTGTAATAATAACCAGTTTGTCGGTTGGACTTAACTTTGCAACCACTTCGATTTTGCCGCCTTCGACTGTTTTGCCTGCGATACGATACTTCCATTCACCGGTTGCTATATCCTTTTGACGTTCAAGTATCTTTCCCGTGAGGACTCCCCGTTCGATATCATAAATAGCTAAATCATCATAATGCATTTCCCGTCTAGCATGATACGTCACAATATACTGGCGCTTACGGATTTTTTCTCGCATACGGTTCAAAATTCGGTCGAACATGTTTTGTTCCCCTATTGCAGAACATCACGGTTCAGGCAGAAATTCTCGAATAGGTTAAAAAACTGGTCTTATTTCGTATCCTCTACGACTCCTGTGCAAATGCTCGTGTGGCTTCTTCCGGAATCTCGATGGGAAGAAAAAACTCCTGCGGATAGAGATAATCTTCCCCGGATTCATCAATAACCCGAATTTGCCCATGAGCTTCAGCTTGAGGGTCCGGAACCCACTGATATATCTTACGCGCTTCTAATGAGGCTGGATACTTCTCGTTGCTAACGCAAAGAACATAATGTTGTGTATTCGATTTTGGGCTCATGATAATATTCTTTTAATCTTGATTTCTTTCCTGCCTACGCTACTGGCTTCGTACCAGTGAACTTCGGCTTTACAAATGGTACCATCTGGTAACTTAACTTTTGCCATACCTTTGAGCTTACGCCAATGACCGGTGCCGTAGAACCTCTTTAATCTTTTGAGAACATGGATGGTGCTACCAACGGCAATTGTCTCTACATTAGTAATCTCACTAATGAGTTCAAAATCCTTGACCATTTATAAAATTATAGCATAATTTTGTTGTATCGACAAGTATTTGTCTTATCGGAATTATAGAGTAAATTTCTCAAAAGTGAAAATGAAGAAGTTTTCAATAGCAGATTTAGCTCAGGTAATAAAAGCCAATCCGGTCAGAAACACCCGCGTTTTCACCGGTGTCAGTACCGACTCGCGGACTACCAAAGCCGGTGATTGTTTCTTTGCAATTGTCGGTGAGAATTTCGACGGTCACGATTATGTGGAGGATGCCTTCGCAAAAGGCGCCGTCTGCGCCGTGGTAAGTAAAGACATAAAAGGCAGCAAATTAACCGACAAACCCATACTCAAAGTCAAGGATACCGTAGAAGCACTTGGCGACTTCGCCGGTGAATATCGCCGGCAATCCAGCTTCAAAGTGGTAGCCATAACAGGCTCAGCAGGCAAAACAACTACAAAGGAGATAGCTCATCAGGTCCTAAGCCGGCATTTCCGCGTCTATCAGTCGCCTAAGAGCTTTAATAATAATATTGGCCTGCCCCTGACCCTGCTCGGCGCAGAGGCGGATGACCAAATCGTTATCGCCGAACTCGGCAGCAATCATCCCGGCGAAATAGCTCACCTGACTCGTATCGCCGCCCCGGACATCGCGATAGTAACTAATGTTCATCCAGCCCACTTGGAAGGATTTGGTGACCTGCACACAATCATACAGGAGAAGCTGTCTATATCCGAAGGACTTAAGTCGGATGGTGTTTTCATAATCAACGCTGATTTCGACCGGTTGGTCAGTGCCTGCCGGGCCAAAGGCACCAAATTCGTAACGTTCGGCAAATCAGATGGCTCCGACTACCAGGCACGCAACATCAACTACGAGGTCTCAGTCAGCCGATTTACTATCGACAGTACGGAAGTTTACTTACCGTTAGCCGGCCCCGGAAATGTAGAAAACGCGCTTGCCGCCTGGGCTGTTTGCAGCCGGCTTGGTCTGGCTATCGATGATTTCGCAAAGGCTGTCAAGACCCTCTCACCTGCTTCTATGCGGGCCGAGCTGCTGCAAATCGGGACCCTAACGGTACTAAATGACTGCTATAATGCAAATCCCGCCTCAATGAGAAACGCGCTGGATATATTGGCTGGTCTTGACCCAACCGGAAAACGCAGATTGGTCTTTATCTGCGGCGATATGGCTGAGCTTGGACAGCAGACCGAGCGCCTGCACACCGAGCTGGGCACTTCTATCGCACAGGCCAAAGTGGGACTGCTGGTAGCTGTCGGTAAGTATGCAAAAATCACTGCTGATGCTGCTCTGGCCTGCAGTAACGCGAACGCAGGCACAAAAACAACCACAAAAAACAATTCAGGTTCACTCGAAACCCAGTCTCTGCAAATAAAACGTTTCGAAGATACCATTTCCGCCTGTAATAATTTGCACGAATTCATAAAAGATTACGATATAATATTAGTGAAAGGTTCGCGCACTGCCAGACTGGAAATGGTCGTTGAGAAGCTGAAAAAGCTTTTTTCATAACTCGATGCTGGATGCTCAAACTTGTAACGAGCATCGAGAATCGAGGAACGAGTATCGAGGAACAAAATGATATACCACTTGTTATGGTATTTGCGGGATGTTTTTACGCACCAGCTCGGCTTCTACGCCTATCAGAACGTGGTGTTTCGCTCGGTATCAGCCATACTGACCAGCTTGCTTATCGCCCTTCTAATCGGTCCTAAAATCATTCGCTGGCTGATGCGCAAAAAAATCGGCGACCGACCGGAGTTTCATCACGCCACCCTCAACGAGCTGACCAAAGAAAAGGCAAATACACCCACTATGGGCGGCCTGATTATCATTCTCTCGGCTGTTTCAACCACCTTATTATGGGCAAAGCTGAACAACCCCTTTGTTCAAAAGGCTATTGTGCTGGTGATATGGTTCGGCGCTCTGGGCGGCGTTGACGACTGGCTAAAGCTCACCATCGATGTCCGCCACCGAACCAGAAACGGATTAAAACCCTGGGAAAAGCTCATCTTTCAAATCGGTGGTGCAGTACTGATAGCGTCGTTTTTATATGCGGACTTTGTCAATATAGACGATGCAAAATTATTCTGGCTGCCGTTCTATAAGCATGGCCTGCCCTTGGCAAACTGGATGTTCATACTGGTAGCGATTTTTTACCTCTCGGCCACCAGCAATGCCGTCAACCTGGCTGACGGTATGGACGGACTGGCTGCCGGCTGCGTTGGAATGGTCTCTCTGGTACTTGCGATTCTGTGCTTCGTCGCCTCTGAAACGATGTCACGAACCACTCCTGTTACCTGGGCAAGTTATCTTCTGCTGCCCGCTATTCCCCAGGCCGGCGAGCTGAGCATCTTTTATTCGGCAATCTTAGGGGCCGTCCTCGGATTCTTGTGGTTCAACTGCCACCCCGCTCAGACCTTTATGGGTGACGTAGGCTCGCTTCCTTTAGGCGCCGCAATGGGCTACGGCGCGCTGGTGACAAGGAACGAAATCCTGCTCTTAATTATCGGCGGCGTATTCGTCGTTGAATTGCTCAGTGTAGTGCTTCAGGTTGGCTATTTCAAATACACTGGGGGCAAACGGCTTTTTAGATGCGCCCCTATACATCACCATTTTCATCTGATTGGCTGGAGTGAGCCGCAGGTGGTAGTGCGTTTTTGGCTTTTAGCCGCCGCCTTTGCCGCCCTCGCCTTGGCAACACTGAAAATCCGATAATCTCTCTCATCCCGAAGTCATTTGCCTTACATTTAATCTAAATCAAGGCTTAATTGAGAAAATAGTCACCTTAATCTCAAGTTTTCATTAACTTATGCCGAATTTGTAAAATACCCACAAAAAGTTTGTGACATAAGGAGTTAGCGATGCTCAGAGCAAGAGACATTATGAGTACAAATGTAATTAGCGTGCAAAAAGACGCCCCGATATTCGAGGCCGTAAAGCTCCTGGTGGAAAATAACATCTCAGGCCTGCCTGTGGTCGAAGATGATATGACTTTGACGGGAATCCTTTCAGAAAAAGACGTAGTAGAACTGTTCTACGATAGTGAACAGGCTGAGAACAAAACTGTTGAAGACTATATGACATATCCTGCAGTATATTTTGAAGACAATAATGCACTGCTGAATATCTGTGACTTTTTGGGAAAGAACATCTTTAGAAGGGTCCCGGTTACGTCAGATGGCAAGCTGGTTGGCATAATCAGCATACAGGATATTCTCAACACTATCCTTCAGCTAAGGCGGGAAAAAGTGGTCAGCACTAACTGATTAATTGGTGAGTGGTTAAATGGTTAATTAACTACTCACCAATTAACCACTCACCGGTTAATTATTCTTCGGTATGGATTCGGACGTTCCTTCTGTAGCCTATTATGCCGTCGTCGGAATTCATTTTGTCTAATTTTCTCTGTGCCAAAAAGATTTTGACAGCGGTAGTTCCGCAAAACAAGCCGACGATGAAGAATACAATAGAGGCAAGTATTGCAAACAAATCTCGCAGGATATAAACCAGAAATCCAAATCCGATTAGCAGCAATCCTACTATAAAAAGTCCTGCCGCGAAGTTTCTGGACGCTTGTGAAATTGCATTTGTGTAAAACCGAAAACTCATACTCGTATCTCGTATTTCAAGAAAACAGAAGACAGAAGTCAGATATCAGAAGTCAGATGTCGGTGTTTTCTGGCCTCTGTCTTCTGTCCTCTGTCCTCTGTCTTTCGTTTAATACATTCCACCGCCCGGCGCCGGAGGCGTCTCCTTCTTTTCAGGAATCTCGCTGACTATTGCATCAGTCGTCAGCAGCAGCGAAGCAATAGATGCGCCGTTCTGCAGTGCAACCCTTTCGACCTTAGTCGGCACAATCACTCCGAACTTGGCCATATCACCGTACTGCTTGCGCAGCGCATCGTAGCCGAAGTTCTTTTCCTTGCTGTCCATAACTTTCTGCGCCACAATTGAGCCGTCCAGTCCTGCGTTCTCGGCAATTTGCTTAATCGGTGCCACCAGCGCTCTTCGAACTATATCAACGCCTATCTTCGCATCCCCTGAGGCCTTGACTTTATCCAGCGCCGGCAAAGCTCTGAGCATCGGCACACCACCTCCGGGCAGGATACCTTCTTCTACCGCCGCCCGACAGGCGTGCAGCGCATCCTCAACGCGTGCCTTCTTTTCCTTCATCTCCGCCTCAGTCGCAGCTCCAACATTAATCTGGGCCACACCACCGGCCAACTTTGCCAACCTCTCCTGCAGTTTTTCGATGTCATAATCGCTCGTGGAGTTATCAATCTCGTTCTTAATTTGTTCGATTCTGCCCGTGATGGCTTCGGTGCTTCCGCCACCTTCAATAATCGTGGTTGCGTCCTTGTCGATAGTAATGCGTTTGGCCCTGCCAAGCTGCCGCAGCTCGACGTTCTCTAACTGAAGCCCCAGGTCCTCGAAAATAGCCTCACCACCGGTCAGAGTGGCAATGTCACTAAGCAGTGCTTTTCGTCTGTCACCGAAGCCGGGAGCTTTGACAGCCGCCACCTGAAGTATTCCACGCAGTTTGTTGACAACCAGCGTAGCCAGCGCCTCGCCCTCAACATCTTCGGCGATTACCAACAACGGCTTGCCTTGCTTGGCTACCTTCTCAAGCAGCGGAATAAGAGATTTGACCGAGCTTATCTTCTTTTCGTGCACCAGAATATACGGCTTTTCCAGCACGACTGTCATATTCTCCAGATTGTTAATAAAGTGCGGGCTGAGGTACCCCTTGTCGAATTGCATACCTTCAACCAGCTCAACTACCGTTTCCAGAGACTGGCCCTCTTCGACTGTGATGACGCCGTTTTTGCCGACCTTGTTCATTGCCTCAGCCAGCTTTTTGCCGATCTCCTCGTCCTGGTTCGCCGAGCAGGTTGCCACCTGTTCGATTTGTTTGCTCGACTCAACGGGCGTGCTCATCTTTTGCAACTCGTTTATGATGGCCTCCACGGCCTGTTCGATACCACGTTTTACCTGCATTGCATTGGCGCCGGCGGTAATATTTTTGAGACCCTCATTGAAAATGCTCTCTGCCAGAATCGTTGCAGTCGTTGTCCCGTCACCGGCCACGCTCGATGTTTTTGACGCCACTTCCTTGACCATCTGCGCGCCCATATTCTCATAGGAATCTTCCAGCTCAATCTCTTTGGCCACTGTTACACCATCCTTAGTTACGGTCGGCGAGCCATACGATTTTTCTAAAACTACATTTCTGCCGCACGGTCCAAGCGTGATCTTTACCGCCTTTGCCAGTTTGCTCACACCTTTTTGAACGGCTGCGCGTGCGTCAGTACCAAATGCTATCTTTTTTGCTGCCATATCTTTCTTTCTCCTATTTTATTGATTATCGTTTTCTTTGTGTGCTTTCCTGTCGTTGTCGGTAATCTTGTATTACTCTTCAATCACTGCCATAATATCCGACTCACTCATAATCAGATACTCTTTGCCGTTTATCTTTACTTCTGTACCGGCGTAGCTCGTGAAAAGCACCATATCGCCCTTTTTCACCTGCAATTTTTGTACCGTCCCGTCGTCGAGCACTTTGCCGTCACCAACGCTTACAATTTTGCCTCTTTGTGGTTTTTCTTTGGCACTGTCCGGCAGGACTATTCCGCCCGCTGTCTTGTTTTGGGCTTCGAGACGCTGAACAAGCACCTTATCTGCCAATGGTCGAATCTTCATCTTGTACTTACTCCTTTCAAAAAACTTCTTTAATCTTTTACTTCATTTTAGGAACATCACACATTCTGTCTGGTTTTTCTTTTGCCCTTTTTCTTATGCTATTTTGCGAAAATGTCACTGTTATACTTCTTAACAAACAATCTGTTCAATTGCTCCTGCAGAACACTCATATCGACCGGCTTGTCAATCACGCTGAAAACATCAAGTCGCAGTGCCTTACCGAGCAAGGATTCACCCGCAGCGCTGGTCAAGAGAATACACGGCAGCAGAGGATAATCCATTCGAATAATCTTTATCGTTGCCAGCCCGTTTGATTGCTCCGAATCCATATCAACGATTGTAGTATGAATCCTTTTCCTCCGGATAATATTGACGAACTCTACTGCGTTCTCAGCCATCAGCAGATTAATGCCTCTTGGCCGAAATATATAGCGCAGCGCCTCCGGCCATGCCCAGTTCGCCTCACTGGCAAGTACGTTGATTTCTTCAGATTTTGACAGATTCGACACCATATCCGTATATTCCTTATTTAAGGTTAGCAAATATCGTGCCAAACGCCTTTTAACACGGCTATATAAGCGCAAGTACTTACTCTAAATGAGGTTAAGATGTGAGGTCCGGGGTGGACACCCCCTGCCAAAACCCCAGCTAATGCCTCTTTCTCTGCCAACCTGACAGGCTGAGAGCGGTAGGGTGGGACATGCCCTGAGCGCAGTGAGTTTACCCTGAGTGTAATCGAAGGGAAGGGTTGCCCCACCATTATCTCTATTCTTTTTAATCCAAGTTAATATTGGCCTTTAAGGCTAAATCTTTGACTATTGCCTTCAAAACCCATGCTTTGGATTTCATATCAGACTTATCTACTTTTTCACCTGCGAGTTTTTCCTTTGCATCTTCTTTTGCTTTGTTAATCAAGTCAATCGGCATTCTTGCACAGACTTTACAATAAAGGCTCATTGACCGTCCTTCATTATAATCTTGAAGTAATTCTTCCAGCAATGCCTGTCTTTCTTTCTGTTCTCTTAACCAGCTCTCTAAACCTACTTCTTTAATTTGACGTAAATTATCAACAGCCGGAATCCACTCTACAACTTTTCTTCTCAGGAAGATTGTGCAATTAAATATTTCACTGCATTCGGTACAAGTCTCAAATCCATGTTTCTTTACACAGCAATTCCAAATACTGCACCATGAGTGTTGCTCTCCCAATCGACAGCCAATACATCTGCTTGGTGCTTTTGACTGATACTTGTTACATAATCCACAATATAATCCGCAGCACCCAATGAGACTCTTTGCTTCACTTTTTTTCATTTTTTACAGATTGTCCATTTATAGTTGTTGTCTCACTACTGTCTGGTTGTAGGCAGCGCAACCGAAAGAAGTTAAAAAAACAGTTGTCGTAATTTTGTAAAAATAAGGCGAAAAACGTAATAAAACAAGGATTTAAAGAAAAATAGAATGTAAGCAATTTGCTCCATTTAGAGTTTGAATCGCTGTTTTTAGCTCAAAAAAGTAGTTATGCTCAAAAGTGATTTCAAATCGATTACATTGATTTTTCCTTGTAACATGATGCATTTAAAACACTTACAAATTTTTTTTGATCCGTTAACCGGACAGTAGTGTTGTTGTCTAACGATCAAGCTGAAGGGCGGCCATTAAGGCCGTCCTCTTCCAGCGATTGGTTAGAGCAAGTAGATTTTTGACTATTTGTATGAAATTCAATGAAATTAAGCATACGCTTATAAAAATTTATCTCTGCAATTCCAAACAGCCAAAATATCATCAACATTAATGAAACAGTAATTTGGAAAAATGATAGAGTTATTCTATTTTGAGATGCCATGCACCATCCTGAATATTGTTTATCTAATTCAATAATCAGAATATGTTGCAGTGTTGTGTTACCATTATTTGCAAATCTTATTGCTAGATAAATATTACCAAGAGCTACTGCAAATATTATCAGTGCCATTAACGGCATTATATATTTCATCCCAAATACATGATACTTTGATGTCTTAGAACGTAATCGTTTAATATCTTTTTCTGTAATCATATATTATACCTCTAACTACTGTTTATATTGTTTCCGTATATGAAGCCATAGCCGTTTCACTTTCCGTATAACATCCCGAACTTCTCGTCATTCAGAGGAATCCCAGCCGCTGTTGTACCCTCATAAAATACAACTAAACTTCAATCTGTCAAGGAAAACGACAATCAAATCTAACTTTTTCTCCCTCAAGATCGACAGTCTGTGATGTAGATTTGTAAGTATTTGTTAATAAATGATTAATGGTTGCTAAAAAAGAACTTATGATGCTGGCCGAAGCACAACAGAAGCGTGAAAGTAGCCTAAACGAACGTAGTTGTTGCGCGCTTTGTTGCGCAGTATAATGGCTGGGTTGGACTGCGATCCTTTAATTCTCTGGTTCGGGTGCCCGTCAAGTTTGTAGGTGAATTTTTCAAGCCGCCAGCGGCTTTTGTAA
>CAYUFX010000048.1:0-31796 GCA_964444135.1 uncultured Pirellulales bacterium | reverse complement strand
AGGCCCAAAGCGACCAAAAAGAGCGCAAGCTCAAAGCACCCAACGGCTAAGAAGCAAGTAAGCTCGAGGCCCAAAGCGACCAAAAAGAGCGCAAGCTCAAAGCACCCAACGGCTAAGAAACGAGTAAGTTCGAGACCCAAGGCGACCGAAAAGAGAGTAACCTCAAGACCCAAAGTAACCAGAAAGGCTACGAAGAAAGTCGCCCAGAAAAGGCGCAGCCCCGTAACGTCAAAGGGCGATTTTGATTTCCACGCCTGGTTACTGCCCACTCTGGCTTTGGAGCAATATGAACCGAATATTGAGCAAGAGGTTGGTGTTGTGGACAAGATCAAGGGCTCTACCCGCTATGCCTGGATTGGTGCAGGTCAGTGCGGAGGAAGACTGGTTAAGTCTTTCTATGACCTTGGTTATAAGAAGGTCCTGGCTGTGAATACGACTCACCAAGATTTGGATTTGCTCGATATTCCGAAGAACCAAAAGTTCCTAATGAACATCGGCGAGAAGGGCGCCGGCAAAGATATGGAAAGAGGCAAAGAAGCCGTCCAGCAGCATCAGCAGGATATTCTGCACCTCACCAGGCAGACTTTCGGCACTCAAGTTGACCATATTATGGTTTGCTTCGGAGCTGGTGGTGGTACCGGCAGCGGCAGCATTGTTGGATTGATAGAGATTGCCAAAAGATATGCAAGGTATATCGGCCTGAACGATCCCAACAAGAACGTGGGTGTCATTATGACTTTACCCACAATAGGCGAAGCCAGCTCACCACTGGTAGCTGAAAATGCCTATAAAGTGGCCTGGGAGCTAAGTCAAATGGCCACTTCAGGGAAGATATCGCCCCTTATCATTGTAGACAACGACAAGATTAACAAGATGTATCCGGGAATGACAGTAAAATCATTCTGGCCAAGCATCAACAATACTGTCGCAAGTCTGTTCGATATCTTCAACAAGCTCAGTGCCTTGAGCAGCCAGTATACTTCGTTCGACCCGGTAGATTATCACAGCATTATGGAGTCCGGCGGATGCGCGATAATGGGCCTGACCAAAGTCACCAAATTCAGTGACAAGTTCGTGCTGTCGGAAGCAGTGAAAAAGAACCTCGAGAAGACACTGCTCGCCGGTGGGTTCGATTTAACATCCTCCAAAGTCTCTGGTTGTATAGCCGTCGGCGGAAGGAAATTGATGGCCAGCGCCAAAGGCTTACAGGACAACATCGACTATTCCTTTGACGTTTTGTCAGAGATAACCGGCAAGGCTACAATCCACCGCGGGATATACGAAGACGGCAGAGAGTCTTTAAGAGTGTACACCATTATTGGCGGCCTGAGTAGTCCTACTGAGCGGCTGGAAGAGCTTAGAAGCCATATGACCGTCCAGGTTCGTTAGTTAAGCGAGTACCTCGCGAATAACTGATGTCTATGTTCGCCGGGTGTGCTGCTGACTTTCCCTGTGGGACAGGATGCGGCATACCCGGCGAATTATTTTAAATTATTCTCCGCCCATGGCGGACATGCCCTGCGGCTTCATTAGTCACGCCTGTCAGTCGAAGACCCCTTCCAACAGGGGGGAGTGTGCGTGTCCGCATCGGCTTTGTTCCGCCAAAGGCGTATTCTACAGCCAGAAATTAAATTCAGTATGCCTACCTGTCCCCGCGTCTTCCGACGCGAGTCGGGGCGGCGGGTCGGTTGCTTCCAAAATTTTTGCAGTTTAGATTCAGTAAAAAGTATGGCTTAATTTTCTTGCAATATCTTTTTTTTTTGTTAAATTTGAGTCCCGAGATACTCGGGCTCTGAGTTTTACGGGCAGGTAGCTCAGTTGGTAGAGCAACGGACTGAAAATCCGTGTGTCGGCGGTTCAAATCCGCCCCTGCCCATTTCTTTTTTCCCCGTGACAGCTAATGACAAGCTGTCTTTTTTTATGCCTAACTCTCCACTATTCAAGCAGTTATCATTTTTGTTGTTTTCTTTGTGATTGCCCTGCTTATTGCCAATCGCTGCCGACCGGTTACATCCAGAGAAAGCTGTAGGTGTCAAAAAAGGTGTCAATTTTCGTGTCAATTCTTTTGAGCCTTTTTGAACTACATCGACCGGCCTGTCATCTGTGCCTGTTCGTTGTGCTACTGCACGATTTCTTTCTGATTTTTTGTTATCGGTATTGTGAAGTTGTGGTAGTCTTTCTATCGCCCGTCTTTCATCATACAATCCGATATGACTATATACATCGAGCGTCAAGGCCGATGTGCTATGCCGTGCAAGTGTTTGTGTTTCTTTCACCGTTGCACCGCTTCTGCCAACATTGCTTATAAATGTGTGCCTCTGAGCATGAAAATCTGCGTACCGCCCGCTTTCATCCTGATAGGGTATGCCAACGGCTTCAAGGTCTTTACGAAGCATCGCAGCACCTTTTGCCTTGTTAAACTTTGGAAAAACTTTATCGTCCAGAGAAAAATTGCTATCCTCAAACCATTGTCTGAATAACTCCGCTACATCTTTGCGAAGTGGTAACGTTGCTTCTTTGCCATTCTTAACGTAGCCAGCCTTCACTGTTATAGACGGCTGAGATTCGCTCAGGACAAGCGAACGCCAAGTCAGGCTATGTAATTCATTTGCTCTAAATCCGGTGCTCAGAGCCAACGTGTAGAGCATATAGCGTTGTCTGCCAGTGAGGTTATGATGTTTTGAACCTTTTAGCGTAGCGGCCAGCAATTTGTTAGTTTCGTCCGGCGTCAAAGCTCTGCGTTGTCGGCGAATATCCTTTTTGGCGTTTTGCCCTTTGAGGTGTATCAGCGGATTTTCACCTATACGCCTATCACTTACCATCCAGTTGAAAAAAGTCTTTGCAGCGGTCAGGTAATAGTTACAACTCTTTATACTCAGTCCGGTTCGTTTACGTTCTGCGATATAACGTTGTACTCTGGACGGCTGAATATCTGAAATAAATACAAACTTACCGCCGTTCAATATGGCCTGTATGCGGTTATGAGTAAGCCTTGCGTAATCTTTTGTATCGCCCTTATCGAGCAGATATTGCTTAAAGTCTTTAAGGTGTTCGGTCAATGGTCTTTTCCGATGCTCTTTGTATCTGTCAACAACTCCCGCCCTTGCCAGTTCTATTTCCTTTTGAAGCTGTGCTGCTTTCTGTTGGCTTGCTGTCTTATCCCGAAACAGCGGTATAGTCCGCTTTATACCATCGGCATCGGTAAGCCTGGTATAGTATTTCTGCGATTGCTTTTTGACCCGCTTGCCATTGACAACCTTATTATATTTTCTTTTGAATAAACTTGCCATAATATCACCTCGTTTTCTCTTGACCTCAGTCACAAAAAGGTCTATAATCAAAACGTTAATATTTTCGAGCCCCTGCTTCAACGGCTATCCTTATTTCGTTAGGCAGGGGCTTATTTTTCATAATCTTCACTTCCTTGCATTTGTTTTCTTCTTCGCCCTTGATTTCTTTTTTGCTACCAATTCAAGGCCCAGAGTCTCGACCAGTTTAGATGCTGTGGCCAGAGTAATCCCACGCTTGCCATTGACGAATCGACACAGCACCGGCTGAGAAACACCTGAATCCTTAGCTAACCTATAAATAGTCAAACCGCTATCCTTGATTGCTGCTCGAATCTGTTTGTCTAAATATGTTTGTCGTTTTCTCATACTGCACAATTTATCACATCCTCAAATATATGTCAAGGGGAATATATACCATTTTTTAATTATTTTTTCTGACCCATCCGTGTCATAGGTGTCATAGTGCCGGTCTATTGTTACCTATCTATCATAATATAATGTTTCAAAATCAACAGAGAAAAGAGCCTATGACACCTATGGTACATCCGAAAGCCGGACGATTCCCGAACCATTACCACTGATTTTCAGGCCCGTTCCTATTTGCAAGGCCGACATAGCACATGGTCCGATTGCGCCGTCCACCCAGACGCCTCTTTTTAGTTTTCGGAAACGCATGCCTTACCTCTTTGCCGAATTCTGCATCATTTAGCTTTCCATAGCCGTTACTTCTACACCACGCCGTATATTGCTTGTAAAGGTTTTGACGGGGTATCCCTTCAGCATCTGGTTGATATTTGTAATTATCCGTTAGGAAAGTTTTGGCCGGATTAACATCTCGGCGGTATTGCTTAATAGCTCTTTTGCTCTTAGTTGGAATTACAAACCCGTTCTTTTCGAGGTCCAGCATCCCATCATAGGCCCAATTGAAAATCCCTGGCAGTTCCGCTTTCAACTCCTCAGCGAGGTTCTTGTTCTGTTGGTCTTCAGAAATTGTGACGTCAAACGGCACAAGCAGCATCCGCCGCCACACACCCTGAGTTTTGTCTTTGAAACGGGGCAATTCGTTTGTAGCAAACATCAATTTGGCAGTCGGTATGGCGTAGAACGGCTCCTTGTACTTCCGCTCGAAGGTCATCATATCCCCAGCCGTATACTCCTTCAAGATCGCCTCAGCGTGTGGTGTGATTTCGCCTATCCCTTCATTTGTTGCATTAAGGAGCTTACCGTAGGTGGAAGACAGGGCAAAATTCTGACCGAAACGGCTTAGCGGCAGACTACTACAGTTTTCCGGCCCCAACATTGCAATTATCACCACAAAGAACACACCCTTTCCGTTTGCCCCCTCACCGACACAAATCAGGAATCTTTGCTCTCTGAGAGTTAGGGTCAGTGTATATCCTGTCCATTGCTGTAACAGTCGCTTTTGCTTGGAGTCTCCATCCATCACTTCATCAAGAAATCTAAACCACTTCGGGCATTTTGCCTTGGGAATATATCTGTATGGCAGTCTCACAAATGTAAAGTAGTTGGGCGTGTGGGGTAGCAGTTTGGGCCGACCCTGCCGGTCTAAATCATCGAAAGAAATGTTGCCATTCTGAGCCACGATTACACGAGGCCCAACAATACCTCTTAGCCAAGAGTCAGGCTGTATTTCACTATCAAGTAACGCAATGCCCTGTAGGTTCAGCATAATCTCATTCACTGTGTTAGGCTTTGCCGTGATTCTACCCGCCCGAAGATACTGAACTATGGTCGCTTTCATCTGACCATCAGAAATCTGTGTGTATTTTCCCTTTCTCCAAGAGTAAAATACCCCACGCCAACATACAAGAGTGTTACCAGTCATATCTATCGGTACACCAGCCGGATCATACGTGTAGTACTTTTCAAAAAACTGAACGGCCCCATTCTTTAGTTTACAATTCGGCTTGTCTTTTACTTTGGCGGTGGCTTTTTTTCCCTTTTTACTTTTCATTGTTGCAAGTCCTCCTTGTCTCAAACGTCTTTTGGTCACAACAACCAAGTCGCTGCCAGAGTTCAATATCTGATAATTTCCACCTTACACTACCGCCGATTGTCACCGGCTCCGGCAGCTTCCCTGCTGAGCGCAATCGCCAGACTGTACGAACTGACATAGATAACATCTTTGCCAGCGTTTTAGCCGTAACCAATTTCACGCTGTTTCCAACTTCAACTTGTGTGTTACTCATTTTGTTCTCCTAATAAAGGACTATCATTTTTTGCTCGCAACAGTCTGCTAATGCTTGTCCCCTGAGATGGTTTGCTTTGGCTTTGGCCGAAGTGATTGCTTTTCGATTTTGTCAAGTGCCGCTCGGACGGCTCTTAGCTGATAACGTAATCGACCGCCGACAAGTAAATGAGGAATTTTTCCGGACTCAGTCTGCCTACGGATATAGCTTTGTGGCAGGTTTAGTTGACCGGCAACTTTTTCTAATGAGATATATTCATTGTCAAACATATCACCATTAGAACAGCCTGGTGAATTTTATCAAAAGAGTTGTCCGCTTACTGCCCACAATTGTCTGAAATGCTTACAATTGACCGCTTTTACTGCCTACTTTGAGCCGTGAACGCCGAATTTCCTACGGACTTCCGACTTGTAAACCAGATATGGAGAGTTCTTTTTTGTGCCTGAACGTTTGGAGTATATCTCTTTATCTTTTGCCACTTGTTTTACTCTGGAGTGACTTATATTAAGGTCTTTTATGGCCTCTTCAATACGAACAAGTTGCTCACCATCGTCACCTACTCCGGCTGTATCTTTAGGCTGTTCGTCTATTATCTTTTGACCGTCTGCACACCAGTCGAGGATTGCAAGCAAGGCATTATCATTTGTGATTGGTACTTTCAGTATATCGAGGCTTGGATTATCTTCGAGGATTTTTGTGCGGATTCTGATAGCGACACGCCGAGCCTCATGTTGGGATTGTTTTCTGTTGTAAGAGGTCTCTGTTGCTTTTGTTGCGTCCAGATAAGCATTGATTGCTTTGGCAAGTGCTTTAGGCATCCTGACCTTGTGTAGTTTCTTTACTAAATCCCGAAGTTCCTTGCTATCCAGACGGCCTAAGATTCTTACCTCAGGGTGATACGGCGACTCGACTGAAGCCCGTTTTGGTTTGGGTCGTGTTTTCTTGCGTTTCATTTTGTCCACCTTTTTATGGACAGCCAACAACAGTGGAAGGTGGACACCAAACCACTGCTGCCTGACTGTCCTGATACATACTTTTATATCATAAATTCCTGTATAGTCAATTCCGCAACAGCCAACCACCGCTCGATAGGCCATTTTGAGCCTTAACTTTTTGTTAATATTTTACAGTATTTTCTTTGCATAGCAACATTCAGGTGTATATAATCATATAAGTAGCGAGTCGTACTAAAACACTACATTAACAGGAGGTGTCATAATGAAACGTCAATCAATTCTTGTGCTGGTAATAATAATTGTGACGTTGCTTGGCGATAATGCTTGCGCAGACCTAATCGGGTATACAATCACTGACCTTGGCAATCTTGAGGGAAACTTTGGCTTTCCCAATGCCATCAACGACAATGGACAGATTGCAGGGAGACTATCAATCGGGAATAGATACCAAGCAGTTACGTGGCAAAACGGCACAACAACAAAGTTAGGCAATGAATACAGCGAAGCCAGGGGAATTAATAATAATGGACAAGTGGTCGGCTGGGCTTACCCTCCTGGCTCACAACACGCTGTGATTTGGAGTGGTGGAACAATGACAGACCTCGGCACTTTGGGTGGCGCTACGAGTTCAGCTCAGGCTATCAACAACAGTGGCCAGGTAGTAGGTGACGCAAGAGACGCTTCGGGGAAACAACACGCGTTTATTTGGGAAAATGGTAACATGAGACAATTGGCCAATTTTGGCGGATTGGAAGGAAGTTACGCATATTCCATCAACGACGCGGGGCAAGTTGTGGGGCATACCTATAATGGTGCTATGCGCAGAGCTTTCCTTTGGGAAAACGATGTTGCGACCGGACTTCCTGGTCTCTACGATGGTCCTGGTGAGAGTACCTGGTGGGCTCAAGCCTATGCTATAAACGACGCTGGTCAAGTTGTAGGTGAATCTCGAACGGGAGAGTATGACCGAGGCTATATAACACATGCGGTTCTTTGGCAAGATGGCATAATCACAGACCTTGGCACACCAGATGGCGACTGGGAAAGTCGGGCATGGGATATCAACAATGCTGGTCAGGTCGTAGGACATGCGGTGAACAGAGGGGTGGGAAGATCATACGCATATCTCTGGGAAAATGGAGAGATGTTCGACCTTAACAAGTTTCTGCCTATGAATTCAGGATGGGATTATTTGTCATGCGCCTACGGCAACAACAATTTGGGGCAGATAGTAGGCAGCGGTTACATTAATGGGGAAGCCCACACTTTTCTCTTTAATCCAGTCCCCGTCCCCAGCGCTGTTATTCTCGGCAGCATCGGCTTGACATTTACCGGCTGGCTCCTCCACAGACGCAGAATGACATAGCTTTGTTTTTATAAGAATGTAGTCATCAAGCCCCTGCGGGTTTTCTCGCAAATCTCGTCCTCCGCACCGCGGGGGCTTTACTATTTGCTCGGTTTGATGTGGTGATGGTGAGAATAAATATCAGCTTTGAGGAAATGCTTATAGGTCTGTATGGCAAGTCAGTTAAGACCTACTTATCTTGTTCTTGTTCGTTTTATAATGTATGTGGAGTTCTAAAATAGTTATCAAATCTTTGTTTGAGTAAACTACCAGATTGAGAGGATACAAACCTGCTTGCAGATTTAATAAGTTGCCAAAAATGATTTCCTATCAATACTTCACGTACTTTGCTTTCGGACATGTATCTATTAAAAAGAATTGTACGACCACTATGGTTTTCAAGGTATCTGGCTATGATTGATGCTGATACAAGTTGTCGATAGTGTTCCCAAATCTTGCGATAACTTGTAGTTTCCTTTAATATAACTTCACGGCCATCGTGACCTCGCCCGTGTTTTGTCCTCTCATTACTTCGGTCTGAAAAGAAAACCGCCTCAACTATATGTAGGGCACTATAAAAGATGGTTGTTGCCACCCAATCTCGATAATCGGGAATTTCAAGCAAGTGATGTGCAACGTCCATGTTATGTAAAGCTAATTTGATATGTTCTGCATCATCAGGCATTCAATCGTGCATACTCCAGCGTCCATTCTGGTTGACAAAAAGAATGATAACCAGCCTCCTCGCAATATGGTAAAGCCTGAACGCTAAGTGGAATCTCTGAAAACTCTGGTTTCTCAGCTATTGTTATGTCCAGTTCAGTAAGCTCTTTTTCAAGCTCCTCGTCATACGTTTTCCGTTTCAAAATTATCAGAAAGAGCAGTCGGGTGTTTCTAATCGTTAGAAAGGTGTTTTTAATTTTGTTTTTGTGGTGATAGGTCCATTCACCTAAAAGACTAAGGAGATTATTGAACTGAGTCTGAAAAAGCGTTTTCCGTTCCTCGTAGATGCGGCAAGCCTCAATCGCTTCCTCTACAGTCAGTACAAATCTGTCTGTAGTATCTGTTTCGATAAGCACGCTCTTTTCTTTTTCAAAATATCTGAGCCTGATAGGTTCTGTTGTTACAGTAGCCATAATATTCCTCCTCAATTACATGCGGAAAACATCCCTGCAAGATATTTCAATGGGACTGAGAACAATCTCCTTATGACCATCCATACACATTATAAACAACACGCCACCCTGAGGCAAGAAAAAACTTAACACAAACACCATAAATCTATCGGCTGAACGGGCCAAAGAAAAGTAAAAAATCGAGATTTTTTCAGAATTACATAAATTATTTAGTCACAACCAGTTACAAACGGTTAAATCTAACCCCTTTCTTGTAATTTTACGAAATATTTTGTTGTTTGTTCCTACTTTCTGCAACAATCTTTGTCAAAATTTGCCGTTTTTAATACTGAAAACGCCCATTGGGTACTTGCTCACTACTGGTAACGGCCTTTTCCATACCGTGGATTCTATGGGATTTTGGTCAAAAAGGCAATGCTCGGCTTGTGTGCAGTGAGGGGTATGTTAGAGTCTTTTTTCAGAAATCGCCCTTGACTTCGCTGACAAAAGGTCTATAATTATACTTCTTCGACAAAGCCCCTTGCTTTTCATCACCATCCTCAAAATGGTCACAAGGGGCTTTGTCCTAAATAAATAAAGAGGCGTAGTATTGTGGATATGCAAGTGGGTATGATCGGACTGTATGCTTAACCGGAAAAACTAATGAAAGACTATGCAGATTCATCGTTTGAAACTTTACGGGAGTGGAGTCACGTCTCTATCACACCGGCTTATTCATTTCAATCTACATTCCTTTTTCAAGGATGTAAATCTCTCGCTCGCAAGGTGTTTCCGCTTTTGCGTGTTAGTAAGTCGGAACATAGAATTGCTCCGCTCCCAATTTTCTATCGTCCAGACTGAACGAAAACATAAGGAATTTATTATGGGCAAAACACAGCGTCCGAACAAGCGGAAACGGTCAAGATAGTACCAGACTGCGTATCTACTGCGTTCGTTCGCCTGTGCGTGCGTCCAGGCGTTGTATAGGGCTGCAAATAGGGCGATAGAGGGTAGGTTATGCTGTGGCGAAGCCTTATTTATCTCTTGGCTCTGCGTCCTTTTTGTCTCCCTTTTTTGTCTCCAGTGGCTTATCCACCATCCGCAGCCATTTTTCTATCTCCTTTGTTTCAGTTTCTTCGTCCATATCGGTTAGTTCCTTACCCCTGTCCTTACCTCAATACATTCCTTACACTTACGGGCTTTTCCATAGCCGTAATTCTACAGGATTCTGGCTCAAAAGGCAATGTTTAAGGGTGCGAAGGCTGATACCAGCTTCACTAATTTATATCATTGCTTGTTTCGAGCCATTTCTCTGCAATTTCGATTAAGTCATTGAAATCTGCTTTGTTAAAATTCTCGATGGCTTCAGGAGGTTCATAACTTGCCAGCTTCAAACCACGCAGCAGCGTTTGGCAATCATGCTGATATTCGTCAAATGAGTATTTGCTTATACCAGTGACAAATTGGAGCGTCCCTTGTTCACCGGAACTCAAATATGCACGGTACACAACTGGAACGTTCGTTATGGTGCCCTCACATTGTATGGATAGAACTGGCTTATCACCTAACTGAATTATCTCCCTTGAAAGTACCTTAACATCAGAAGCTACACTCTCAAGATTGTCAATAGCAGCAGTCTCAAGCACATTAAGAGGAATTTGTATTTTTTCATATATCAGCATTGCATAAGCGTCACCGTTACTATGGTAAAACTCGTACTCTGAATCTTTGTTGCTTACTTCTCTTTGTAACACCCATGTTGAAGGGTCATATTCGATACTATAAGTACCGTGTTTACCGGTCACGATACTTTTTTCAGGCGTGCTAAATGGTTCCTGGCTCGCAATTGAACTGCTGGCAAATCCGAAGTCTTCCTCTTCCTCCAACACATTGCCCAGGGTGCCCAAAGAGAATAAGCCCAGTAAGAGTACGGCAACTACGGCGGACCTCAGCAAGCCTATCTTCTCGTGCGTGACAACAAAGCCACCTTCTTCGTCCCAAGCAGTTATAGCATCACGTTTGAGCTTACTCCGTGAAGAAGCAAGGGTAATAAGCGAAAGAATAGGAACTCCTGCTCCCATTCCTTTGAGCCAGACAGAAAAGCTCCGATTAAGGGCTTCCGAAAACGTCAGCTTTTGTCCTTTATTGTTTCGCACTTTCATTTTGAAAAGCCATTTTCCCAGTGTAGTGCCACAGTTGGCCAAGAGGATAGACTCTTGGAAAATCCAAATAAACAGTATTGCCATACCGAGAAGGGCGCTGGGGATGTCTAAAACTGATGGAGCAAACATTCCAAGCATAAAGCCGACCAACATTGAAAAGAAAAAGATGTCGAGGATTCGGGCAAAATAACGAACCCAGGGTCTTATCTGACGGGTTGGCTGTTGCAAGACTTCGATTGCATTCTCGTTTTCAATAACATGTGTTGGCATTGATGGAAGTGTCATTAAGTTATCCATTTTTATTCTCCTTAAAATTCTTTGGCCTCTATTTACTTTTTTCTTGTCAGATTCATCCGCCCTACTCTGATAAGCGACAGAATTAGGGAAGGCGCCACGGATTATTTGGAATATTTCTCAAAAATTGGTCATATTTGCATAGTATCTTCGATTCACGCTTGAGGCTTCTCCATAATAAATGTCTTAACCTGTGCCACTTCGACTGACGGGAAATAAAAAAGGGCTAACGTGCTTAGTTAGCCCTTAGACTCTACGGTAATATCGAGGCTCTACCTGTTGACAACTGGATTAAGTAAGCAACTCCGGCTCACTTACTTCTACCAATCAGGAACATACGTTGGTTGGCGCAGGTAACTCAAATCAAGCGGAGGTATTGGTTTGATATTGTAATAGTCCCGGAGATACTCCTCAGTATTCCCTCTGCGCATTGCCTCATCAAACATCAGCTTGTCATAGTTTTCTCTAAACTCCCGTTGTGACTCCCAGTAATCCGTTCGCTCTCTCCAGAAGTCCATAGCAGGTCTTCTAATAGTATCCATCTCGTTAAGAGTCTCCAGGGTAATCCTGCCAAGCATATAATCACGGTCCGGAGGATAATAACCTGAGCCGTAGCTTGAGCCATAGGTCGGATAATGATAGTCTGAGCCATAGCTCGGATAAGAATAGCCGGAGCCATAGCCGTAACCTCCGTCACAGCCTGCTATCAAACATAAAACCAGAACTACCAGAATTGTAATTAACCGCTTCATTTTTTGTCTCCTTAATTTCTTTCGTTTCTATTTACTTTCTTTCACTTCACTTTTTGGACTCGTCCGTTCTATTCTGATAAGCGATAAAATTAGGGGAAGCGCCACGGATTATTTGATATTTTTTTCAAAAATTGGTAACATTTACAGAGCATCTTTAATTTGTGGAGCTTAGCGAACGTTGCAAGACAGTTTCAGTCATAACACCCAGCGATTAGTTGCCTTAGCCAAGACCGGCGATGAATTAGCCTTAGAGCAGTTATGCAAGGTCTATGGTGAACGGGTAAGGCGTATAATAAGACTGCGCATGGGTAATGAGCTACGCTCCAAGATGGAGTCGATGGATTTGGTCCAGGATGCCTTTATTGCTGCTTTGAGGGATTTGGAGAGCTTCACATATCGGAACGAGGGGGATTTCCTGCGATGGATGTCAACAATAGCGGAAAATAGGCTTCGAGACAATCTGAAAAAATTACACGCTGATAAGCGTGACATTCGCAAAGAAATGTCGCTTAATAATAATAGACAAAGCGCCCAGGATAGCTTTGTGAAGATGTCCGGGCCTGTTGATACGACAACACCGAGCGTGATAATGTCCAGACGAGAGGAATTAGATAAACTTGAGAAGGCGCTGGATAAACTAAAGCCGGAGTATAAAGAAGTGATTCTTCTGACTAAAATCGAGGGACTATCCTCCAAGGAGCTGAGCGACAGATTAGGTAAAGCTCCTGGTGCAGTGAGGATGCTGCTTTCTCGTGCAATGATAGCACTTGCCAGTGCTCTTGAGGATAACTAATGGCAGAATCACCTGAGAACAACCACGAGAACATTGTTGACCAAGCGGTTCAGCAATTCCTTGATGCTCAACTACAGGGGCAAGAACTAAACATAGATGAATTTGTGAAAAGCTACCCTGGCCTTGAGCATCAGATCAGGCAGAAAATAGGAAAGATACAGAGAATCAATGGTCTGTTCTCTTGCCTTATGCAGTCGGACGATAGTGATTTTGGCGAGACAATAGATGAACACGACCTCGTTGGCCAGAAGCTCGGAGATTTTGAAGTTCTGAGCCTAATCGGAACAGGTGGAATGGGGGCGGTATTTCTTGCACGGCAGGTTTCCCTCGACAGAGAGGTGGCACTGAAGGTCATAAGCGATGTCAGTGGTGCCCGCAAAAAAACATTAGAGCGATTCAAACGAGAAGCTAAAGTATTGGCAAAGATTTCCCATCCCAATATTGTGTCCATCTACGAAGTTGGAGAACAGGGTCCGTATTCATACTTTGCGATGGAGTATATCAAGGGAGCCTCCCTGGATGTGGTTCTAAGGAGTATTCGTAACGCAAGGCCCAATGAGAAGGCAAGCGATGTTATGCGAAAGTGTCTGGAGGGTCAAGCCAGTATCTACGATGATAAGCCCGATGGAGCTAAGGATTCAAACGGAGCAGAAATTGATACAGACTACATTGTTACCACGAGCAGGATGATTATCAGTATAGCATCCGCTTTGGATTACGCTCATAACAAAGGCATCCTGCATCGTGATATAAAACCATCCAATATCCTTATTGCCTCTGACGGCACAGCAAAACTCGTAGATTTTGGTTTGGCAAAAGCCGAGACTCAACAGACTATAACGGTGACGGGTGAATTCTTTGGTACACCCAGCTATGTATCGCCAGAGCAGATTCGCAAACCTGAAACAGTAGATTGTCGAAGCGATGTGTACTCATTAGCGGCAACTTACTACGAGTGCCTGACTCTGCATCCACCATTTGAAGGCGATACTGTAAATGAGACGCTTACAAGGGTAATTTCCAGGGAGGCCATCCCACCTAAAAAATACTGCTCTCGACTGTCAACTGACCTCAATATCGTTTTGCTTCACGCCATAGAAAAGTCTCCCGAAGACAGATACCAAAGCGCAAGCGATTTTGCGGCAGATATTCAAAACGTACTTGAGTTCAAGCCTATCGCCGCCAAGAGGCCGAGCATTACCCGCAGAGCTTATAAGACTCTGCGAAGGAATCCACTTAAAATTGCAGGGATTATGGCTTTTGTTCTTCTGAGCATTCTGGGGTATTTGTTGATTTCAGACAGACTTGAAAGTAGAAACGAGAGAGCCGCAAAAAGATTCTATGATATTGGTTATAACAAAATGGGATATGAGAATTATAACGAAGCTTTGCTTTGGTTTGATAAAGCATTGACAATAAAACCCTACTACACGGATGCATATCGGTCTTCCGGATTATGCTATCAAGAATTGGGCGACTATCAAGAAGCGGTAAAATTGTACAGCAAAGCTATTGAAATTGACTCAGATGATGTTTTATCGCTATGGGGATTAGGAGGTTGCAATGTTAAGTTGAAACAGTATGACAAAGCATTTGATGCATATAGAAGAGTACTTGAAATAAATCCAGACCAGGTCGACATATACGTTGTAATTGCTGGTTGTTATGAAGAGTTGGGACTTCCCAAAGAGGCGGCAAAGGCATACGAAAATGCTCTTGAAATTGACCCAAATCATACGTCTTCATGGATTGGCCTTGCAATAAACTATTGGTCTTCTAAAGATTATGAAAAAGCCGTGTCTGCATTAAAACAGGCAACTGCAATTGAACCTGGAAACGCCCAAGTACACGCTGTATTAGGTTCTTACTGCCATGCCTTGGGGCAAAACGAAAAAGCCATCATATCCTTACAAAAGTCTATTGAAATTGCTCCAGGTGATCCGCTTGTGTATGGTGAACTTGGCGACTGTTATAAGGCACTGGGCAAAAAGCCAGCAGCGTCTGCTTGCTATTCCAATGCAGGGACTTGCTATTTTAACCGAGGAGAGTACAACAGTGCATTGGAAGCTTATTCAGAATCTGTCGAGATTAGACCGAATCCGTTGGCATATTTAGGACTTGGGCAGTCATATACAGTTTTAGGTCGTTATAAAGAAGCGAGAAATGCTTATCAACAATCTATCGAAACAGCCGAGAATCGAGAGCAGCTATTCCACGCATATCTGGGTCTTGCTGGAGCTTTGGAACATCTTAAATCATACGATGAAGCCATTTTGGCCTATCAAGAAGCAATAAACATTCGACCTGATGAGTATATTTTATATGATGGACTTGCCAGTATATATGAAACCCAACACCGCTACAAAGATGCTGTTGAAGCTTATAAAAAAGCGATAAATCTCGAACCGAATGACGCAACCTTGTACGTTGAATTAGGTAGGAATTGCTTTTTTTTGGGCTCTTACGATGAGGCAGGAGATTACCTAAAACAATGCTTACAGGTTGACCCAAATAATACAGCGGCATTAGAGTGGCTGGGCAACTGTTACCTTATGATGGTGCGCTACGAAGAAGCTAAAGATTGCTTCACGCAGGCCATCAAGATAGACCCCAATGACAAAAATGCGTACAATATGCTCGGAAATGCGTACTTCAAGTTGGATGATTATGCCAATGCTTTGGGCAGCTACAACAAAGCACTGGAAATTGACCCAAATGAATCTGGCACCTTGGGAAACTTAGCTCTCTTCTACGCTACCTGCCCCAGGGATGAGTTCCGTGATGGGGAGCAAGCTGTTAAGTTGGCTCAGAAAGCATGTGAGTTCACTAACTACGAAAGCCATATTTCTCTGTCTGTTCTTGCTGCGGCCTATGCTGAATCAGGTGATTTTGATAAAGCTATTGAATACCAGAAAAAGGCTATAGAGCTTGCAGATGATAATGTCAAAGCCGAATACGAAAAACGTTTGGCAGCATATAAAGCCAAGAAGCCCTGGCGGGAATAGTCTCGAAGCCAGTCTTTTTTGCTTGGCTTGGGTGCGGTGATAGTGAGAAAGAGGCGTTAAGGTGAGATTCTGTCTGCAAGCTGTGCAAAATATGTAAGCTATCCGCAAACAGAGCTTTGGTAGGGTAACATAAAGCGATCTGAACTGACTGACTGTGTTTAACTAACCCAAAGCACCCACAACAACTTTCGGGTCCTTCTCGAAGACTCGAAGCAGTGCCATTGCTGGGCCTCTCGGTTTCCTACGCCCTTGTTCCCAGTTCTGCACTGTGTCGACACTGACTCCGATCATCCTTGCAAAGTTGGATTGTGAGACCTTAACAGACTTTCTGAGCTTACGTATATCCACAGCGCTGTATGTAAACACGCGAGAGGCCTTTACTTCTCCTCTCCGAATTTTACCTGCCTCTTTGATGCTCTTGCTTAAATCTTCAAATAACTCCCGGTTCATGACAGTTCCTCCCTTACGATTTTTTTCAAGCTTGCCAGTTGTTTTTTTGTCAAATCATCCTTCTTGCTTTTATCGTATGCAACCAACATGAAGACCTTGTCGTCCGAGGTCACATAGTAGTAAATAACTCTAATACCTCCACTCTTGCCCCTACCTTCGATTCGCCAGCGAAGTTTTCGCAATCCACCGCTGTTCTTAATCAGTACTCCAGCTAAAGGATTCATAACCAATGAACACTGAAGCTGCCGATAATCTTCATCGCTAATAAACCGAGTGATCTGCTTAGTGAAAACACTCGTTTCAAAAATCTCCATACATGTATATTATACGTCATTGGCGTACTGATTCCTAAAAAAAAATTGTTAATTTCTGAAAAAAACTTTTCCTCCGGGCGTTTTTAGCCCCTATCTTCTTTTGCTACAAGCATTTACGTATACGTTGGGTAAGGCATAAAAACTTGAGGTTGGCTACAATTTTCTGTAAGGCCCGATAAGCTGTTATAGCTGCGGTTTAATTGTTTATTCTCGGCAGTATCGGCCTCAGTTTTTCCGGCTGGCTCTTGCGCAGACGCAGAACGTTGTAAATTATCTTCTCGGCTTGGGGGGTTTGATGTTGAGAAGAAAAAATTATCGAACAAATTCTTGACTTTTATCGTAAAAAAAATAGTATAATATCACTTGTTTTGTACGATATAGTAACAGTGGTATGATTAGCTAACAGTTGGTGTTAAACTATCTTAAGAGTTGCAGAGATTTGCATAAGGGCACTATACCGCTTACAGTTTGCCTTGTTTTTAAGCTATTAAAGCCATTTCGCATTTTTCGCATTTTCACAGGTGCATTTCTGTTTCCTTGACTCCCTCATATCAAAGCTAAGTTTGGTCACAGAGACAAGTCAAGCTTTTGGGCACAGAGGACCCACTCCACTGAAACCATAGAAAGGTTCATATCGCAGTAGAGTTAGTCTGTAGACTTGCCGGAATACCACATAGAGAGATTTATCTCAAGGAAAACAATTCGTAAATTTGACTTCGATATAGTGAGACATATATAGGAACCTCAGCGAACCACCCCCCACCCGCGAGCGCCTATCCCCCCCTTAGTTCCCCGTCCAATTCGTTTTTGATTGTGTGCTGACTGCAATAGCCTTTTGCTTTGCTTTCGGCTATGTTTTATCTGGATTTTGTGCAAGATTCAACTGGCTTTTGTTCAGTTTCAAAAGCGCTTGCAAAGCCCAGGCAAAGCATAGGTGGATCATCTGCACAAACGACTTTGAAACGCTGGAGTTTTAACAGGCAACAGTTAGAAAAAATAAGAAAGCTAAAAAATATTTTGCCTTGTAACTACTCTTCTATATAAGGACTTAGTGATATAATAGCAAATAATTCTAAAGAAATGCTTGCAATATTCCGATGTAGTGTTATACTTTTAAGTGAAGTGGCTTGACCGGCAAGTCACAAAACTAAAGTGGCCGGGCGATGCTTGAGACATCCCCGACCGTGGTCCTAAACTGATAAGGAGTTTAGAACATGGAAACAGTAACAGAACAAACCCAAAGAAGCAAGTCAAATCACTCAATTATCGAAGTCCTGGAGTTCTGCAAAGCGCAGAACCTGCCTGCGCGTGTAGTAGGCAGGTGGGTATGGGTTAAGTTTGATTCCAAACCCCCTGCTAACATCAGGCAAGCCCTGAAGGATTTTGGCTTTCGCTGGTCAAGACGGCGCGGACAATGGAGCCACAACTGCGGACGACCAACAAAGCCAGCACACAACTACAAGCCCTGGGACAAATATCAAACTTTGACGATTGACGAAGCGCTTGCAGTTGCGTAAGCCAAAGGCGCAAAGCCCTGGTCTGTCTTTATGATGGGCCAGGGCAGTGCCAAAGGGAAACAAACAAACGAAACCCATTTTTTTATGATAAGGATAAAATGATGGAAACACTATCTGAGAAATATAGACCGTCAACTTTTGACGGAGTTTTAGGACAGGACAAAGCTGTCAAAAAAGCCAAGATACTATTATCGCGAAGCTGGGGTGGACGTGCCTGGTGGATTTCCGGAGCAAGCGGGACCGGTAAGACTACCATTGCCAAGCTTATCGCAGCGCAAGGCGCCGATGAGTTCTATATCAATGAGTTTGACAGCGCCGACCAGCTTTCAGTTTCAGAGATTGATAAAATAGAGCGCGACATGCACTATTTTGCGCCCGGCAAAGGCGGCAGGGCTTATATTATCAATGAAGCTCACGGACTACGTAAGGCCATTATACGGCGTCTGCTGGGCCTTCTGGAGCGAATACCGGATCATATCTGTATTATCTTCACAACAACGAAACAGGGCGAATCCAAGCTGTTTGACGACCAGATTGACGCAAATCCACTGCTTTCCAGGTGTGCTAAAATCGAATTGACAAATCAGGGACTTGCAAAAGTTTTTGCAGAGCATTGTCAGCAAATAGCCATCAAAGAAAACCTTAATGGCAAACCTTTGCAAAGCTACATCAAACTTGCCCAAAACTGTAGGAACAACTGCCGCCAAATACTGATGACTATTGAATCAGGCGATATGTTAGAATAAAGTGAGGTAAGATTATGGCAAAACGAACAAGCAAAATTGCTGTTGGCTATTTGCGGGTATCGGGCAAAGGCCAGATACGCGGACATGGATTCGAGAGACAGCGCGACGAGATAAGAGGCTACGCAAAAAAACACGGCTACAAGATCATCGAGTGGTACAAAGAAGCGTACACAGGCACAGAGAAGGACCGACCTGAGTTTTTACGTATGGTCGAGGACATGCTGAGCAATGGCTGCCGGACAATCATCATCGAGTGTATGGATAGATTCGGCAGGCGCTCTATGGTCTCCGAGCAATTGTTGGCGCTGCTGATTCGCAAAGGTATTGCTATGATCAGCGCAATGACGGGCCAAAACGTCACCGAAGACGTACAGGACGAAAATGACCCCTGGAAAAAGTTTATAGTCCAGATACAAAATAACATTGCCGAACTGGACAAACGGCTTCTCGTCCACAAACTGCGCAAAGCCAGAGATGCTAAGAGAGCCAAAACAGGCCGATGCGAAGGCCGTAAGCCTTATGGCTACTATCCAGGCGAAGCTGAAATTATCAAGAGAATCAAAGAGCTTCACCGAAAGCCCCACGGTGAAAAACGCATGGGATTCAGGACTATAGCGCGACAACTAAACAAAGAAGGAATACCCACAAGGTCAGGTGTAAAGTGGAGCGATACCCAGGTTAAGTCTATCCTTACTCGCAAGAAGTAAAACTCTGTTATTTAGTTGATTCAATCAGGGCGATTGCAACATGCTTTCGCCCTCTTTTTTTGCTTCTACTTATCACCGCCCAGGCCGAGCAGGTCATAGTCTGTGGTACAAGGGCACTTCTTTTCGTCTATTGGCTTTGGCTTAAGGCTTTGATTGCCGCTTTGATATGCTCCGGCAGTTCCGGCCAAACAGCTACAATTTCAGCAAGGTCTGAAGGTAGTTCTGAGGTGTCAATTTTGGCCTGTTTTGGGGATTTAGGTGTCAACTGAGGTGTCAACTGCTCTTTTGAGGTTTCGCAAGTCTTTGTTTTATCAGGACTTGTGTTTTTTGTGCAACGGACTGAAAATCCGTGTGTCGGCGGTTCAATTCCGCCCCTGCCCATTAGGCTAAGTCATTGGCTGCTAAACACTTATATTTGGCGTCCTTTTGTACATGTCACCCCAAAAGTCCAAAATGGTGTCAATTTATTGTCAATCGACCTCAGTTTTTGCCAAGATACTATTCAACAATTCACCTGCTGCGGCAAAGTCTTCAAATCGCACAGCAAGATAATATTTCCTCGTCGTTGCTACGTTCGAATGCCCTGCAAGTGTCTGAACCACCTGAATCGGCAACCTTTGAGCCCAATTGGTGATAGCTGATCTCCTCAGGTCATGTATGGTACACTCTGCCACATTTGCTCTGCGGCGAACAACGTTGAAATCTCTGGTCAAATTATTCACCAATGCCGACCTTGGATTCCACTTGCCGATCTTCCGCCGTTGCTATATCCGCTCAAGACGCTTGGGTGAAACAAAAACATACGGATGGCCTTCCGGGGCCTGAGCCTGGATGTTAGCCAGGAGTTGAGAACTCTTATCAGACATCGGCACAATGCGATTCTTCCGATTCTTTGGCTCCCACTTGATGATATCTTCGGCGCCTTTCTTAGCACTGACCTTGATTCGCTGATGCTCGAAGTCAATGTCTGCCCAAGTCAGATGAAGTATTTCATTGCGTCTTAAGCCGCTACCATAAGCTAATGAAAACAGGGCATACCACCAAATTTTCTCTGCTGTTTTCACCAATTTGCGGTATTCTTCGACTGTAACGTAGCGTATTTCGTTCTCAGTTATTTTGCGCTCCCTGATTTTAGCAAATGGATTCTGCCTTTCAGCCAAGTATCCCCTTGGCTCTATTGCCAGTGTCCAGCGTCAATTATAATTTCCTTTCAATGACAGTTTTTTCTACCCTTTCTTCTTAACACTTATCCTTAGCTTATGACCGTTAGGGAGTGCCCCCCATGGGGGGCAAAAATTGCGATATTATTTATCCTTATTTTTCCTCTTCCTGGCCCGCTTTACATAACCAAAATCATCTATCATCATCACATCGAACCGCGACAGCTTCTTCAGTAGCTTATCAAGTTCCAGGTCCCTTTGGGCCCTGAGAGGCTGCTGGACAATCGAATCGCACGTAGTAAAGTAAACCTTCTTTGCCTGTAGGGCAAGCTGGTGGCATATAGCGCACAATAGGTGCGTTTTGCCGCTGCCCGGCCTACCGAAGGCTTCCTTCAAATTGTTGGCTATCCTGAACCGGTTGGTGACAACCACGGCGGAACAATGGGCAAACTCGATGCGGGCTTTAACTATGAAGCAGACCGTCCGGACAAATGGGCCGATGCCAACGATATTTGGGTTCACGGATATTGGGCCTATGACTGGGCCAACTCCCATGAGCACATTGCGACCATCGACACACAAAAGCGGCTGATCAAAACGAGCCCACTGTATGGCAACTATGGTTTTCGGGCAGGCGGACATGGCGGGCGATTCTACTTCCTGAACATCCTTGAAGAGGTGGACAAACCCCAGGAATGGTACCTCGACCGGAGGACCGGAATCCTGTACTTCTGGCCGTCGATATTATTGGAGCAGAGCACCGTTTTGGTTTCTTTAGTGGAAACTCCGCTGATACATCTGGAACCGCCCTTTAGCACTCGCTATCAAGAACTTGCGGACCTCGAACCATACTATGCCGGTAATGACGGAGTACCACCGGGTAACATTGTAGTGGCAAACAACATCTGTGTAAGGAGCCAGATTTTGGGAAATTGTGTTTTTCAGCAAAAAAGTGATGTTCGTTTGTGGTCGATCTGAGCAATATCAACATCTGTGGAGTCATTTTGGAGACACGAATTTAACGAAGAATATTGACATTTTGCAGCTCGTGGGAAGGGTAACTTGTAGTATAAATCGTTTAAGATTTGTGCAGGAGTGTTCTTGAAGTGACTGTTATACTTTTGCATTCTGGCTGTTTAGTTTTTGCTTCATCAACCGACCCGCCTTGAACTTCACTACTCTCTTACCTGAGACATGGATTTGTTCGAGAGTCTTCGGATTTTGTGCCATCCTTGGTGCGCGGTCACGAGTTTCAAAAACTCCAAAATCACGAAACTCTAAGCGGTTCCCCTTAGCAAGCTCGGAGATAACTTCATTGAGAAAATTTTGAACTGTAGCTTTCACCAACACACGCTTAGCCTGAGTACTTTCAGCAATTCTGTCGACAATTTCTTTCTTTGTGATCGTTGACATAGGCTACCTCCAGAATGATTTATTGTAACGGCGATAACACTACAACGAGTACTCAGAGTAGTCTAACAAAAGAGGTCCTTCTAATCAAATGTTTTGTTGTTTTTCTCCTTAATAAGGTCTTGTTGTCTTCTATCGCACCATCACCAGGATAATATATGTTGCATCCGAAAGGTCCAAAGGATAATATAAATGATTAATTTAACAAGTGTTGATTCATGCTTTTGCTGGGTCACATTGTTTTTCGTACCCTTCGCTTTTTAATAGAGGAGCAATTATGAAACAACAAACCAAGCTTCACACGTTGAGTTCATTGTTGACAGAACCAAACAAACCTTCTCGGCGGCAGTTCTTATCACAGAGTGGAACATTGGTTGCCGGTTCGGTTCTTACCGGCGTCGCTCTGTCTCGGATTCATGCCGCTGAGGACAATACGATACGGCTGGCATTGGTGGGCTGCGGAGGCCGCGGAACAGGTGCAGTCGCCGATGCCTTCTCGACTACCGGCGGCCGGGTGAGACTCTACGCTATGGCCGACCTGTTCGAACAGCGCCTGCAAAGTAGTTTAGGTAATCTGACAAAGGATTTTGCGGATAAGATATATGTGCCTCCTGAACGGCAGTTTGTCGGCTTCGATGCCTATAAGAAAGCTATCGACTGCTTGGGACCGGACGACGTGGTGCTGTTGACTACACACGCAGCTTTTCGCCCGCTCCACTTCGAATACGCCGTCAACAAAGGTGTGAACGTCTTTGCAGAGAAATCGTTCGCAACCGATGCACCCGCCGTCCGCCGCTGGCTCAAAGCCGCCGAGGTCTCCGAGAAGAAGAATCTGAAAGTCGGCGTCGGTTTTATGTGGCGGCACTCCAAGGCACGGCAGGAGGTAATCCGGCGGATTCGCAATGGGGCCATCGGGGATGTGCATACCCTGCGGATTTACCGGGTACACGGGCCGGTCCACTGCCCACGTAAGCCGGAAAACGTTAATGAGCTGGTATTCCAGCTCCAGAACCCAAACAGCTTTACCTGGGTATCATCCGGCTTCTTCATCGACTGGCATTGTCACAACATTGACGTGGCCTGCTGGACAAAAGGGGCCTGGCCGATCTCGGCTCAGGGGATGGGCGGCCGCTGTTACGAGCAGGCGGGCAATCAGTTCGACCATTACACGGTGGAATATACCTTTGCGGATGGTACGAAGCTGTTTGCCTTCTCACGTCATATGAACGGTTGCTGGAACACATACTCCGACTATGTCCACGGCTCCAAAGGCTCGGCCGTGATAATGGCGACCCTGGGCCAGCCCAAGCCGAAGATCTATAAGAGCCACGACATGGTCCCGGCAAACATTGTCTGGGAATTTGGCCGGCCCGATCCGAATCCGTACCACGCCGAATGGCAGGTGCTCCTTGACGCCATCCGGCAGGATAAGCCGCACAACGAGGCCCGGCGGGCAGGTGAAGCAGATGTGGCCGCCTTAATGGGACGCATGGCGACCCACACCGGCCAATACATCACTTGGGACCAGGCGTTGAACTCCGACTTTCAATTCGTTGAAGACATTGACAACGTGACTTTTGACACCCCCGCCCCGATCCACGCCAGTCCTGACGGCATCTATCCAGCCCCCCAGCCGGGAATCACAAGGGAGTGTTGATGGGGTAACGAGGAAGATACTTTTATTAATCTCTTAGAAATGCCACGGCGCACGCATCGCACGGAAGAGCAAACGGTTTGCCATCTCATCACCTGGAAACTCTTCCTTGACCGGGTCCCACTTTAAGGACCGCTGCAACTTATGCGCGATGATCACCAGATGTCCCAGTGATGCCGATCGGTGACCAATCTCCTCGTCGGAGCTTGTCCGCTGCCGTGTACGAATACACTCGAACCAGTTCGAATGATGGTTATTTTCACCGATGTTCACCTGCCGAGTCCTAAGCTTCATCTTCTCGAATAGATTCTCAGGACCACCTTCAACGAGCCCGCCGGTGGACATCGATGTAACCCAGCCGTGTTCTCCGACGAATACGCCTCCGAAGTTACCCGCTAACCGGGCTGTTGCAGGAACCGCCTTATAGATCTCCTTCACCATTGCCCAGTGATCAACCAGGTGAAGGAGTGTCCCGTTTGCATACTTGCAGGTAAGTGTTGGGTACTCTGCGCTATTTGGATGAATGAGCTCTACCGGCCCACTGTTTTCCATACCCAGCGCATACTGAATCACGTCCGCACTGTGAGAGTGATGCCAGGTCACTGAGGCCGCGCCGAAATCCTCGCAAAATGACCATGGTACTACACCCGGTGACGGATTCGTGTGGTATAAGCGGTTATACGAGTGCCAAAGAGCCGGGCCGACCCACAGGTCCCAGTCCAATCCTTCCGGTACCGGTTCGGCCAGCAGAGCAAAATCCAGAGGCACATACGAACTGCCGGACTTCTCGACATTCATCACGTGAGCGTATGGCTTGAAACGAGCGGCTCCAATGAAGCCCCCCAGGTTGTTCCACAACGTGAAAACCGATTTGACCTTACCGAGTCCACCTGCGCGTACAAAATCGCAGACCTGACGGATGGTTGGAATAGAACGGTATTGCGTTCCGGTTTGAAAGACCCCGCTATACCTGCGCACCTCCTCGGCCAGCCTGCGTCCCTCCTGAACTGTTATCGAGATCGGCTTCTCACAATAGATGTCCTTGCCCGCCTTAGCCGCGTCAATCGCCTGCAATGCGTGCCAATGGTCCGGCGTAGCAATCACCACGGCATCAATGTCCGATCGGGCCAGGAGCTCACGATAGTCATTATAAGCCGCGCAGCCACGATACGTGCTCTTGGAATGGCTGTCGGCGTAGGTTTCCTCCACGCGACGTTTGCCGTCCTCGCATCGCAGCATATCTACATCGCAGACGGCCATGTGGTGAGTGGTGAGTGGTGAGTAGTAAGTGGACTCACCAATTAACCAATTAACTACTCACCAGTTGGTCATCGAAGTTCTTCGGACCATGTGGTGAGTTGTGAGTGGTGAGTGGTGAGTGGTGAGTGGTGAGTAGTAAGTGGACTCACCAATTAACCAATTAACTACTCACCAATCCATTCGTGTCATCAGAAACCTCACTTTGCCAGCTCCATGCTCACTTTGTTGAAGAAGTCGATGCACCGCGATATCTCAGGCATCGATTCAAACCAGTTATAAGAATATTCGAGGCCGAACATGGTGGGCCTGATGCCCAGGCGGTGGATTTCCTCTATAAACTGTCCAGTCTTGCCAACGCCAGTCCCCCAGGGTACATCGTGACCTTCAGAACTTAGCTCATTCAGGTCGTGCATCTGCAAGGTGAGCAAGCGATTCTTGAGCGTGTCCACAGCCTTGATTGGGTCAATTCCGGATCTAATCCAATAACCGAGGTCGCCGCAGGCCCCAATCCGCTTACTGCGGCCCTGACAAACCTTCAAAATGCTTTCAGGGTGCCAATAAAGCGGCGAGGCCTTTTGGTCGTGGTTGTGAATGGCCAAGTTGATGTTATAGTCATCGCAGAATTTCTCGATTGTATCCAGAGATTCCGGAGATGGCTCCGACATGAATGTTTCGACTCCAATCTTTCGTCCAAACTCGAACACCTTGCGGCAGCCGGCTATATCGCCCGGAATTTTGTGGATGTAATACGTCAGGAGACGAACGCCGGCTGAGTCTAATTTCAGCCGGATTTGTTTAAGCTCGTCATCGGTGAGTTGGTCATCGAAGTTCTTCGGTATGTCTTTGCTGACCTTCTGGAAGCTCAAGCCGCCTATATAAGGTAGGCCGAGTTCAGCGGTACGCTCGATTGCTTCGAAGAGTGTGTATTTATGAGGGACCCCGCCGGGCGGGAACCCAAAAGTGTAGGCCTCGATACCGAGGCGCCAGCCCAGCTTTTCCTGTGCGCGGATAGCTGGCGTCAATTTGCTGCTCGGTATTGTTGGTGCCGACAGATCTCCCAAGGCGAACTGAGTGGCGGCAAGATAAAATTGCAACATCTTCGGATCCCAGAAGACGTAGGGATTGTGTGCGATAGTACAGTAGAAAACCCGTCCCCGGCCGTACTGACGCACCCACGCCAGCGCGTAGTCATTATCCTCGCGGAAGCAGTTGCCGCGTGCCTGTCCCTGATTCATGTCGGTTTTCTCGGTGTCGATACTCAGAAGCACGCGGACCCTGTTCCTCGAATAAGGCCCGTGGACACGAAAGAACTCGTCCCGGTACTCGAAGCCCTTGCCGCCGAAAGGCTGATTGATAGGGTGATTGGGGTCATCGAGTTTTATAAAGACATGCTCATTGCTGTCGCGGTGGTTCGCGCCGCGCGCACCGAGCATTATGCCAAACTCCGGCCAGTCCTCATAAGCACCGGGCCAGCGTGTGAAGGCCACCGAAGTCCCATGAACACCAAGAAGTCCACCACCACCATAAACAAATTCGATTAGACTTTGCCTCAACTTGAGGTCTTCAAAGAGATTACCCACTGTGTTGTTCAGAAAGACGGCGTCAAACTGCCTTAGATTTTCGGGCTTGAAGATGGATGGGTCTCTACTGATTACTGTCTCAAAGGCGCCGGTCTTTGAGCCCATCAGCTTAAAAGCCAGATTGGCAGTAGGGATGGAGCGATGCCCGCCGTATCCGACATTGAGGTCGAAAATCAGGAGCTTCCGATGCCCGTCAGGAGGAACGAAGGCTCTGTTTGGAATCGCGGCTTCAATTCGTTGCCGCTCAGCAGACTCGAAGGCTGCTTTAGCCTCTGAAGCACTAAGCCCGAGCCACGGCGCCACGAGGATCCCAGCCACCGCTGTCGCACCGCTTAAAAAATCGCGCCGCCTTATGTCCACATGTTGCGTTCGCATGGTAAGATATTAACAAAGAACCTTGAAATTGCAAGGAATAGCAATATCCAATCTTATAAGCAAAGGCCCTGTGCTATTTTGGGGACAGGATGAACCTCACCAGATCCAAAGGGCCACGGCTCGAGGCCTCTCCAAACAAACCGCCTCCCTATTGTCACAGGTCGCAGGTGCGGTGTTTGCTTCCTCCAGGGTCAAGTCCCTCCGACGACGAAACAGGCTAAGAAGTACGAGAAAGAGCACCCTGAAAATATTCATGTTGGCCAACTCACCCTAATTCCAGTATTATCTACCATGGCTACACGAGAGCCGGCGATTGTACATAAGTCGTTGAGAATCAAGAAGGACGGAGTTTTTGGCAAGAACAAACCCAAGAAAGGATGGTCAATGAGAAAGCTGAAATGCATTGATGAACCATCTGAAGACTCCCCGGCGGTGGGTCGATTACAGTCGCTGGATGCCCTACGGGGCCTTGACATGTTCCTTCTCGTAGGACTTGGAGGTATCTTGCGTGCTCTTCCACAGGTGTCAGACAATGCAGTTTTCAACTTCTTGGCCCAACAATGCCGTCACCCAGAGTGGCACGGCTTTACATTGTGGGATTTGATCTTTCCGCTTTTCATCTTCATCGTCGGGGTTGCAATGCCTTATTCCTTTGGCAATTGGTGAGTAGTTAATTGGTTAATTGGTGAGTCCACTTACTACTCACCACTCACCACATACACATAGTCGTCCGGACGGTTGTGCTGTTTCTCTTAGGGCTCGTATTTTGGGGTACACCGGGCGGTGCGCACCCCACATGGGGCTATTACAGCGTACTTTATCGTATCGGTATTAGCTACTTTTTTGCCGCCATCATCATGTTGAACGCCAAGCCGAGAGGCCAGGCGCTTTGGGCCTTCGGGCTAGTAATAGGTTATTGGTTGGTCATGAGGTTTGTTCCGGTACCGGGTCACGGGGCAGGCGACTTCAGCGAAGCGGGGTGTCTCACCACTTTCATCTCTCAGAAACTCTCCGATATCATCTCGCCTAATTTCAAGCACATTTTATCAATCAGCCTCGTTCCAACAATATCGACGGCATTGTTTGGAGCAATCGCGGGCCAATGGTTACGGTTTTCAGAGAGCCCAAGGAACAACACAATTATCCTTCTTCTTGTCGGAGCTGTTTTTGTCGCGTTCAGTATGGTCGTGCATTTGTCGTTCCCCATAAACAAGAAGTTATGGTCCACGTCTTTTACCTTTTTGACTTGTGGCTTAGGCCTATTGCTGCAATGTAACCTACGGAAGATGTCTGTCAGGAGAAACGTACTTCGAGAAGGTTAATTGGTGAGTAGTTAATTGGTTAATTGGTGAGTCCACTTACTACTCACTACTCACCACTCACCACTCACCACATGGCATCGCCAATGTCTTTATCGGTGGTTGTGCGGAACTACTCGGCCCGGCGGAACCACTCATCACTGCTGCAACCGCCGCGACATTGAAATGGTTGTTTTTGTACTACCTTTACCGAAGGAGAATCTTCTTCAAGATCTAATCGGATTGTGCACCGTGAAGGTGGAGCAATGATGCGCTGATACTTTCCTTACGTTGCGGGGTCTTCGTTTTCATGGTTACGGCTGTTATAGAACAGCTATTAGCTCTTCAAAGGCTGAGGGCGTGGATTCTCTCTGCAAACCAAGTACCGGCCCTCGCAGGTTGGGGTGGAGTGTTGCCAAGCCTGGGTGGGTAGGGAACAAAATCCATTTCCAAGTTTCTGCCCCTCCTGATGCTAAGATTAAAAGCATTAAGAGGCTCGTTTATAGAGTGGACTTTTCCTATCAGACTTGTTAAATTGATGATGGACTTGACCCTATGATGGCTTCACCTTAATGAACTTTAAATCGTTCAGAGAAAAAGATTACTGTCGAGAAGGTTAATTGGTGAGTAGTTAATTGGTTAATTGGTGAGTCCACTTACCACTCACCACTCACCACATAATTGTGGAGTTAATTGAGATGCGAATAATAAAAACCACGAAATTGGCTTTTCTTCTGCTTCTTATTGCACCTCGATTAATAGCGGCCGGAGAGGATATTTCTGCTATCTCGGTTACATCAGTATCAATTGCAACAGAAATCCCTCCTCTAACCACTCGTGGCTTCTTGCCTAAAGATGGAAGATATTTGTTTCCCATCGGCTGCTATGAACTGCCCAAGGAAGATGCAGAACTCGAAAAGATGGCTCAATCAGGCATAAATATAGTGCGTTGCCATAATAAAACTGATTTGGATAGAGCTGCCTCAGTCGGAATATTAGGTTGGATTCCAGTACCTATGCAGGCAGGAAGTAGTGAATCGCTACGTGAAAAGATCGAGTCACTGATAACACATCCAGCCCTGGCCATTTGGGAAGGACCAGACGAAATCGTTCATAACTTTACCGCTTGGAGTGGTTTGTATCGCACTAAAGGTGTCTACAAATCACCTGATGAATGGAGAAGACAAACTCCCCGTGCCATCGCTTATTCTGAAGAGCAGGCCAGACAAATAATTCCCAAACTTCGTGATTCGATCGAGTTGATTCGTACACTTGACCGTAATAAACGCCAAATCTGGATTAATGAAGCCGCTCAGAGCGACCTAAAGTTTGTCCGCCAGTATATTGACCACATAGATATTACAGGCTGTGATATCTACCCTGTTCGTGAAGGAAGCCGGGATGTGGCTATAGTTGGCGATGCAACTGAGCGGTGGAAGCAGGTTGGCCGAAGCCAAAAGCCTGTATGGATGGTTTTACAAGCATTTTCGTGGAGTGAATTAGGAGATTATTATGGCCACAAGACTGTGGTTTATCCATCATTTGCAGAGTCGCGTTTCATGGCATATGATGTTATTGTTCACGGGACAAGAGGCATTCTGTATTGGGGTTCGCATTACTTGAAATCATCTAAGTTTAGGCAATCTATTTATGCCTTAACAAGTGAATTGGAAGCCTTGCAGCCTTTCTTCGTAGCCTCCGAGTATCAACATGCGCAGCTCTCATTGATAGAGATGCGTCGGGACTTATCAGAGCGAGGGGTAAAAATGTCTGTTCGTCATGCCGATGGAGATTGGGTCATCATCTTAGTCAACGAAGACAATCGCACCTATATGGGAGTAGAAGTCACAGGTATAGGTCCTCTCAACGGCCGCGATTTGGAATTGCTCTACGGCGTAGAAAAGATAACGGTAGAACAAGGTGAGCTAATCACCAGAATTAAGCCTTTTGAGGTCAAAGTCTTTGCCACAAGCCGAAGATGGGAAACCAGTTTGCGTGAGGGAAGAGATTTTCAGAAATAGGAGTAAGATAGTAATCATTAATTGCATAATTTGACCTTCTTGGAACTGGCCATGAGATAATATATATCCGGATTCCAAACTCCGTATCATACGCTGGTTAGTAGGGCAGCAGTGGAATAGAGAATTTTTTTAGTGAATAAAAAAAGCCCCTGCGGTGCGGAGGGAGAGGAAAAAGCGAGATATCCCACAGGGGCTTGATGACTAATAAGATAATACATTAATTATAACTTTTTTGACTCAGTGGATCAAACCTTTTCATGGAAAGTCGTGCTGAACCGGCTAGAACTTCCCTTACGTTTTGATAAAGGTAGACTTCCTCGCATTAGTAAGAACTGTTGAATTACGTGAGAAAGGCCGCGTGGATACATGCCGTTTACGTGAAATGAACTGCGGTCACCTATGAAGAGCTCAAAGTCAAATCATAAAATCGCTGTTGCCACAAATTTTTTTTGAGGCATCCTCGTTACGACATGTCAGCCAGCCACCAACTGGGAAGGGGAATCCGTTGTACAAATTTTGACTTTTTCATAAATCGCTGACATAACAGGGTTTATGAGACGGACATTTTTTCGGGATTGGGAGATAACAGTGTAGAGTTGTGTGTTGGTTGTAGCCGTCAACTCGCGAAAATGGGACCATTTCGGGGTGATCCGTAGGCGGCTCAATGCGCCCGCTCTGAGCCTGATTGGCTGGTGGGACCGTTCCGAAAATCTCCAAAAATCATAGTTTTTGATGTTCCTTGGTGTTGTTTCTACTTTGCCCTGACCCCAGCATCTCCAGGAGCATTTCGAACGCATCTAAAGCCATAGATATCGTATCCAAAGCAAACATCAGCATAGGCAGGGTCTTCATTATAACGATAACCTGAGCGACAGTTCTCGGCGCTGAATTTCCATGCACCTCCGCGCACTACTTTGTTATCGCCGGTCTTCGGTCCTTTCGGATTCTCTTCAGGGCTTTCCTGATAGTAGTCTACTTTGTAAAAGTCGTTGCACCATTCCCAGACATTTCCGTACATATCGTACAATCCCCACGGATTAGGTTGCTTCTGACCTGCTGGCCGAGGTTTTGTGCCAGAGTTTTTGTCAAACCAGGCATAATTCTGCAGCTTTGACGGCTCATTCCCAAAGAAATACTTTGTTTTGGTGCCTGCCCGACAAGCGTATTCCCATTCCGCTTCCGTAGGCAGCCTGTATCCATTGGCGTCAAAATCACATTCCCATGTATTTAGGTCATAGCAAGGTTGAAGACCCTCCAACCGGGAGCGGGCATTACAGTACCTTGCTGCTCTGGACCAACTTACTTGCTCCACAGGATTTTTGCTTGACTTCCAACGGGAAGGATTTTCTCCCATAACTCTCCGGTATTCTTCTTGAGTCACC
>CAYUFX010000047.1:0-31831 GCA_964444135.1 uncultured Pirellulales bacterium | reverse complement strand
CGCGGGCAAGGCAGTAAAAAGGAATCCTTTCGTTAATACCTTTGCACAGCATTTCAGTGCCGATAATCTCTTCTTCCCGCCAGACAATCAAATCTTTCAGCGTGTGTTCTGCGGAGTGTTCGGCGTCAAGGCGTGTGTGCAGTGCGATTACGCCGTCAATCAGGCAGATATACATATCGGTGTTGAGCTGACGCATCTGGTCGAAATCGACTGCCGGAAACAGCCCGTGCCGCCAGCGGAAGGTCGCGTGAGTATTGACTATCAGGTTGGGGCTCTTTTTGGCTTTTGCGATGATGTCTTTGAATACGCTTCGGCGAAGTGAGCTTAGCCTTTTCATTGGTATATCTAAGATTTTCCCCGGTGGGATATCGGGTGCTTCGGCGTACATCGCCTCGCCGACATTGCACAGCAGCGTCTCTTTTCCTTTCTCAGCGGCGAATTGGCAAACTTTCTCAAGATAGCTTTTCTTATCAACGCCGACCATTCCGGTAACAACGATTATCATCAGGCAAGACTCCGGATTTCAGAGATTTTTCAATCTTTGTTCTCTGTCGTAATCTTTGAGTGCTGCAATCAGTTCGCTTATATCGCCAGCCATTATTTTATCTAAGCTGTAAAGCGATAAGCCGATTCTATGGTCGGTTACGCGATTTTGCGGGAAATTATATGTTCTGACTTTTTGAGACCTGTCGCCTGAGCCAATCATCGTCTTTCGCTGCGAGTCGCGCTCGGCCCTTTGTTTACTCTGGTGATATTCATAAACCCTGCTTCTTAGGAGCCGCCAGGCTTTGGCACGATTCTTGTGCTGGCTTTGCTCGTCCTGCATGCTGACCGTAATTCCCGTTGGGATATGTTCGAGTTTGATGGCACTGCTGATTTTGTTGACGTTTTGTCCACCCGGTCCGCTTGACCTGCTGACGTGCTCGACGACATCATCAGGAGCTATCTGGATATCCAGCTCTTCAGGCTCAGGCAGTACCGCCACTGTTGCTGCTGATGTGTGAATTCTGCCCTGCGATTCGGTCTCCGGGACGCGCTGGACGCGGTGGCCGCCGCCCTCATAGCCTAATTCGGACCATACGCCGGGGCCCTTGATATTGAATATGACCTCGCGAAAACCGCTTTTTTCTGATATGCTAAAGTCAAGCTGTTCAACTTTCCACCTGCGATTTTCAGCGTATCTGACATACATATTGTACAAATCGCGCGCGAAAAGTGCCGCCTCTTCACCGCCGGTGCCTGCTCGGATTTCCATTATGACCGAGTCGATATCCATATCGTCGGCCATTACCAGAGTATCTGTCATTTGCTTGAGCAGGGTATCTCTTTGGCCTTCGAGCTCCTGGAGCTCTTCTTTTGCCAGCGCTCTGAAGTCTTTATCCGCGCCACTGTCGGCTAATATCTGCTCGGCCTCTTCAATCCCGCTCACAGCCTTTTTATATTGGCGATATTTTGTAACTATCGCTCGGAGTTTGCCCTGCTCTTTGGATAGCGCTACGAGTTTCGTCGAGTCATTGACAAATAGCGGCTCGGCAAGCTGCTTTTCGATTTCGTTGTAGCGTGTCTCGATTTCGTCGAGTTTTGCCGGTAAACTGTCTTTCTCTTCAGCCATAAATATGTATCTCGTGAATCGTTTCTCGTTCCAGGAACCTTCCTGCTCGAAATCCCATATTTCTTGCCTGTCCCTAAAGCATCCGTCGGGATTCGATATTCGTATTATGCACAACACACTATGAACAAAAAGCCCCCATCCTGATTGTATTCAGAATGGGAGCCCGAATTGTAATCTGTAAAAGAAGCTATTGCTGTTGGTTTTTTTTGGTCTTCTTGATGTAGCTTGTGCCGTATTTCTTTTGAAACCGTTCTATTCGGCCGGCGGTATCGACGTATTTCTGCTTGCCCGTGTAGAACGGATGGCACATAGAGCATATTTCTGCGTGGATTTCTTTTGCCGTGCTGCGGGTCTCGAATGTATTGCCACAGCCGCAGTGAACCACCACTTTATCGTATTTTGGATGTATATCTTTTTTCATAACTACCTACAATGCCCCCGAAATACCTTAAACGCAACATTCTAACATTGTTTCGGCGTATTTCAACAGAAATTTTTTTTTATATTTAGCCCCCGGCACTGTCGGGGGTTGCTTGTCCCCGAACGTAGGGGCGGTTCGCGAACCGCCCTCACCCGAACCACTCCCAATTTTCTATATCTGGAGTTTACACCCGGAAGCACTCACTTTGTATCTTTCCCTCGACTCCGATCGGTGACGGAAATCTATTCCTCTGGATACTTAAGTTCTGGATGATCTTCTTTTTTAGCTTTGGCTTTTGGTGCCTTGTTGAACGTTACATTCACTCCCTCCGAATGTGGATAATCAACAGTCTTGCCGCTTAGCAGTTCTTCTATTGTAAGGATTTGCAATACCTGGTGCTTGGTTCCCCAAGGCGACTTGTAAAATCCAGCGCTCGCTGCTTCAGCCCGCATCGGCTTTGTCGGCTTTTCCATCGAAATCAGTACTCCGATCTGGCCTTTTTCACGCTCTACAACGCCCCTCAAATCTCGAACGTGTGATACTGACACATGTCCAGACTTCACCGAGAATATGATTTGCTTAGTTTTCGCTTTTTTGCTGTCAGCTTCATCGTGGAAATATAGCCGACCGTCAATTCCCTTATCTGCTCCCTTCTTTTGTTCAACAGGCCTAGCATCTACCAATCCCAAGGCCCACCATTGAAATTGGTATGGGTCTTCATCGGCAAGCGTCCGTGCCCCCGAAAGGTCTTTCGGTTCACCGACGACCTTATACTGAGGTTTCGAGCCTGGTGCCTTATAATGTGCCCATGCATCAGCTAAACGGTGCTTTATAAGTGTAATTGCCAAGTGAGTGATGTCGATACCAATCCAGCGTCTCTTTAGGCGCTGTGCGACAGCAATTGTCGTACCGCATCCGCAAAATGGGTCGAGAATAATATCACCCTCGTTACTACTGGCTGTAATAATCCGCTCTAAAAGTGATTCCGGCTTTTCGGTTGGGAACAGTTGCTTGATAGGCGGTACTCGCCCAATTTCCCAAACATCGTCTTGCCGGACTCCTGCCGAAGCCTCATTCTCAGTTTTGGAAGGCAAACGCCGACCTGACTTGTCATAGCCGGAGACAATCTTGGCTGTCCCAAACCGTTTCAGTGTCGAGGCCGTGCGCTTCATGAATAGCTGGTTAAAAGTTCTTTTGCGGCTTTCTGACCGGGAATAAAAAAGCAGTACATCATGGTTTCTCTGAAAGCTATATTTTCCGGCAGGCCACTTCCGATAATGCCAAATTATCTCGTTGCAGAAATTGCCGGCGCCAAACACTGCGTCCATTAACATCTTCAAGTAATGCGATGCTGTCGGGTCGCAATGCAGGTATATACTCCCTGTATCCTTCAAGACCCGGCGGAGCTCAATAAGCCGTGGCGCCATCATCGCGAGATACGCCATTACATCGTTTTCGCTAAGATATGTTCTGAACGCGAGCATGGCTTGCGCAACCTTGCCGCCTCTTTCCACAACTTCCTGATACGATGCAGCAGCGGCCTGATCCCATCGCCAGGTATCCTTAAAGGCCCTAATTTGAGCAGTTGAACGACTACCGTTTTGCTCTTTGAACGAAACATTGTAATCTTGATTGCTCTTGAACGGCGGGTCCAGATAAATAAGATCTACTGTCTCGTCCTTGATATACTGGCGAAGAATCTCAAGATTATCGCCGTAGTATAAAACGTTTTCGGTCATGCAATATCTCCCTCAACAATCCGCCCTCTTGTCCTCGACTCCGATCGGTGAGCAGGAATCCAAGATATTTAGCCCTGGCTTTCACCCAGGGTTTCCGTTACCAACGTTTAACTACGGGATTTCGTACTCTTCGCTTTTCGGAACAGCTCTGACAAGCAAGGCTCATTCATTAACCGAATTGTTTCCCCCAGTGCTACTACTATCTTCTCATAATGGCTTATATCTTCATAAGAAAGCTTTCTCTGCCGTCTGTCTTTCAGCCACTTTTCGCAAACCTGATAACCCCCAATATGAAACTCCCACACATCAGGTCTTACTCCCTCAAAGTACTGGTCTTTGTTTATATAAACTTTTCCCTTTTGCGGTCTGTCCGCATGCGCAACGTATTTAGGATAACCCTTTTCTACTACGCCGTTACCTTCCACAGGAAATTCAGGCCGTTTTTTATCATCTTCCAGAATTGTCGCTTCCATCAGGTGCAGCTTGACCAGATCCTCTCCGACCTTGCACAACTTACGGTAAAGAGCCTTTCCTTTCGGCAGCGGAACCCTCGGAAAATCTATCTTCAAAAACTCCGCATACCGACTGCGATATTCCGGCGAATGAAAAACCGCATAAATATAATGAAAAATATCCTCCGGCCCAAATGTCTTTTTCAAATCACCAACACCATCTGACACAAACTCTAACTTTACCCTCTTAGCAAATTCCTCCACATACTCCGACGATAAATTTGGAACCCGGCCACTCTTACCAGCAGGCCATTCAGAATCATCAAAAAAATTGTTCTTTTCTTCTTTGGGATAGAGGTAAAGGGGAAAAAGACAAGATTGTGTCGTTCTCTCTCCACACTTAGTCTCCATTATATTTTTTGTACAGAAGAAATGGTCCATGGCTTGCGATTTATTACTTCTTGCAGATATGATAGCATAGTTCTCACCTGCCAACATATGACGCATTGTTTTGTAGAGCGGACGGCAAATAAAACCGCCGGATTTTCCCGTGTAATACGTGAATCTTGTGTCGAAAGGTCGATACAGAATTGGCACGATCTTATTTTTGCTGAGCGGCGAAGCGTTCAGATCCATTTGTGCAAGATGTACCTTCCAGCTTTGTGCATCTTTCCCAAGTGAATATTTACTCCGAGCTTCTTCGGGTGGTAATGAAGCAAAGTCGTTAACAGTGTCCCAGACATCGTTAGCTGTTTGCTGAATAGTAAGACCATCTCGTGCAGTAACGATGCCTACGTTATTTTCTGTCAGTATATCGTTAATCTTGCAACCGGCCTCATATTCTTTTCTTCTTGACTCATCTCTTTCAACAAAGAAGTAATATGGAGAATTGGGTGATAACTCAGTCCAGTCCGTATCCGTAGGTCTAATGTCATTTTTACTCAACCATTCATATTTGACTTTTCGCAAACCGTATAGGTCAGCATGATATACCTTGGCAAGCGTACGCCTATCTGTTTCTTTTATAAAGATACCAATAGCTACTCCCTGCTGGATATCAAAGACATTTTTATCAGGTGAGCCATCTGGGCAAGTCTCTTTCTTCTTCAGGCTTCCATGAAGGTCGAGAATATATATTTCATCAAATGTTTGCATCAAGCTTTGCCGCATTCCTCTGAAAGTAGGATTATCGAGATAGCCGTGATTGGTTATAAATGCTAATATCCCATAACCGCTCTGTTCAATTCTCAACTGACCAAAACGAATAAACTTCACATAGTCATCCTGCAGCCAGAGTTTCTTTTCGCCAAGCGGCTGTCCGTCAACTTCATAATAGCTTTGAGCACCATTTACCCCTGGAAGTTTATTTTTTAATAATTGGTCTATCCAGTCATTCATATTCGCGGATAATCCCGAATAAGGAGGATTGCCGGTAACAACCATAATCGGCAATTCTTTTTTGATTTTATTTGCTTCTCTTGCCTCTTTGCTTAGAGCCTGCATGAAGATAGTCTTGGAAATTTCCTCCGCCTCCTCAAGGGTATTAGTAAGATAAATGCCCAGTCGTTCATCGCTTTCAAAATCATAACCGGTCTCGGCCAGTTGCAGCCCCAGTTTCATGTGTGCAACAGCGTAAGGTGCCATCATCAATTCAAAACCAAATATCCTCGTCAGTAAATGCTCTTTCACATACCCTGACCACATCCCCTTTTGAAGGTTAAACTTTTCATATATCTGGTCAATCACTTCAAACAGAAATGTCCCTGTTCCGACCGCCGGGTCAAGGATAAGCAATTTATGCAAATCTTTGTCTTTTATTTTCGATTCATCAGCTAATCCCCGTCTCAGGCCGAATTTCTTTTTAAGTAAATAATCCACACTTCGGACAATGTAACTTACAACATCATCCGGTGTGTAATAAACACCTCTAGTTTTTTTAAGTTTCGGATCGTATTCGGTCAGAAATGTCTCATAGAAATGAACAACCGGGTCTTTGCGTTTTTTACGTCTTGCAAAGTCACGTAGTATCACCCCCATGTCCGCTTGCTTTAACAACTCTACCAAATCGTCCACAAGCCAGACAATCCTATCATCTAATTTAGGGCCTGCAATGTCCCCGAATATGTCACGAAAGAACGGATTCGTCTTAGGCAATAGGTAAGCAGCGTGCTCTCTGGTCAATTCTTTCGCTCGCTCGTCCATCCCGTGGAATGCAGCGTATTTGTCTTTTCCGAATACTGTCATATCATCAATATGGCACCGCGCGCTGAACAATCCATAACAGATAGTCTGAGCATACATATCCGCAAATTGCTCTTCCGTTAAATCGTGCAGCAGAACCTCTTTGAAAGCATCGAACTGGCCGTGTAATGTTCCGGATTTTTCTTCTTGTTGGAATGTCCTTACGATAATATCGCGCATCATCTGGGCTTTATGCCCCATTTTCGTAGCTAATTCTTTTGCGATTTTAATCTTTTCCGGCTTTTGGCTCAAAAAAGCTTCTAAGAGTTCGTGAACTTTCGTTTCATTTTCCTCGGTCGCTTTGAATTTGCCCGCTGATTCTTCCGCCAGTTTTGCAGTTAATTGCCTTTTGCCGTTCACATACCAGCGAAATTCAATATAATCGGTTAGAATGAAATTATCAAAACCTGGCAGATACCTTTTGATTTGTTCTGTCTTTGCCGCCTGCGTTAAATTTGTGCCTATATCTTTGGCTTCGATATAACCAAAATTTTGGTCAACTCCGTTAGTCCTTCGTGACACAACGTAATCTGGAGCTCCACACGCAGTCCGCTTAGGCTCATTAGTAGCTGTAATTTTCCTTGCGAATCCCTCAATTAAAGCTTTCAACGCTGGCCGATGCGTATGTTCTGTGGCGTCACCTCGTAAGTAAGCTCTATTTATCTCGCTAAGATATTTACCAAACACATCGCTTGCCATATTATTCCCTATTTTTCCCAAATTCAAACAACTTTTTAAACAGGTACAAAGACTCTTATTTTCTCTAGAATTTAATCGCTATCAAACAACCAATCTTTAATGTGGGTTTCTGCATCATCAATTGTAGAATAGGGAAGATAAAGTTTCATAAGTATATCACTTTGAAGTACATTTACACTCTTATGTTTAAGGATACGACAGTCACGACCCAGAAGATGAAACATCCCAAGTTCATATGCCACATTTGGATTGAAAACTTCACGTGCTCCCGGTCTGTCAAAGATAGCTAGCCCTTTGGAACAACAAAAAAGACAGGCTATTGGATTGTAAAGGTCGTCAGTAAGCCTGTGGTCAGAGGCGAGTATTCCTTCGAATCCTTTTCTCGATAAGGTTGATTTTATTTTAGCGATCAATGATTCATTTCTTCTTTGATATCTGATCATTATAAAAACAGAACGGTCGAAAGGGTGCTTGTTTATAAAAGCTTCAAAATTTCTTTTCCATCCAATCAACGGATTGGGAACAAGCCTAACCGGAAGATCGGGAATCCCCGAGGTGAACAAGTTATCTCTACCGATGACGTGATATGGAACTTGTTGAATACTTGTTGTGGGTAGATAAAGAACCAAGCCGTTTGCCAGCGAGATTGCTCTGTTAAGACGATTCCGATATTCACTTACATGTTTAATTTTCGATGTTAGCTTCGCCAGCGTTTCTAACTCTGCACTTAGTTTATAAAAGTCTCGTTTGCTCTGAAGTTGTCTTTCCAAATCTGGTTGTATAGTTGAAACCCATGTGCGAAATAAAGTACGGAATCTTTCTCGTAGCGATTCATCTCTGACAGTTTTTTTGTGAACCGCTTTAAGAAGGTCTTTCAATGCTCTAAGTTCCGCTATGAATGCATCAAAAGTAGTTTTTTGCATTAAACGACCCCCTATTGGTCAAGCAAAACTTTTATCGTGTCCTCACCATCGGAAGTGAGGACGAAAGCCATTTTTCCATCCTTATCACCAGCTGACATCATGTAACCTTTTTTGATATTAGAATTAATTAAATCGTTGGGGTTTTTGGGTGGTTGTGTCTTTGCTTCCTTATGGATGGTGTCGCGTATCTCAGCAGATGTAAAATTTTCCATTCCAAGGAAAATTTCCAGATAATATCCGGCGGCTAAGACACGATCAACACCAGTACGAGGATTCACCTTCTTAAAAAATTGAGCAGCTGACATTTTTTTAGTGGATTCAGTCAGTTTTTCGCCAGTCTGCCGAACCGTAGTTTGTGAAGGAGCAGTTGTAGCAAGGGATTTTTGCTTGTTAAGCTTGATAAATTCTGTGATTTTCTTTTCAACAAAATTACTCGGTCCAGAAACTTCAAGTTCAGTTTCCCCGATACGAACTCTCATCGTTACATTATCATTTTTTTTCTTTGCCATAAATTTCTCCTTTAAAAACTAGGGACGTTACGTATTTTTTTCATATCTTATTTTTCAAACCATAAAATACCCAACCCCGCAATTCCCGTCAATCAAAAGAATTCCGCGTAAATCCGTGTTTGCTATTTCGTATGTATCAAAGTTGCCCGCTTATGCTGATAAAATTATGTCCGGCCATATCATAAAAAGCAAGAAAAATTTCAGAATCCCACCTTGAATTCTAAACAGAGCCTTCTAATGGGCATTTTCTTTGATTTCGCTTGATTTTTAACGATAAATTTGGTATAATACGCGTATGTTAGCCAGCAGGCTAACATAAACCGCCAGTAGGCGAAGATATAGCGAAGAACCGCACGTTTTCAGGTCCAGAAGGCCCAGCTAAGCTTATCCCCGAATGTCGTGGTTGGGGATCCAGATTAGAGCTTAACCATTTAACCAAATTATCCAATTCTACCAAATTAACGAATGAACCATTACAACCATCGAGTATCGAGCATCGAGAATCGAGAATCCAGTTATTTACGTGCCTATAAGGCACTACATCTGTCGAGAATCCTCTACAAATCAGCCCTTTTTATGCAAAACAAACCCAATTTCGCAAAGGCCTAAATAAATGCAAGCTCATTTATAACAATGCATTATGAAAATTTAAGCGATTGGACACTTGTTGAAAACAAACCCAATTCAAACCCAATCAAACCCAATTTAAAAAGAGCCCAAATGAATATAAACTCACTTATAACAAAGGATTACAGAAAAAAAGATGATTTCGCAGTCCGAATAAACAAACCCAATTCAAACCCAATCAAAGCCTGTCCTGAGCGCAGTCTAATGGGTCGAATGGGCCAATTTCCGAAAGTCCAAAATGAATATAAACTCACTTATAACAAAGGATTATGAAAGAAATGACATTTTCGCAGTCCCGGAAAACAAACCCAATTCAAACCCAATTGCCGAAAGGGTAAAATTGATGCAAATTGTGTATTTACAAAGGATTATGAAGAAAAATGCGGCTAAGGGTTATGAAAAAACAAAGCCAATTCAAACCCAATTCAAACCCTGTCCTGAGCGCAGTCGAATGGGCCAATTTCAAACGGGGCATCAGCCACCCACTTCTTACCTGCCCCCCCCAATTTTCTTTAAAATTAACACTAAAAAATGCTCCTGCCCCCTCTGCGAAACCGCTACGTAGCACAAGAAATTTTTGAGAAACTTTTAATATGCACCTGTTTTTTACTCGATAGTAGTATTGTCTGTATATCGAAGGACGCGTTTATCCGCAGAGATGGAGAAAGCACAATGCAAATTAGGTACGCTGTTTCTACGATGGTATTTTGGGGACGTGAGCACCCTCTATCTTTTGAGCAGGAGTGCCTGTTCTTGAGGGCGCTGGGCTTCGGCATAGAGTTATGGCCCAATATAAAGGGCCAGAGTGATTGTCGTTACCAGAGGCGTAATTGGAACAGGCTTGCTTCCGCTACCAATGATATGTTAGTGGCGATGCGCTCCCGCGGTGACAACCCAACGTTAGAGCAATGGCACGAACAAATCGAATGTGCAAAGCTGCTTGGCGCAAATATTGTAACCGATTTGCAGAGTATGGGCATTCCCGATGTTCCGGAGCTTGACGGCTCTGGTTTTGCTGCCGAGGTAGTGAAAATGGCCGAGGAGAACGATGTCAAATTGTGCCTCGAAACAGGCCGGTTGCCGTTGCTCAAAAAGGTCGCTGAGAAATTCGATTCCGTCCGATATTGCCTTGACGTTGGTTATGCAAATCTGGATGGTGAATATTCCTTCAAGGAATATGTGGATGATTTGGCCCCGAGAGTCTCCCATTTGCACCTGACTGACAATTACGGCCAAACGGACGACCACGAGCCGCCCGGCCTGCATGGCGGTATAGCCCGTGAAAATTGGGATTATCTTCTAAAGGTTTTAGGCGAATATGACAATGATATAGTTGGTTCGTTTGAGATGTGTCCATGTATGCCGGATGTGATGATACGTCAGGCCAGCGAGTATTTGTTTGATGTATTGAAATGGCCCAATCGTCCTCGAAAACAATCCAGTTATGCGGACGTTGGCTATAATCCGATGTAGGACGGGCCGCAGTCCATCAGTGCTGCCCCCCTCGTTTGGGAGGTGGATACACTATAAAGGTCCCCATTTCGCAATTTTTTGCAAAATGGGGTCCGTATAAAAAGGCTGACCCCCGCTGCTGACTTGCGTTAGCAAGCCGCGGGGGCTCGGCTTTTTTTGCTTCGTTAAACCGCCATTGCATGAAAGCTTGTTCCTGCTACCTTTCCAGCGCCGATTGATTATAAGCTCAAGGCTAATTAGTGGGAGGTATAAGTGACGAAATGGGGGTGCCTGGCCTGTATAGTCCTAAGTTAATAATATCGGCTTTTGTGACCATCAAATGCGGGTTTCACTGCCACCGGGTGGGATTTCAAACCGGGTGTACCGTAAAACAGCCCCGAAGAAGAGAAAGTCATACAAATTTTTCTTTGTAAAGCGTGATATGGATACGGTCGAAAGATACAAATAAAGCTTGACAATTTCACATAAGTCTTTTATACTAAAGTGCTTTAAGGTTCGTTAGTAAATCTGTTGTTATCGGAGGTATAGGCTATGAAAATCGTTGTTCATATACTGGTAATAGCTATTCTTTTTGCCGGCGGCTGCTCTTCAGGACGAGGACAAAGCTTCTCCAGGGTCGGTTATAACTTTAACACGATAGATAAGGTTGCTATCGTGGCCGTTGAAGGTGCTGTGAGAAGCGAACAAGCCAAAAATCAAATTGCTGATTTATTCGCGATGGAACTCCTGAAGAAGGGTTATGCACCAAAAGAACGGGCCACTGTTGCAGCATTGCTTAGGGAGCAGGGATTCCAGGCTTCAGAGTTAATAACTAAGGCAGGTGCCACAGAGGCTGGGAAAATTCTAAACGTCCCTGCGGTTCTTGTCATCGATGTGCCACACTTTGGTGATGAAATCTTTATTTCGGCAAAGATGGTAGATATCGAGGATAGCAGCATTTTGTGGCTTGGCAGTGGTACGGGTAAAACCGGAGGATTTTTAGGTTTTGAAAGTTTATGGGGTGCCAGTGCTGCTGTTAGCAGCGAAGAAGAATTATTCGGTGGCATTGGCATTACAGGTGGAGTGTTGGGTGGCGCTGAAGACCTACCTTTATCACCTCAGGAGATTGAACGAGCACAAAGGGTAATAAGAAGGATGTGTAGCACTCTGCCGTCGAGGCTGAGCACCGAATGGTAAAACTCGCGACTCGACTAATACCAATTGGAGTTAAACCTTGCGCTTTGCATAACGGGTATCAAGCCATCCCCCAAGCTGTGCTTGAGGCTGCCACCCGTCGAATGGTAAAGCGTGCGGCTCGACTGCCCGGCTGCGGCAGGCTACGCCCAGACAAGAGCATGTCGGAAGTCTATTTATTCTTGTCGCTTTCGTTACCTATTATATAGCCGCCGGCGGCGCCCACTCCGGCTCCAATCAGGGTTGATTCCGTATCGCCGCCTATGGCCTGGCCGGCAATGGCGCCAACCCCTGCACCGATAAGAGCACCGGTTTGAGCGTCGCTCTCACAGCCGGCAACAAATGCCAAACCAAGGCTCACAACGACAACCAACAAAATTATTATCAGGTTCTTAGCCATTTATACGCCCGTTTCAATATAAGAAAATGAGGTTATAAAATCCAAATATTGCGTTCATCATTCTACTATCAGCCCACCAAAACAGTCAAGACAACAACCTTATAGTCTTTATAAAGAGACATTTAAGGCCGTTATTTTTGTTCGGCTATTGGGGCGGAATAACTTTAATTATATCGATTCATTCTCCTGCAGTATGAGAAATAACCTCAAAATTAGGAGGTTTACGATTTTCTACCGGCGATGAAAGATTTTCGCCGAAATACGAAAACTCGCGCTTGACCTCGGTTCACAGTTTGCATATTCTGCTCATTAATAGAAGAAGCAACGGGAACTTCTTATACAGAAAGAAACAGTCTGTGTTTCCCGTTTTATACAGACTATATAATCATTGTTATGCACGCAAGGAGATAGGTGAATGCCTCTCAATATGTCACTATGGACAATTGATAACTCTCGACTTGTAGAAGTACGAAAGACTAATCTCGACCTTGAAAAAAGGCTTGAAAAGTGGATATTTCATGACCCTTCGATCTTAGACATTGATGTTGTCATCATTGGTCAGCAAGTAAGGACTGACTTCGGTGGGATCGTTGACTTGTTGGGAATAAACCAAGAAGGAGAACTGGTAATAATTGAGTTCAAGAGAGGTAAAACACCAAGAGATATAGTAGCTCAAGTGTTGGACTATGCTTCATGGGTATGTAAGTTAGGCACCCAGGAAATAGAGGAAATATGCCAATCGACACTTGGGAAATCCTTAGGCAATGCATACAAGGATGTCTATGAGGATTTACTGCCTGAACGTATAAATGTAGGTCACCAAATTATCATTGTCGCATCTGAACTGGACGATGCTACAGAGCGTATTGTCAATTATCTCTCTGATGAGCACGATCTAAATGTAAATGCTATCTTTTTCAACATTTTTGAGCTCGATGGAAAAGAGATAATTGGTCGGTCTTGGCTTAAAGATCCCGAGGATCTCAAAGAGAGTACATCAAGAAAAAAACCTCTCTGGAGTGGCTACTACTATGTGAATACAGGTATCACCGATGACAATTGTCGCTCATGGGAACACGACAGAAAATATGGTTTCATTGGCGCAGGTGGTGGGATTCGCTGGATCAAGGCTATTCGTAAACTCAAGAAGGGTGATAAAATTTTTGCCTATATCAAGGGTAAAGGATACGTGGGATACGGCGAAGTTATTGAAGAAGCCGTAATGATCAAAGAGTATGTTGTAGAGGACAAGCTTCTGTTGGATGTCCTCCCTAAGGACATAGCATTTCATGAACATAAGGATAATCCTGATAAGTCTGAATGGCTAGTTAGAGTTAATTGGATAAAGGCGGTTAAAAAAGAAGAAGAAGCTAAATTCTATAAAGGCATATTCGCTAAACCACCGGTCGTCTGTAAACTAAGAGACCCAGACACAGTTAGATATTTAGTGAAGGAATTTAATGTAAATGAAGCATAACAGTCGGCTCCAGCGAGACGTCGCTGCGGCGTAGCTCCTAACCCGGAACGTTGCGGTGAATTCTGAGCAAGAATCCCTCGACGAACCTTTTTTATTAGTCCCCCTTTGTGGGTGACTCTCAGAGCATCCAACTGCTGACTGCGCTCAATTTTTATTATTGGTCTAAAATAGCAAAAACGAGGAAAAAACTTCGGGAATCTCTAAAATTCCCTTGACGGGGCCTACAGTAATCGCCGACCATTTTATGTATGCAACGCCAAATAAAGTGGGAGTGAAGGGTGATTTGGAGAGTAATTATGAGTGGAGATAGATTTAAGAAACCAATCATATTTGCAATTTTAGCCCTTTTAGGTCTGCTTTTTTTTACAGGTTGTAACGCACCACAGGGCCACTTAGCTACTTTTAACAGTCATTTTTTATCATCGGACTATGAGGAATCTGCTCTTTTTGCTCAGAAAAAGATAAGTAAAAGTAAAAATCCCAAAGGTGAGGACTTACTATGGGCCTTACAACTTGGGACAATTCAAAGAATTCAACAAGAATATATCAAGAGCACCGAGACCTTCGACAAGGCTGAAGAGATGCTTAAGTATTACGACGAGCAGTCCAGGCTTGCGGACGGCATCGGCACTACAATCGTAAATGAGAACATCATTCCTTACAGGGGCGAAGAGTATGACGGCATAATGGTCAACGTCTATAAGGCCCTGAACTTTATGGCAGAAAAGAAGTTTGACCTGGCCAGAGTGGAATTTAATCGAGCTCTTGACAGACAAAGACGTGCGAAAGAAAAATTCAATGAAGAAATACGCAAGCTCCAGGCCGAGCTGGAAAAAGAGCAGCAAAAGGACAGTTTTTCGAAAACCAATGTTGAAAATCCCGAAACACAGGAACTATTGGCTCAAAAATATCCTAATCTTCACAATTTTGAAGCTTATCCTGATTTCGTTAATCCTTTTGCGACCTATCTTGCAGGCGTATTCTTTAACCTGGTTTCCGACTACTCTAAGGCGGTGGATTTGCTCAAAGAATCCTATGGTATGGTTGGAGATAATGCCTATATAGCTGAGGACCTCAACATTACTGAGAATGTACTTGATGGGAAGGGTAAATTGGACGATACAATATGGTTGGTATTTGAGAACGGCCTGGGTCCTGTAAAGAAAGAATTCAGGCTGGATATTCCATTATACGTTGCGACAGATAAAGTTAAATATATTGGAATTGCTCTGCCGGAATTGCAATTTAGAAACAGGGCATACCCATATCTGGTTGCAGAAGTTGATGGTAAGGATTATAAAACTTGTTTGGTCTCAGACATGGACAGGGTTGTCCAGACCGAGTTCAGCAAAGATTTTAAGGGTATTTTAACAAGAGCTATTGTATCAACAACGGTAAAAGCCATTGCGCAGTATGCTGTTGAGAAACAGGACTCTTCCGCTTCTTCTTCGCTTGCCTCTCTGTTTGTAGCGGCATACAGTTATGCGACAACCGCAGCGGATGTCAGGATATGGACGACTTTGCCGAAAGATTTTCAGATTGCCAGGTTTCCAAAGCCGAAAGATGGAAAATTAAAAGTTACACCAGCCGGTGCGAATCCCTTTGAAATTAATATTCCTGGTTGTAATAATGCGATAGTTTATGTTAGAATAACAGCCAATCAGGCTGAGCCGATATTTGAGGTTATAACTTTTTGAATCAAATTTTTTGGAGATTAGAAAATGAAAACAATCACAAATATACTGCTTGTAGCTCTCGCGTTCACATTCACAGCCTGTGATCAGCCGACTGAGAAAATTCATATAAGGGAGGGCATAAGAAGCGACGACCTTGCCAGTAATATCGTAACCCGTCCGGTAGCTCATGCTTTTAGCGCGCTGATAGGCGAAGGCATAGAAATCGATGAGGCGATTCTCATGAACAACGATTCCGGATTCCTTGAGCTTAATATCAACGGACACAACCGCTCATACAGTACCAAGCGGTTCAGGTATAAAATTGAATGGCTCGATGCGAATGGTTTAATGATTCAAACCAAGACAAGCACATGGCTGCCGGCCTCGGCGACGGGTAAATCCTCATTTAGCCTTAAGGCTGTTGCGCCAAGAGTAGAAGCTGTGAATTTCAGAATGGATACAAGAAAGTGGGAGTAAATTATGAGAACAAAAATAATTATCACATTAGCAGGCCTTTTACTTACAGGCTGTGCCACGGAAACCGCAAACATTGACGTTGTACACGATGACGGTAAAGCAGTTATGGCTCTGGATTACCGGGATTTTGCCCAGGCCGCCAGCGAAATGATTCAATCGATGATTAGTTCAGGCGCTCTTAAAAAGCCAGGCGGTGGAAGATATGTCATGACGACCGCCAGAGTTACAAACGATACCATGCAGCGAATCGACACCGACCAGCTGATGGCAAAGATCGAAGAAGAGCTTATGAACAGCGGACAGGTTGTAATGACCTCAGCAGTAGGAGGCAAGGGCGCTCCGGACGAAATGATTTACGACATGAGAGATATCAGAGACTCAGCAACGGGAGACGAATTCAAACAGGAAACCCTTGCAGGCAAAAAAACATTAATTGCACCTGAGCTGAGTATTGCCGGCAAAATTCTCCAGAGAAATATTCGTTACGACAGGAACCGCCAGCAGGTCGAATATTATTTCCAGCTCATGGTAACAGACTTAACAACCGGCCTGAGATTCTGGCAGAAAGAGTCTATTATCGGCAAACGAGGAAGTAACCGGTCCGTAGCGTGGTAAAAGCATAAATTTGTTATATTGTCTAATATTAAAGTGGGATTAAAAATGAAAAAGATATACATTCTCCTGCTTGTAGTGGCAATGGTCTGCCCTAAGGCATTTTCCGCTGCTAAAACTATAGTTCGCCAAACCAAAGGGCAAGGCATAACCAGAGAACAGGCGATCCAGAAAGCCCTGTATCAGGCCGTCGCTCAGGCAAAAGGTATTGCAGTCAGTTCGGGAAGATACGAATTCGGCTTTGAGTCCGCCGGGGTGGGCATTGATACAAAAGATACGGGTAAATCAATCGAATTTGACTCCGTATCTGTCCAGGCGGGCGGTTCTACCCGGTTAACTGATATTGCAGGCTGGGTCAAATCTTACGAAGTAATTGATGAACAAAAAATCGATGATAGAACCTACGAGGTTACAATTAAAGCCTGGGTTTACTACTACGAAGACCCTGAACAAACCAATAGGCTCAAGCTTGCAATAATGCCGATCCAAACACTCTATGACTCCTATCGATTCGGCAACTATGTTCCTTCCGCAGTTGAAATGTCTCTTAAGCTCTCCCAGCAACTAAGCGCTGCTATTACTCAGACAAATAAATTCGCTGTTTTAGACAGAGAGTATATCGCTGAATTTGCCCAAAACAGAAATATTCTTCTCTCTGACGATTCACCCATTGAGGAAAAGGCCAGACTGGGACAGGTTCTCGGCGCCGATTATATGATTGTAGGAACCATATCGAATGCAGGACTCCAGATAAAAGAAAAAACATCCAGAGCTATCGGCCGTCCAATCAGAGAGTACGAGGTTGATTACGTTTTTGACTATCGCCTGATAGTTGCCCCTACAAGGCAGGTCAAATTAGCCGACACCGTCAATATTTCCATCGAGGATGACCAGGACCAGATCAGAGTGCTTGTTAAAAAATGGGAGCCGGATGACCTGGATTACAGGGAAATGGTTGACAACCTTACAACCAAAGTTGCCAAGCAGGTTGTCGATAATATTATCGACAGACTCTACCCGATACGCATCGCAAGCAAAGATATAGAAGGGCAGGTTATTATCAACCAGGGCGGGAAAAGAATCTCAAAAGGCTCTGTCTTGGAAGTCTTCATTCAGGGCAAAGAAATCTTCGACGTCGACACTAAAGAATCATTGGGCCTAACGGAAAACCTTATCGCTACAATCAAGATTGAAAAAGTAACGCCGACAATCTCATACGCCAGGCTTGTCAAAGGCGACTTCGAGAAAATTTCCGAAGGCTTGATTTGCCGATTAAAAAAGGTTGAATTCAAAGGGCCGGAAGGTGCTAAGAGCAGTATCGAGCGAACTCCTCAAGGGGGAGTAAAACTGCCCTTTGACTAATATGGTATGGAAGCAACTGTCTCCTGATGAGCGCAAATAAATTTTTATAATTATTATAAAACCTTTGTTAGTCAGCTTTCGGGCCGTTTTCTCTAATCTCTTCGAAAAAAGGTGTTCTTTTTTGTTCTACCGATTCGGCGGCATAAAGATACATCGCGGCTGACCAACTCTGCCAGTCCTGTCCCTGAGGCGTTCCATCCTGTGCACGTATCCATTCGTTAAAGCCGAATTCAACGTCAGCTTTCCGTGCCGGTCGGACAAGCTCGGTTAGAGCAAGAAGCTTTTTCTCAGCAAGGGCATATCTTTCAGCAGCCACCAGAGCTGCTGTATAAAAGCCGCAAATGAAAGGCCAAATCCCGCCATTATGATATTCTCCGGGTTGATTGTACTTTTCGTAACGCGGGATCCAATCGGGGGCATCCGGCCTGACGTATGGGAAGAAATTCGGCGGCAAATCAACCGCCAGGTCTTCATTTTGCCTTAAAGCATCGGACTCCTTTTCTATCCACAATACCAGTTTCTTTGCTCTGGATGGTGATGCTATGCCGGAGAGGATAGCCAGGCTATTACCCAAAAGGTCAAACCGTTCACTTCGGTACACTTTGTACGACCACATAGCATAATACGGTTTGTATCTGAGAACTAAACCTTCATGAACATGTCGGTGCTGTCTTTCACCCTTGATGGTAAAACTCTCCATAGACTGCTTAACCTTTACAGCCCGTTCATATTGACCGAAAAGGCAAAGATAAGTATAGACGATAGTGTTAACAAACAGCCCATATCCCAAAACCCACTGTTCGTCACGCCAGTCACTGGTGGGTAGTTGCGCCACGAGATATCGGTCTGTAGGACTTTGATATCTCATCCAGCCCAAAGCCTTTCGGACGGCCTTCTTGAGAAAATCATCTTCCTTCATGACCTTTCGGTAAATCCCGACAGCCATAAGAAATAAAGGGGTTGTATCGCTCGAACCTCTATCCTCTCGGTCATGAACCAAAGATGGAATATGCCCTAACTCGGATTGATTCCTGGCCAGCATCTCCAGGACCCTTCGCAGTGATTTAAGTAATCTTTTGTTCTCTGTGGTCAATACGCCAAGCGAGCATATCATCAAATCCCTGGTGTACGGCTCAGGATAGCCCCACCCGGCGGTTCTGGGCAAATTTCGATAAGCACCATGGTTGTTATGGAGCAGTACTCGCAGAGCTGCTTCTTTAGCATTGCTGACCAAATCTTTTTGATGTCGATTCATATTATGATATACCTAAACGCTTTGAAATAATTTGGACAAATCTCTTGGCTATCACTCGATAGTCAAAGTGCTCTACTACACGTTTTCTTCCTTCCTTTCCCATTCTTTCTCTTAAAGCGGCATCCTGCATCAAATCCATAAGGTAATTAGCGATGTCATTAACACTTGCCCGATAATCAACTATCCTTGGTTTTTTGAAGACATACTTGTGGCCTTCCTCATAGCCGGATTCATCTCCAAGCATTGCCTCCCGAAGTCGAATCTCCTGGGCTACGCCCGCAAGAAAAGCGGTTTTGCCATGTACCAAGGTATCCAGCATTCCCATCGCCTTTATTCCTATTACAGGCTTTTCGCATGCGTTAGCCTCGATTTGAATCATCCCGAAACCTTCCAGGCGCGACGGCGCTGCATAAATATCACATGCAGCCAAAAGATATGGCATAAAGTTTCTCGATACCCTGCTTGCGGTGTAAACCACATTTTTGTCGATTCCCAAATGGGTAGCCAACTGTAAGTCCGCAAAGTTTTGCTGTTCTGTTCGAGGCTGGGGCCAGACCTTGCATACATATTTCCAATCCGGTGCCTTTTGGTCATTTATTGCCAGGGCCTGCATAACCTCCTGAGCACCCTTGGAGGCTGCGTCTCCTCCGATAGTCATAATCATTATCTGGTCATCGGCAATTCCCAAGGCTTCACGAACCGCGGCTACTTTAGGGTCGGTTTTCACACGAGGAATAAAAGAGTCTGTATCGCACCCAACGGGCAAAACTTCAATGTTCTTGCCGTTGAGACCATCCCGCATATAAACCTTTTTTACCCAGTTAGAGGTTACAAGTATTAACGGTAAACCCTCGAGAATCTCACGATAGTTTGCCATATAACCATCAGCTACAAGCCATGGCACCGCTGTGATTCCATATCTTTGGGGATGGAGAACCAAATGAGGTGTATGTCCCCAGTAGCCGACGCCTATAACAACATCCGGCTCAAACCATCTATAGTACCACTCTTTTTCCTGGGCCGACTCAAAGTTTACAGAGTGTACCTCAATCCCCATCTCTTCCAGCCCTCTGTGCAGAAGATGCCCCTGAGTTGCAAGACCTGCAGGTGATGGCGGGTAATCATAAAGCAGTAAAACTTTCATTTTCCAGCTCCTTTCTCCATATTTAACAGGCGGCTTTAAGGCACCAGAACGCCTCTTCTTTCGGAGTTGTCTTAGCCTCAAAGCTCTCTTGGCTAAAGCCGTAAATCCTGGTTATAATATCATACTTTTCCCGCCAAATCTCATCATTTAGGCCAACCAATAAGTCAGCATTTTTAATTGCACGGGGAAGATATTTGCGATTGCCATCTTCATAAGCAAATGTCCATAGTTCGTCGGCAAACAACCTATCGCTGTTCCATAATTCCAAGACCGCCTTGGCTGTCTCTTCGTGTCTTAGATGTCTGGTATACTCGCCGGACGTACTGTGTGTTATAACGAGATCGAACCTCTTCGAAGGCAGTAACTCTGCTATCGTTTTTTGCATCTCGCCATTATCCAACGGCGTTTGCTCGGGGCCGTCGTCAAGGTCGGCCATAAAACCCACGGCATTTAGCCTTTCAAGGGCTTTAAAAAACTTAGGAGCACGATCCAAATCACTTTTTCTACAGAGCGTTACGACGGTCCATTTAACCTCGGGATGCATAAGCATCAAACCGCCTGCCCATAAGGTTTCATCGTCGGGATGTGCTACGATTACAGCACATTCGTTGTTCTCTATTAAAAAATCTAAACCTCTGGAATCTGCCATTCTTTCTCAACCTTAGACTATCTCTTTCATAGCGAAGGACATCTGAGAACAATATCGACCAATTCATTAAAATCGGCTGTTGCAACGCAAATACGTGAATCAGCGGCACCATAATAAATAAAAACCGTGTCCTTCTTTTTTATCCATCCGCAGGGAAAAACAACATCATCGACATCACCTTCACGCTCATAATGAGCTTTGGGCCCGAAAATCCATTCATCGGTACGTCGAATGAGCTTGGCAGGATTTTCCAGGTCAAGCAGCGCAAGCCCTAATCTATAGATCGAACCGGAAGCGGTTGTTCTCACGCCGTGATACAGAATAAGCCAGCCCTCTTCCGTCTGCATAGGCGGTGCACACAGACCAATCTTATTTGCATCCCACCATCCCCCCTCTCTGGCTTGTATTATCTCCTGATGCTCACCCCAATGTTTAAGGTCAGGCGAAAAGGATATCCATATATGAGCACCAAGAATCGCAGACTTAGGGACAGGACGATGCAGCATTGCCCAAAGGCCTTTAAACTTAACGGGGAAAAGAGCAGCGTCCTTATCTTCAGGAGGCATCACGGGCCCCATGCGCTCAAAAGATTTGAAATCACTGGTCATCGCAAGCGATACAAGAGGTCCACCTTTTGAATAGGCTGTATAACAGATAGCCCATTTATTCAATTCTTCAAGCCAGGTTATACGTGGGTCTTCTATTCCCCAAAGCTCTTCAGGATACTTTTGGGGTTCAGGTTTTAAGGAAGGCGTCCTGTCGATTTGCCAGTTGTTAATTCCATCATCACTCATTGCCACGGTCAAATGTGACATACCTCTAAAATCTTCAACACGCGCAAGTAATAATATTTTACCGCCTACCTCTACCGCAGCCGCATTAAAAACAGAATTTGCTTTGTACGGCCAGTCATCAACGGAAAGGATAGGATTACCGGGATGTCGTTGGAAAAGCTCATAACTTGAATTCTGTTTCATAATGGTTCCTCCCTACAGCTTGAGTTTATATTTGCCCGTTCCAAAAGCCCTAATCGAACGAGAAATATCTTCACAAACTAAGAGTCCTTCTGATATTTAGAAGGCTTTTCCCTATTAAACTTCGTACCTCTGCCCGTAATTATACCTTTTTCTTCTCTAATAAATTCGATATGCTGCAGCAAAGCCCAGGCAGTATTTTGCCATCTCATCTGATAACCTCTCTGATGGGCCTGTTTCTCCATATGGATGCGTTTTTCCGGTTTGAATACAAGATAATCGATAGCTTTAGCAATTTGTTCTATTGAATCCTCACCGGGATCTATTAAAATCCCTCTTGCATGTCTACCAATTATGACGCCATTTTGGCAGCGTTTGTTTGAATTGATCAGCTCAAGTGCGTATCTAAACTTTGTTATTATTGCCGCTCTGCCAGCCCCAATGGTATCAGCCAATATACCACTGGATATTTGCTGCATGTTGAGATACGGCAGAAGCATTACATTTGTTGCCCCGTATAGCTTAAGCAATGTGCCTTCATCCAGAAATGTATCCAAGAAAACTGCATCGTACTTTTTAAAATCAAAGCTACCCAGCTCTTTCACCTTGCACCACTTTATATTGGCCTCTTCGAGGGCCTTACTTAAAGTTTCTTGATATTCGCGGTATTCATTACCACCTTCAGCTTTCATAAAGTCAGGATGACATTGACCAGCTATTAGATATAATATGTTCTCTCTCTGCCGTTCGGTAAATGATTCTTCTAAAAACTTACCAAACCCACGAATCCCATATTGAATTCCCTTATCCAGTGATAATAATCCAAGCGTAGTTACCAGAAAGCAATTTTTCAGGCCGAACTGCTCTTTAATAGCCAACCGATCATACTGAGAAGGATGCTGCATTCTGATGCCGTGATCAATGTGCTTAAGCTTAAAATGTTCGATGCCATACGTCTTTGATTCAAGTATATTAATTGCACTTTCAGTTGTAACAATAAGACCTTCACTATGTTTGGCCAGTTCCTGTAAAACCCTCTTTTGATGAGGGTCGGGCTCCTCAAGAACTGTATGTAAATAGACTAAGACCGTAAGTCCTTTATCTATGAATGCATTAGCCATTTCGATAAAATTGGTCCCATCACCATCATTGCCCTTCTCATCCGGATCTAAGCCGTATTCATGTTGCAGCAGTACAACGGTGGGATTAGTGCTTTCGTGAGCGCGAGCAATTATGTGCTTTATACCATCTTTCCAGGATTGAGGATTATACTGGTCTATTACAAGATCAACTGGAATATTATAAGGCAAATTATCTTTATCGATTGTGGAAACCCTGATGCTACCAACCTCACCTGTGAAATGTTCTAAGGCATTAGCCAGATCCCGTGAGAAAGTACCTATTCCACATCTCCGTGGAGGATATGTACTTACTATGCGTATGTTGTAAGGCATACATCATACCCCTCAATACTAAATAATGGCTTCTTAAACTCTATCTTTACCAATACAGCATATAGCTATTAACATGAATAGTCAAGAACTCATCCAATTAGAGATTCCAAGACTCCGATATCTATATTGAAAATGTTTATCCAGGCCGTGCCTATCGGACCTATGGCGTTTGCTCATAAGATGTTAGCTTATGGCTTTGGCTCTTTACTATTGGTTTTTGTAAAAAGCCGTGTATATTAAGAAGTGGTGCAGCTAAGTAAGGATATACAATGTTATAAGTGAAATCCAAATTGATTATAACTTGAAAGGGGATATCGATGCGCTGGTCATTTTCCCTGGGCAAAGTAGCCGGGATTAGATTTGCGCTGCATATTGCCTTTATTATTTTACCGGCAGCCGTTTTTTTCTCTGCCGCCCACAAAAAGCAGATTAAATCAAGAGTAGGAAGAGTATCCAATGAAAGACATTAATACCAGAGATAGATCCCATTTATGGCTAACCGAACGCGCTCATGACCTGGAAAAGAAATTCCTGACCGGCAGACGAGGTCGGAATGAGGAGCTGGAAAGTGCTGTGCGCATATTCCTGGAATTTCTACGAGGATTCGAATCGTTGGATATCGAAGAGCCGGCAGTCACGGTGTTCGGATCAGCCCGCTTTAAAGAAAATCACCCTTACTATCGATTGGCCCGCCAGGTCGGAAAAGAATTAGCTCTGGCCGGATTCACTGTCATCACCGGTGGCGGGCCCGGCATCATGGAGGCTGCCAATCGCGGCGCCAAAGACGCCGAAGGTAAGAGCATCGGCTGCAATATCGTTCTGCCTCAGGAACAAAAACCTAATCCCTACCTGGATAGGGTGATAGAATTCGATCACTTCTTTGTACGCAAGGTCATGCTTGTTAAATACTCATCTGCGTTTGTGGTCCTGCCCGGCGGGTTCGGTACCCTCGACGAAGTGTTTGAAACAGCGGTACTCATGCAAACCGACAAAATCCAGGAGTTTCCGATTATTTTGATGGGACGATCCTACTGGGACCAGATGCAGGACTTTCTCAGGCAGACCCTGGTGCCTGAGAAGACCATTGATACTGACGACCTCGATCTGTTCCAGTGTACAGATGATCCCAAGCAAGTGATTCATATCATTCAAGCCCGGCAGAAACAAATCAGAGAATGAAATTTAGAATGAGCAGCCGGAATCCAACGAAAAGGAATCATTGCGAAAAATGGTGGTGACTGTCCCGAATGGCGGTTGCTTAAGCAGTCGTCTCAAACGAAGGGTTTTTCTCAGAAAGGCTTTACTGCTCCTGCGTTCTCTTAGTGTCGATGGGTATGCTTTTATCAACAGAGCGGATATGGAGATCGTGCTGCGGAAATGCAATCTCGATTCCGGCCTTTCGGAACGCTTGATCGATGGCGCAGTTGATACTGTGCCAGACGGGGACATAGTTATCTATGCCTGCGATGTAAACGCGCAGCTCAAACTCCAGGCTGTTGTCCCCAAAGGCCTTGAAAATAACCTTCGGCTCCGGTTCCTCTAATACGAGAGGATTCGCTCTTGCAACCTCATAGAGAATTCTCTCAGCTTTGGCTGTGTCCGAGCCATAAGCTATACCCACAAGGAACTCCCTGCGCAGAACATTGTCGGACAAGGTCCAGTTTATCAGACGACCTGTAATAAACTCCTTATTAGGCACAATAAGCTCACGTTGGTCCCATCTGCGAATGGTGGTTGCCCTGATTCTTATTTTGGCCACTTTCCCCGTGACATCGCTGATTGTAACTACGTCATCGACACGGATGGGCTGCTCGAAGAGTATAATCAGGCCGCTAACGAAGTTGGCGAATATCTCCTGCAGCCCGAAGCCCAGCCCGACAGTCATCGCGGCTACAAGCCACTGGACCTTCGACCAGCCTATCCCAATTTTACCAAAGGCCAGCACCGTTCCTATGACTGCAAGTGTATAGCGGAAAAGCGTCGTTATCGCAAAACGCACGCCGCGGTCGAGGGGCAAACGCCTCAATACGATAATCTCGAGCAGACCGGGAACGTTCCGTGTAACAATCACGGTCAATGCCGCCAGAAACAACGCCATCGCCAGTGACCCGATAGTCACAATTTCCTCGGCACTCATTCTCCAAAGCTCGATTTTCGCCAGTTCTCCGAGAGCTGGTAAGACATCGTTCCAGACGTACCAGATCCCCCCGATAGGCAGAAATACCGTAATCGCATCGATCAGTCGGCGGGTTTGCTGCGATATCTGAAGAATTGAGGTATCTTCTTTTGCCTTGCTCTGCTGGGATTCTTTTGCCGAAGCAGATTCTCTTTGGTTCTGCTGCTCTTGTTCGGTGGCCTGACGTTTTTGGCGCTCCAGCAGCGCAAGCTTGCGTTGCGCAACCATTAACCAGCGGACGAACATGGCCCTGACCATGATCGCCAGCAATATCAGGATGATTGTTACAACGAGCTTTTCGGAGAGCTGCCGTGCCGCGTAGAAATAGCCCATGCCCGCCAGGATGGCAAAGACCATCGGAAGGATAAAGCACAGCGGATACCAGACGTAGTGAAGACGTTCCATCCAGCCGCCGTGTCTTTGCTTAAGATAGAGTTTCATCAGCGTGCCCTTTGGGCTCAGCAGGATGAGTAGAAACAATGCAAGGGCCAAAAGACCGAACATAAAGAACAAACGACCCGCAGAGTTGTACCATTGTTCGCTGGTCTGCTGGGTCTGCATGACTTCGACTATAAATATGACAGGAATCGCCAGGACAAAGTACCAGGCAAGCAGCCGTCGAAAGAAAGACAGTGGCTCATGTCGCATGCGCAGGTGCTCCTGAGCCAGACCGTACGGCATTGAGAAGTGACGCAAAAAGCCCAACATGAAAACAACCGGCACGAGTGCCCGGAAACCTGAAGCGAGCGCTTGAGAGAAGTCATCATCGAAGGCGCTCGAAGACAGACGCCATTGCAACAAAAAGAGGACTATGGGCCACGTAGAAGATAGGAACAACGTAAGCCCGAGTGTCTTAAGCGTATGTAGGAAGCTGTCGGTCTGCACCTGACGGACCCGCCCTGAGATAATTTCAACGGCCTTATGTGCCTTTGGATGAAGTACAACCAAAGAAACAACAATTAGCAAGGCTGCCAGATAAGCTAAGATGTCTTCCTTGAAATCCGTCCAAAGCTTGATTGCAACCTGGTGCCAGTTAGCCGGAGAAAGCAGCCACCCTGTAGCAAACAAACTCACACGAAGGTCGGACAAACGAAAGACGTGACTGCTCTTGACCCACAGAATGTTCGCATCGATGAAATCTGCATACGCCTGTACAGTATCAACGTACTGCCGCTCTGTAGCGTCAAGGTTTGCCAGCTTTGTGGAGTAATCCCAGTGAAGGTCTGCTATCGCTCTTAGTATTTTACGCTGGCTTTCGTAGTAGTTTGTCGCCTCCTTTTTAATGGCCTGGCGTTCCGCCTCGCCGACAGATGGATCAAGCTGGGCTAAGACTGCTTCCAATTCATCTGCGAGATCGCTCAGGTCCGACCATTCCTTGTCGTGCTCCATCCCATGGAACTGAGCCAATGATATTTCCAACGGTCGGCTTCGCATCCGCCTTTGGTTTTCTCTTATATCCGGCAGCTTCTCACGCTGGCCCAGCAGAGCCATCCCCATTGCATCTGTTACTTTCCCGGCTGTATCGACTTTGGCGCTTACTTCCTCAAAGCTCTTTTTCACGGCCGCAAGCCTGGCATTTATTGACTCAGAATACTTCGTAACTGCCTCAACCTTGGCCGCAAGTTCGGTCTGCGTTTGTGCAAGCTCCGTGTTCTTTTGTGCGATTGCCCGGATGGCGGGATTGGCGTATCTCGTTTCTTCTCTGGCGCGGATAGCCTCCTGTTTGGCAGCCTCAGCTTCCTTTTGCCGTAAGTCGTTCACTTTTTGCAACCAAAACTCCACTGTCTTCTCTGCCATAGCCAACTGCCGAGCCGCCAGGTCTCTTCGAGCCGTTAGAAGATCTCCGGCAGCTTCATAGAACAGCAACTCTTCGGTGTTGGTGGCTATCTGGCTTTCACAGGCACGCTGTTGGGCGAGCAGCAATGCCCGGTTGGCCTGAGTCATTTCGATTGCCTGCCCTTCAGTTGCGCCAGTTGCAAGTTTGCTCTTAAGATCATCGAGCATCTTCTGAAGCGTGCTCGTCTCCTCGGGGATTTTGGTCTTTCGCTCGGCCCTTCGCTTCGGCTCGTTTTCCAGATTTGCTACGTTTTTCTTGGCTTCTTCAAGGTTCAGTCTTGCTGTTACGAGGGTTTGCTCGGCTTGTGTCAGTGTGGTCTCAGGCCCGGCTTGAGGGGCGGCGGCACCAGCTTGTCCGGTTAGAAGTTCTTTAAACTTGGCCAAATTGCCCGGGATATCTTTCCGAGCCTGACTGTATTGTTGTCCTTTTGCTTCAAATTCGGCGGCAGATTTCAATTGAGCGATTGCCTTGTCGTAAACCTCTCCAATTTTGGCCTTGACCTCGTCGCTTAATTCCTGCGATTCGGTTATTTGCTTCTTCCTCGCCTGGAGTTTCTCTATAGAGAGCTGTTCAGCGGCATCTGTAGTCGCCGACCCTTGAGTGACCGCAGAACTCAGAGCGGCCGAGTTGGCGTCCTGCGCTCCACCGGCGATTGCTGCAGAGTTTTGCTGGGATTGACCATGCAGAGGAACAAATATAGCCAGAGTGAAAAGGACAACGAAGGTCACCGCAAAAACACTGGTTGTTGTTCGGATTAACACAAATCTGCCTGATAACTTATCGAGCATAAGCTGTCTCTTAAGACTGAGAATAATTTTTCGTTATTTCCGTTTTCCTCGGTGCAGTTAGTCATTGCAACAACCTTTTAACCGGGATTTCCCATATACACTTCACTGAAGCACTCCTGCAAGCTTCAAGTCTCACAATACTGTAATTTCATCTCAATTTCAACAATATTCCGGCAGGTTCAACATGCCGTGTCGCAAAAAACGCCAAAGAAGTCGAGCACTTATGTCAAGAATCCGCCTTTTCCTACTATTTTGGCACACCGCGACCGTTGCCCTCCATTTCGGAACCTGGTTTTCAGCGGTGCCACATATCATTCCGGCCTCGCAGATATTGTCAAAAAACGCAACCCCCGGATTCGGTCAAGGATTTCCCGAAAGAGTATCCCCGGCAGGGCCAATGGCATGCAGGAGATGGGCTAGTACGAATGAAGGAGACGACCCGGAAATTGTCCTCGCTGGCTGCGATGACAATCTGACACTGGAAGTTATGGCGGCTGCTCAAATCTTGCGACAGGAAGTACCCGAATGGCGTTTGCTTAAGCAGATTAAAAAACCCACGGCATTTAGCCTTTCAAGGGCACATTTGTTGTTCTCTTTTATAAAATCTAAACCCTTGGAATCCGTCATTTTTTCATGCCCTAATCTGTATCATCACAGGACATACAAAAACGAAAATCAACCGACTCATTATTATCGGCTGTTGCAAGGCAAAGACGTGAACCCTCGGCATTATAATATACAAAAACTTTATTTTTTCCACCCAGCTGCCGATAAAAGAGCCTCGATGTTTTCTGTCGAGACATCGGGAGGCATTCCGCCGCCACAGGACAGGATAATCCGACTCTTGTCGCTTACTGATTCGAGTGCAGCTTTGACGCTGTTGCGCACGTCTTCGGGCGTACCTGCTGCAAGGACATTGCGTGTTGGGATGTTTCCGAGTAAAGTAAGTCCCGATTTATCGGGATTCGTAAGCTCCTTCATTTGAGCGAGGTTGTGCTGGAAACTGAAATTGAAGAGATTCACGCCGATTTGAGGAAGATACGGTGCGCATATCAGCCCGGGGGCGTCATTGTGGAAGAATTTCACCGTAACATCAAGCGATTGGAAAATGCGCCTTAGATATGGCAGCGCTGCTTCTTTGAAATCTTCCTCACCCAAGAAGCCTACAATGTCATCGAGGATGAATATGCCATCAATGGAGGCAAAGGTCCCGGCCTGAAGTTCAAGCCAATCGATAATGAAGTCCGTTACAATCTCGAGCAACCTGTGTGTCTCGTCCGGATTTGTTCGGATGGCCATAAGGAATTCAGTGCTGCCGGCCAGGAAGGAAGCCACGTTCAACGGCCCGCGTGAGACCGCGAACTTAATAGCATGCCCCGCCTGTTCGATTTGGCCCTGGTAATGTTTTAAGCGATTGAGGACTAACGGCAGCAGGCCGTCCGTTTTGGTGTTCGGCTTACTGAGCGAATGGATATCCTGAATATCAGTGATAATTTTATGCGCATAGGGCAGCTCGTTTTCCTGCCAGGAACATTTCGAGCCGAAAGCGGACGGCTCGGTACACATGCCAAACTCGGCCCAGAATCCAGGCAAAAACATAATGTCAGGGAACTTTCTGACGGCCTTGAGGTTGGCCTCGAACCACATCTGTTCGCTGGAGAAATAATCGATGGTGGAAATCCCCGCCCAGCCCGGAAGCCAGGGACTGTCGATGACGAACCCTACCGGCACCGGCTCAAACAATTCGCCGTTTATAACAGCGAGCAGCTTGTCCCATTGCTCGTCCGTCATGCTGGGGCTGCCTGTCCTTTACCCTTGCGAATGAAGTGGACGACCAGGATAAGCCCGATGAAAACGACGATTACCGCGATGCTCCATCCGCCCAGTCTTGACCACAGGCTCCATATGCTGACCAATGTTGCTACGCCGGTGGCAATTACCATCAGGACGTTCCAGAGCACACGCCTGCCGCCTTGCGGCATGTAGTCACCGAGCATGGCCTTCTGGTTCATCAGCAGTAAGAAGGCGAGATATGCAATCGGCAGCAGTATGATGCAGAATACCGAGGTCGGCATGGCCAGCCATGGGGCCGGCCTGGTCCAGAAAATAGCCGACAGAGCACCGACCGCAACTATCAAAGAACCGATGCGTTGTGTCCAGCCTTTCAAAGGCCTATTGAGTAGCTCACAAAGACATAGCCCGTTGATTGTCATCAGCATTGTCGCTGCGCTGATGCCCATTCCCAATACGCCAAGGCCGAATACAAACTGTGCCAGAAAATCGCCCGTCAGCGGCTCCAGTGCGGCGGCCAGGTTAAGATTATCACGCTTAACCAGCATCGCGGACATCCTTTTGTCCGCCCAGGGTAGAGCATCGGACCGTTCCTGTACCTGTTCGGGCGTGAGTTTGGCGAATTCGTCCTCGCCAATTTGGAATTTCAGTCTGTTCGCAAGAAGTACTTTATAAGGACCGACGAGGTTTTTGGCCGGCTCGACCGTTATCGTACCGCCCGGTTCATCCGGCACAAAACCAGGGGCCGGCGTTGTGTGGAACCGTGATGCTGAAGCGATTATCACGAAGCCGGTCGCCAGGATAAACGGTATGAACAATCCCGTCGAAAGGTCGAATATCGCCAGACCCCGGAAGTCCTTGTCCCAGCCCTTCCGCAGCATTGAGTATGGCAACAGGAACGTCATATTGATACCTACCGCGGCGGCGGTGGCAGCGATCATTACGTCACGCTGCTGGGAGACAATGAGCTTTGTCCAGAACTGCTGGAATTGGGGGGCCAAAGCCTCGATATAAGGTTTGACCGTCGCCGCCGGCTCCCACAACATACGCAATCTCGGTATTAATCCATGGAGAATCTGACCCCAATCAATGGCGCCCTCAATGCTTAACTTGATGACGACACCCATGAAAGACAAAACAATCATGCTTACTATTGACTTTATGATGATTTCAAATATCTTGACACCGCGGCCTCCGGCACCGTAGAACATCGTCGCGGTAATGCAAATTGCAAGGATAAAGCCAACACAGATGATTCTGCCCCATGGGTCCGGGATTGCTCCGAGAATGTTCGGCGAGAGATTCTGCCGCAGCGCGGTGGTCCCGAGAACATATTGCGGCATAGACCAAACGAGATTGGCGGCCATTGATGCAAGCAGCCAGCTCCATCCGAGCACGGGGCTGACATGCTCATTGATCGCCTTGAGCGGACGTTCCCTGATGGAAAGCGTCACATAGGCAATCGCACCAAGCATAATGATGCCCAATATCATCGCCAGCGGCTGAAGCCACATCATACTGAAACCCACCAGCACACCAAGGTACAAACTCGATGAGAAAGATACCCCTCCGACGGTGATGCCGCTCTGGAGCCAACCCGGGCCTGATAACCTTAAATATGTTTTAACCATCGCGCCTGTGCCTTTCCGGCGGGCGGCTACTATCGATTGGCGGTCCTTTTCGATGCGCGGGTTCATGTGCATTACTTGTTGCTCCTGACTCTGTGGAGGGATTCCTTCTGTTTCATTTGGCGACATATTTTTTACTCTCCTGTATTAAAATTTCTACTGATGTTCTTAGACAGAATATACTCTTTTGTTTTTAAGACTGCTTCTGGGTCCGTTTCAAAGGGCAGACATCCCGTCCCAATACAAACTTTCTCTCTATTGT
>CAYUFX010000046.1:0-32474 GCA_964444135.1 uncultured Pirellulales bacterium | reverse complement strand
ATCCTGTACGGATAGCTGAGATAATAGGAATACCTCCTGCACAACTGGCCTCAAAAGCTATGCAGCGATTGTTCTTGCGAGCGGTTCTGTAAAGTTCATTGCCGTGTTCAGCTAATAGGGCCTTATTGGCAGTAACCACGTCTTTTCCCGCCTCAAGCATTTTGAGCTGGACCTGTTTTGCTGCATCGATTCCGCCGACCATCTCAATGCCTATTTGAATAGTGTCATCGTCTAACAATCTATTCAGGTCATCGGTAAGGATACCATCGGCCAGCTTTACCGGACGCGCGGACTTTGTGTCAATATCAACAACGCAGGCAAGCTCCAGCCGAAGACCCGTTTTGGCTGCTATCGAATCTGCACCTTCGATTATCAGCTTTGCTACGCCGGTGCCTACGGTGCCGAAACCAACAAGCCCTACTTTTATAATCTTCTCTGCCATGATTTCGTATCCTTCGACTGCGCTCAGGAAAGGTTTCGTATATAGTGTTTCACAATTTAAAATCTTTAGTCTATGAATTTGAATGTCAATAGTCAATAATCAATATCGTAGATCGCTGCATTTTAGTGGAATTAACGAATTGTTGTCAAGGTCAAGTAAAAACCGCCAAATTGAAAACATTGAGGTCATTGCAAGAGATAAACGAGAACTAAGTAACTGTTCCAAAATATGTGGTTGAGCGTTTTGCCCCCCGATAAAATCGGGGTTGCGGCTTAGCCCATCGGTGGGGCAGAAGTAAATTAAGCTCTCAAACAACGTCCCATAATCGTTAGGATAGTTATTAGAACTAAAATGGTATTGACTTAACTACCCTATATATGTTAGAATAGGTAAAACTGTAAGGTAGAACATTAGGCTTATACGCTTATACGGTACAAAAGTAGGGTCAACAGAATAGAAAACCGGCTTTGTGCATCGTCGAGTGCGGTCTGTGTACGTCAACAAATGTCTCAAGCCGTAAGTGCTCGAAATAAATAAAGTTAACAATTTCCACATCCTTCAATACTAAGTGGTTTGATATGGATACATACGCTTCTTACAGGCGTAACGAAGGTCGTTATGTTTGAGGGTAAATCATTAAAGCAGACTTCCGGGCAGTCGAAGACCCCTTCTAACAGGGGGAATACCATCTCCCGCTACCGCAAAGGCAAAGCGAGCACGGCAAAAATGCCGGATAAGCTGACCGACCGTACTCTCAGGTGCCGCCACGAGTTGAAATATCACATTAGTGAGTCAAAGGCCGAGGCGATAATCCAGTTTATTAAGCCCTATATACAACTGGACAGGTACTGTAAATTACATCGAAGCGGTGATTATCCGATTGTGAGTCTTTATCTGGATTCGGGTGACCTGCAGCTCTGCAGAGAGAGCCTCGGAGGACATAAAAATCGCTTCAAGCTGCGAATCCGCAGTTACACCGACGAACCGGATTATCCTCGCTTTCTTGAGATCAAGCGCCGGATAAACACAATTATTATGAAAAGCCGGGCAAGGATTATGGATCGCGATGTGCCAACTTTGCTTGCAGGCTTTCCTCTGCCGCCGCAGAATTATACGGCCGACACCGAGACAATCAATCAATTCCAGTTCTATATGAACAACATCAGAGCCAGGCCTGCGGTGTTAGTTCGTTACACTCGGCAGGCATACGAAGGCGGTTTGGAAAACAGAGTAAGAGTAACCTTCGACCGAGAGCTTGCTTACCATGTTACCAGTTTGCCCGAAGTCAGGCTTACCGGTGGGGCCTGGCAACGTAATTCTTTTACTTTGGGAGGAGTTATTTTGGAAGTCAAGTTTACCGGCCATTACCCTGTTTGGCTGAGCCGGATGGTCAAGTGTTTCAACTTGCGGCAGCAATCAATTTCAAAGTATGCTTCTTCAATTAAAGAATCCTGTTTGTTAAAGTTTTGTGCACCCCAGTTAGTCGTGTGATAATTATGGATAGAATTTGGCAAATATTGGAAGATACACCTTCAGCAGGGGGGGTTTTTACACCCGAGGCGGTTCTCCTGTCACTGCTGCTTGCCTTTGTTCTCGGACAGGTCCTGGCCTGGGTCTACTACTTCACTCATAGCGGTCTGTCTTATTCAAAATCCTTTGTCCAATCACTGGTTCTAATCACCGTCGTCGTGGCAATGGTTATGGCTGTCATCGGTACCAGTATCATCACCGCTGTTGGGCTGATGGGTGCTTTAGCGATTATACGTTTTCGTAACATCATCAAAGACACCAGAGACATAGCCTTCATTTTTTGTTCACTAGTTGTGGGCATGGCAGCAGGCTCTCAGCGCTATGCAGTCGCCATTGTCGGAACCGTTATTCTGAGTTTAATAGCAATATATTTGCATCTGACCGGCTTCGGTACTCATCAGCCGCACAACGGCTTTTTGCGGTTTAGTTTCAGGGGCCATATTGGGCCTGATAGCCCAATCTCCGCTATCCTTAAACGTTTCTGCGGCAGTTTCACCCTTATCTCGGCCCAATCCGGCGGCTTTGACACTGCCGATGTTGAATACGCCTATCAGTTGATGATAAGAAATGCCGCAAAAAACCAACAGATGTTGTCCGAGCTGCAACAAATCGAAGGCCTCGAGAATATTAGTCTGACAATGCAGGAACGGTTGCTGGAGGTCTAAGCCGCGTATGAAAATGATAAGCCTGATAAGTTATCTCTCTCGTTTACGTCGGCACATCCTGCCTATCCTGGTTTGGCTATGTGTTCTCGCTGCTGTGGTCGGACTTTTCACTCGTCGCTTACAACGTTTTGAAGTCTTAGGCATAGCCCAGGGGCAGGTGCGACAGATAGCAGCCAACTGCACGGGACGGTTGAAAAGCGTACCTGTTCAATTGTTTGAGCAAGTCAGCCTGGGACAACCGGTGGCTGTGGTTGATACTATAGTCGATAATGAACAACCACGGGCTCAGTTGCAGGCACAATTGTCGGTTATTTTAGCGGAAATAGAACACCTGACGGCGCAATTAGTCCCGACTCAGGACGACCTGCTCGCTGAAAAAGCCGACCGAGAAAACACTCGTCTCAGCGACAGTAGAAGATTCTCAGTTGATGTGGAAAACGCCAGACTTGAGATATTAAGATTAAGAGCACAAATTGAAACCGACAAAATAATGTTAGAAGACCTGGCCCTGGAAGTACAAACCGTACAGGAGCTCCTGGCACAGGAGGCTGTTGCGCCTTACGAACTGCAGAAAGCAAATGTCCAATACGAGACTCTGGCGACAAAGATTGAGGAAAATGAGCAACTACTGGAGCAGGCGAAAGCCGCTCTCAAACAAACTCAGCAGCGTTGGGACGAATATGCCCAATACGAACCACACCATCCCTCAGTGGAGGATGCTCTTGATGTTATCCGCAAAGCAATAAAGATTCAGGAACGTCGGATGGACGAATTATTAGTGCAAATTGAGGCATTAGTGCCACGAGAATCATTAAAGCTAACGGCTCCAATTGACGGTGTGGTCAGCCAGATACAGCATTGGCCTGGAGAAGCTGTTTTAGCAGGTGAGTCGATACTCACAATAGCAGAGGTTAAGCCGACCGAAATCATCGCCTACGCCGTCGAAGACCGGGTGAATCAAATTCAAAAAGGAATGGTTGTAGAACTCGTCAAAAAGAGCGAGCCAAAAAAGATTGAGATTGCACGTTCCCAGATAATATATATCGGGCCGGTCGTTGAACAATTACCGGCACGGCTGTGGCGAAATCCAAACGTACCCGAGTGGGGACGACCGTTTCTGGTGAAAGCTCCACCTCAAATGAAGCTGATAATAGGTGAGGTGGTCGGGATACGCAGACTGTAGATAAGACTTCAAAGCCGAAGGTGAATATATGGAACAAAACGAAAGTTATTGATACCTGTATTGTTGAAAAAACTAATAACTATTAACAAAATATCCCAAACGTCACCCCGAGCGAAGTCAAGGGGTCTATTAAAAAAGCTTTTTAGCAGATTCCTCGACTCCGCCTTCGGCTGCGCTCGGAATGACAATCATAGTGACAACTACTAATAACAGACGCTACATATATGATTTGCAATAATTTTACCAGACAGTTAGCTTATTTGATTATATGCGGCCTTGTCTGTTTGTGTAGTTTGGCCGGGTGCGCTCAGCATAACTATAAAAAGGAAGCTGACGAAAAAGTCTATAACATCATCGACGAAAAATGGCGGAAAGACTTCGGCACCAAAGTTAACTACAAAGTCAGTGACACTGCGCCCTCGCCCAACGACATCCAAATTGAAAAAGCAGTCCCTGCTTCCGGCATCCTGACCCTCTCACAGGCCGTTGCGCTTGCGACGGCTCACAATCGTGAATATCAAACCCAAAAAGAAGCGCTTTACATCAAAGCCCTGGACCTGCGGCTGACCCGTCACGAGTTTGAAAGGCAGTTCTTCGGTGGGGCAGGGATTGGATATTCGTCGGACCGCAATGATTCGGTTTTGGGCATCGAAGCTAACTTCGGTTTCAACCAATTGTTAGACAAAGGAACCAGAATCAGCGCAAATCTTGCTGCCGCTTGGGCCGAGGTATTTACCGGTAATCTGCGGGGCGGCCTGGCTTCGCTCTTAAACATAACCGTAACACAACCTTTGCTTCGCGGCAGCGACCGTAGAGTCGTCCTGGAAAACCTAACTCAAGCTGAACGTGACACGCTGTATCAGGTGCGTTTGTTTAACCGGTTCCGTAAAACATTCGTGGTCTCAATCATCAGTCAATATTATGGAGTTTTACAACAGCTTGATTCGGTAAAAAATGCGTATAGAAATTACAATACCCTGGACAGGGTCTATGAGCGGGTGGAAAAATTAGCTAATGCAGGACGTGTGCCTCAGTTCGAGCTGGACCGGGTTCGCCAGGATAAGATGCGAGCATTAGATACCTGTATTCAGGCAGAAAAAGAATATAAACAGGCACTTGATGAATTCAAGATAACTCTGAGTTTACGCACGACGGCAGAATTCGAATTAGACGAGGGTGAGCTTGAAGCTTTAAGGGCCGCGGAGAGAGTTGAGCCTGATTTTGCTGAGGCAGAGGTCATCGAAACCGCCTTGCTTCGGCGTCTCGACCTGGCCAACAATGCTGATGCCGTCATCGATGCTCAGCGTAAAGTTTTTGTTGCCGCCGACAGCCTACGTGCCGAGTTAAACCTGGTTCGCAGTGCTAACGCTATTTCAGCAAGACGAGCCAATCGCCAGACGTTGGGATGGTTGAGAGGGGACTTTGACGTTGGTTTTGAACTTGACTTACCTCTGGACCGGGTGCCCGAACAGCACGTTTATCGCAAAGCTCTGATAACATTGAACCAACGACAGCGAGAGTACGACCAGGCCGCTGATATGGTCAGGCTCCAGGTGCGCCGGGCCTACCGTGACCTTTCCGAAGCGGCTGAACGCTATAAAGTGCAGTCAGAGAGCCTTATACTGGCTGAGAAACGCTTCAAAAATACCTTTCTACTGCTTCAATATGGCCGAGCAAGCAGTCGCCGTGTGCTCAGCGCCCAGAACGACTTATTTGACGCCCAGAATGCCGCCACGCGATCTCTGGTCGATTATACTATTGCGACCTTGAAATTTTATCGTGACACCGAAGTGCTCCACGTCCGTCCGGACGGAATGTGGGAGCATTAAATCCCCGGCTCCACACGGACAAGCAGTCATCTCATTAAACCGCCGACATCGAGAATGCTTACTTTTTACGATTGGCATTTATTTGATATATCTAATTGAAACCCAAGATGCCCGGTGCAGCCTCGGGCTTCGCCCTTGGCCGCAACCAAAAAGTTCTTTCTGTAAAAATGTCTCATAACTTCTTGTAAATAATGATATTACAATAAGTCATAACAAAAAACACGCATAAAAAACAAGGAGTTGAAAGATTGTAGTACGTAGTACTTTTCATTAACGAAATGTACTACGTGCATAGCAAGCCAAAAAGCCTGTTTGTTCATAATATCGAAATAAAAATCAAAATTTTTAACGCTGCCGATAGACGATGGATTTTATAAACTATCTCAAAACTGTCACCCCTTCGACCAGTTCAGGACAGGCTCTGAGTACAGCGAAGGGTCTGGCCGGCATAAATAAGAGATTCTTAGGCTTCGCTCAGGGCTAAAGGCTTTTTGCGCTCAGAATGACAAATTGTGTTTTGAGATAGTTTCTTAGTGGATTTTACCCGATATTTATTTTATTGTGTAACAAAGAATTGTTTTCTGCATTGATAAGGAGCAGTAAAAACAGATGTGTTCGAAGAAGGGACTTTATAAATTCGGCGAAATTGAAAAGAAGTGGCAGCACTTCTGGACGGAGCACAAAACGTTCAAAGCGCAAGACTGTGATAATTCCAGGGACAAATATTATGTGCTTGATATGTTTCCCTACCCCAGCGGTCAGGGTCTGCACGTCGGTCATCCGGAAGGTTATACCGCAAGCGATATAGTAGCCCGGTATAAACGAATGAAAGGCTTCAATGTTCTGCATCCTATGGGCTGGGATGCATTCGGCTTGCCGGCTGAACAGTACGCCGTTCAGACCGGAACACCCCCCAAGGAAACTACGCAAAAGAACGTGGATAACATCCGCAATCAAATCAAGTCCCTCGGTTTCAGCTATGACTGGGACAGGGAGGTTAACACTACCGACCCGAATTATTATAAGTGGACACAGTGGATTTTCCTGAAATTCTTTAACAGTTTTTTTGACGAGACCGAACAAAAGGCCAAGCCGATTGGTGAGTTGCGCATTCCGAAAGGTATGAGTGAAGAAACAAAACGACAATACATAGATGAGCATCGCCTTGCTTTCGAAGATGAGGTGCTGGTCAACTGGTGTCCGGCGCTTGGGACAGTTTTAGCAAACGAGGAGGTTGTAGGTGGCCTTAGTGAACGAGGTGGCCATCCAGTATTCAGAAAACCGATGCGACAATGGATGCTCAGAATCACAAAGTACGCCGAAAGGTTACTCGAAGATTTATCTGAGGTAGATTGGCCAGAATCGATAAAAAAACTGCAACAGGACTGGATAGGTAAAAGCATCGGTGCTGAAGTTCGATTTGAAATAATAGGTTGCGACTGGGAGCTTTGGGTATTTACAACCCGGCCGGATACTCTCTTTGGTGCTACTTACATGGTATTTGCACCTGAGCTTGAGATTGTGGATATGATTACAACCGAGGACCGGAAAGAGGCGGTGAAAGTATATCGCGAGCGGGCGGCCCGGAAAAGCGATTTGGATCGGACGGATTTAGCCAAAGAGAAAACCGGTGTTTTTACCGGTGCTTATGCGATAAATCCTGTCAACGGCGAAAGGATTCCTATCTGGATAAGCGATTATGTTTTGATTAGCTACGGGACAGGGGCGATTATGGCGGTACCCGCCCACGATGAAAGGGATTTTGAATTCGCTAAAAAGTTCGAGCTACCGATTGTTCCGGTCGTAGAGCCGCAGGACAGCGAACAAGCCGAACTGGTCAAGCAGGGCAAGTTGTGCTTTATCGGCGACGGCAGGGCGATTAACAGTGGGCAGTTCAATGGATTAAGCACGCCGGAATTCAAAGAGCAAATTATAGATTGGCTCGCACAAAAAGGTAAGGGGAAAAAAGCTATAAATTATAAGCTGCGTGACTGGCTTTTCAGCAGGCAGCGTTACTGGGGTGAGCCGTTTCCGATTTTGCATACCGAAGATGGCCGCGTCATCGGGCTTTCGGAAGAAGATTTGCCCCTGGAGCTTCCGGCGGTGGAAAACTACAAACCTTTGGGGACAGGTGAGTCACCATTAGCTAATATTGACGAGTGGATAAACGTAACGCTGCCCGATGGCTCAAAAGTCAAACGTGAAACAAACACAATGCCACAATGGGCCGGCAGTTGCTGGTATTATCTCAGGTATCTCGACCCTCATAATAATCAGCGAGGCTGGGACCCGGAAAAAGAAAAATACTGGATGGCTAACGGGGGGGTTGACTTGTACATCGGCGGTGCCGAGCATGCGGTCCTGCACCTGTTGTATGCGCGGTTCTGGCACAAACTTCTTTACGACCTGGGTTATGTCAGCTCTAAAGAGCCGTTCAAGAAGCTGGTCAATCAGGGAATGATTTTAGGTGAAGACGGCCAGAAGATGAGCAAATCCCGCGGCAATGTAGTCAATCCGGATAAGGTCATTACCGACTACGGTGCCGATTCGATGCGGCTGTACGAGATGTTTATGGGGCCTCTTGAGGCAATCAAGCCCTGGAGTATGCAGGGCGTTGAAGGCGTGCATCGTTTTTTGCAGCGGGCCTGGCGGGTGACAATCGATGAAGATATGGGTGAGCTTGCCGAACAGGTAAAGGAAGCCGAAGCAGATGAAGAGACGTTACGGCTGTTAAACCAGACGATAAAAAAGGTTGGTGAGGATATCGAGACGTTCAACTTCAATACAGCTATAAGTGCGATGATGATTTTTATAAATCACTTAAACAAGAAGGAAATCAAGCCCCTGTCCGTAATGGAAAAATTCGTTTTGATTCTCGCTCCGCTTGCACCTCATATCGCTGAAGAACTCTGGGAAAAGCTGGGCCATACTGACAGCCTGGCCTACGAGCCCTGGCCAGAATATGACAAGGAACTCATCAAGGAAAAGGAAATTGAGTTGGCGGTGCAGGTCAACGGCAAAATAAAGGAAAGAATCGTTGTTCCCGCCGATGCAGACGAAGAGCAAATAAAGCAAAAGGCGCTGACTTGTGAAAAGGTAATCGCTGCCCTGGCCGGCAAAGAGCCTAAGAAAATTATTGTCATTAAATCGCGACTGGTAAATATAGTTATATAGCATTATGTCATTCCCGCGTAAGCGGGAATCCACATCGCAACTTTTCTGGATTCCTGTTTTCACAGGAATGACAATAGAGTATAGCGTTTTTATTTAAGCTAATGTATTTATGTGCACAGAAATCGAAGCAAAGCTAAAGGTCGATTCACTGGAGGAAATAGAGCATAAGCTGACCGACCTCGGCGCTGAGTTCCAAGCAGAGCAGATACAGATTGATTGCTTTTTTGATGATATAAATTCAACACTGACCAAAAGCGACAGATGTCTTCGATTACGCAAGCAGATGGTTGGAAAGAACGGGAGCTTTTTTTTGACTTACAAAGGCGCCAAAGAAAAAAGCAACTTCAAAAGAAGGCAGGAGATAGAGCTCGAAATCAAGGATACCGATTCAGTCCACAAGCTGCTTTCGGCGTTAGGGTACGAACAGGTTTCGGTCGTTGAAAAAAAGCGTCGCCTTTGGCAGCTTGGTGATTGCAAAGTTGCTCTGGACCGGTTGCCGCTGTTAGGTGATTTTGTGGAAATAGAAGGACCCGATGAAGAAAAAATAGCCACTCTGCAAAAGAGTTTGGGACTGACTGATTTGCCGCATATCGCGAAAAGCTATGCGTTTTTGATGAAGGAGCAACTCCAACAGATTGGCAAGAAAGACAAGGCAATTTATTATGAAAGCTCAGAGCCGCAATTATGAAGCCGGATGATGGTTACATTGCTTCTATCGTAAATCCCAAGTCCGGCGCCACCGGCAGTAAATTGACCGGACGCCGATTTGAGCGATACCTCGTCAAAAGGGGATTCGAGGTCAGAGTTAGTCTTACAACTTCTTTGGAAAATGCCTGCGAATTGGCCACCGATGCTGCGATTGATTACGACTGTGCAATGGTCGTCGTTGTCGGCGGTGACGGTACCGTCAGAGAGGTTGCCCACGGCCTGGAAGGCAGTGACAAGCATTTGCTGATAGTACCCCATGGAACGGAAAATCTGCTGGCAAATGAATTAGGTTTTGATGAAAAACTAAAAACAATAATAAGAACATTTGAAGCAGAATACATTCGGCCTCTGGACTTAGGAAGCGCAAATGGGAAATGTTTTACTTCTATAGCCGGTTTTGGTTTTGATGGCGAAGTGGTCAAACGGGTCAGCGAGCAGCGAGCCGGACATATAAACCACTTCGATTACTTCTGGCCGATATGGCGAACGTTCTGGAACTACAAATTTGACCCTATGAAAGTAGAGGTCGACGGAGAAGAGATTTTCGACGGCCCCGGTTTGGTTTTTGTTGGAAACATTTCAAGATATGCTGTGGGGCTGCAGGTATTGCACTATGCCGATTTCGGCGATGGTTTGCTGGACGTGTGCGTTTATAAATGTGCGTCTCAGCTTCACCTGGTCAAGCACTCAGTGATGACTGTCCTAAAACACCATGCCGATACCGGCGATGTTATTTATCGACAGGGCAAAAACATTCTTGTAAGCTCCGACACTGGTTCAATAATGACTGAAATTGACGGCGACCCTGGGCCGGCCTTGCCCGTACAAATTAAGGTGATACCACAGGCCGTCAATTGTATAGTGCCCGAAGGCGCAAAACCGGCAGGCATAAGAACAAGAATTATCAGAGCAATAGGATAATTTAAAATACCTAAAATGACAGCTTTGCTGTCATTCTGAACGCAGCGCAGCAAAGTGAAGAATCTCTTTTTCGTTGGCCAGATCCTTCGGCTTCGCCTCAAATTGAAACTTATGTGTCACTTTAGGCACTATATCGCAATGTATAAGTAAAATGAATTTCAGAATCGGTGACATTAAGATTGGTTTAGATATGCCCTTATTCGTAATGGCAGGACCTTGCGTTATTGAAAGTGAAGACTGCTGTCTGGATATTGCGAATAGACTCGCCGATATTGGTGCAAAGACGAAAGTTGGAATAATTTTCAAAGCCAGTTTCGACAAGGCAAATCGCTCCAGTATACATAGCTTTCGTGGGCCGGGCATTGAGAAGGGTTTGGAGATTCTCGAAGCGGTCCGTCACCAGACCAACTTGCCTGTTATGACCGATGTCCACGAGCCGGCTCAGGCCGCTGTGGCCAGCGAGATTGTGGATTGTCTCCAGGTGCCTGCTTTTCTATGCAGACAAACTGATTTGCTTTGTGCCTGTGCACGAACAGGCAAACCGGTAAACGTAAAGAAAGGCCAATTCCTCTCTCCCGCTGAGATGAAAAATGTGGTCGAGAAGATTCGCGCCTGTAACAACGAAAAAATAACTCTTACAGAACGGGGCACATTTTTCGGCTACAATCGACTGGTTAATGATATGACAGCCATTGAGCAGATGAAGAATCTGGGTTATCCGGTTGTTTTCGATGCCACCCACAGCACACAGCAGCCCGGGGGACTCGGCAACGCCAGCGCAGGCCGACGGGAAATGGCCCCCATACTTGCAAAAGCGGCAATCGCAGCCGGCGCCAATGGCCTTTTTATCGAAGTCCATACCGCGCCGGAAAAGTCAAAATCAGACGCCGCCTGCATTATGCCGATTGACTGGCTCGAAGATTTGCTGAAAACCTGCAAAGAAATATTTGAGGTCATACGCGGGTAAAAAAGTGGCTGGTGAGAAAAAATATTTCTATGGGCCGGTGCCTTCGCGAAGGCTGGGACGAAGTTACGGCGTTGATATCGTGCCGTTCAAGGTCTGCACCCTCGACTGTGTCTATTGCCAGCTCGGCAAAACCACCGACAGGACTATAGAGCGAAAGGACTATGGACCCATCGAGCCTATCCTGGCCGAGCTAAGAGAAACTCTGGCCGAAGGCCTGGAAGCTGATTTTATCACTATCGCAGGTTCCGGTGAGCCAACGTTGAACTTACGGCTCGGCGAACTGATAGACGGCATAAAAAAAATTACCGAGATTCCCGTGGCTATATTAACCAACGGCACACTGCTGTACAAAGAAGATGTACGGGCAGATTGCGCGAAGGCTGATGTAGTGATGCCCTCATTGGACGCCGGTGATGAACAGACTTTCCAGAGAATAAATCAGCCACACAACGATATTAGTATCGAAAACCTGATTTCGGGATTATGCGCATTCAGAGAAGAATTTGCCGGCCGGATATGGCTTGAAGTGTTTTTCGTCGAGGGTCTAAATACCGATGCCGAGCAAATTGCAAAAATCAGGGATGCTATTGAACTCATTCGTCCCGACAAAGTCCAGCTTAATACGGCCGTGCGACCCACGGCTGAGGCCGACATCAAGAGACCGGATGCCGAAAAGCTGCAGGCTATAGCTGCACGCCTGGGCCCGAAGCGTGAGGTCATAGCTGATCTTTCACTGAGCCACCACGGCAGGGGCCTTGAAAATAAAGCCGAAGATGTATTATCAATACTGAAACGCAGGCCTTGCTCGCTAGATGACATATGCTCAGGCCTGGGCATCGGTCGTAATGAAGCGTTGAAATATGTCACCAGCCTTCAACACAAGGGGATTATTCACTCCGAGAAAAAAAACGGAAGAATCTTCTTCAAGGTCAATTAAGAGCAAAACCCTCCACTTCCCAGCGGTCAGACAATACAAAATATATCTAAATTTAGCCTCAATCCGGCAATATTCACATTCATTTTTGTAAAGCTAAAGGTCTTATTGGCCGATAAAAGCGTTGTAGCGTTTTTCACAGTGTCGATTTTATCACATTTATTGAAGAAAATTAAAGTTTGGGCTTTAGTAAGCTGCTTTTAGGCCGATAACAGGTGTAGGTGTTTATAGCAATACTTAACGGACTATATTTGTCAATCGATTTTGCCTAAAGTTAGAAACGCCTGTAATGATGAAAAAAATGAAGCGACAACTGGTTTTGAACAAGGGGATAGAGAAGTTTATATTTCGTTACGAGAACGGCGCCGAAGACGAACTTTTGGATGCTCTGATTGAGCAGGCAAAAGATAAGCAGACAGATTTCGATTGGTTTGATGCAGCCGTGCTGAGTTTCAAGCTGACACAGTCGCTAATTGGCCAGGCAGACGAGCTCTTAGGCGAAGGCGAAAATACAGATGCCCAAATTCATACGAACTAATCCGGAAAGAATTTGTCAAGATAGAAATGAACGCAATTGTGATTTTAGAAAGTTAAGAAAACCCCCCAAAAGATTAAACAGATAGGTAGATTATGGAAGAAAGTACAACAGTCCAAAAGTTTTTAGATTACCTGAGATTTGAAAGGCGTTTCTCCGAGCACACAGCCAAATGTTATAGCGCCGACCTGACCCAGTTTGGTGAGTTTCTGATTGGTTCTTCTGATGGCGGCCCGCCGCATGCCGAGCTGGTTTCACCGGCTCAGGAGCACGACAGTTTGGCTACGGCTGTGGCAACACACGTTAATCTGAAAGTTGACCAGTTACTTCTTTCAGCAGGGACAGACGTTGTCAGAGCTTATCTTGCTTTTCTAAATGAGAAGCAGTATTCCAAAGCGACCATAGCCCGCAAACTGGCTACGCTGCGGAGCTTTTACAAGTTCCTCGTTAAAAGAAACCAGGTCACCTCCAATCCGGTCGTAGCTGTCAGAACTCCAAAACAGGACAAGAAGCTGCCGCGATTTCTTGAGTATGAAGAAGTAAAGAAATTACTCGAAACGCCACCACAGGATAACTGGCTCGGTGCCAGAGACAGAGCCATTCTGGAGACGCTTTACAGCACCGGCATAAGAGTCAGCGAGCTTGTAGCGCTAAATATGGACGATATAGACTTCCTGGGCGAGATCGTTCATATCAGAGGCAAAGGCAAAAAGGAAAGAATCGCACCTATCGGCTCATCCGCCTTGCAGGTCATTCAGCATTATATGGAGTTCAGGAATAAACGGGCACAAAATAACGGCAATTTTGATTCCAGAGTTTTATTCGTCAACAAACACGGCAAACGGCTCAGCACCCGCAGCGTCCGCCGCAAGATGGACAAATATCTTAAGATGGCAGGACTGGACCCGGCCATCAGTCCACATACCCTGCGTCACAGTTTTGCAACGCATATGTTAAACAACGGTGCGGACCTAAGAAGTGTCCAGGAGCTGCTCGGCCATCAGTCGCTGTCAACGACACAGGTTTACACGCATCTTACGACAACAAAGCTCAAAGATGTCTATGAAAACGCTCATCCACGAAGTGGTGACAACGGCGAGCACGAGGAAACTAACGGCTTCTGAGCTTCGTGTTATTAACAGAACCAAAGGCCGAACTATAAAATTTGTTTGAGGTTGTTCTTACCGGAGAGTAAAAAGGCCGCTTTTCAAAGCGGCATTTTTTATAGATCCCTTAACATTTAAAGAATGGGCCTATACCGAATCATTCGATATAAGCCCCGAATTGATGCTAATCTGCTATATCAGGCATTCCCCACATATCTTACTTCGCGATCCGAAGTCTACAGAATGCCTTGCAGCAGATGCCATACGGCAAAAGCAACAGGACTGACCTCAACCACACTGCTTATTGTGCCCGAGGATACAGTCGAATATCATCGAAGTACATAGTACCTGAACTACCAGCCTGTGGATTGTTCTTATCACCTAATCCAAGAGAAATTGTATTGACGTTAGCCAGGTTCACGCCCTGGTCTGCAAACGCCTGCAGGTCGATAGTCCATTCCGTCCAAGTAGTTATCTGTGCTGCATCAGGATTATCATTAGTAACAATCGCATTGCCATTGAGAGCAACATACAACGTCTCAGCAGCGTTAGCCGAAATGCCTCTGAACCAGATCGTCAGCGTTTTGACACCTTTCTCGGTCCAGTCACGCGGATAAGTCAATGTCAATGTCGCCTCAGAGTAACCAACGCCGTTGTCGTAGAATAATGGCATCGATTGGTTACCACTATGAACGATAGTTTGTTCGGCAAAAGGAGGATTGTCATAACCAACGAGAGAGCCATTTGTCGGGTCTTCGTATCCGTCTATCCACACATTAAATATCCTGTTGCTCTCGGGGTCGGAGGGGTCAAGGTCGTTGTAAGATTCAAAGTCGTCCACGATAAGGAAGTTAGCGGTCGTAAAGCTCCAGAGGATGCCTGTCCACGGACTGTCTGGATTGGCGTTATTGACCTCATCGACACGCCAATAGTAGGCGGTATCCCACTCAAGCTTTCCGGGGTCATAGCTCTGGGAACCAAGGTCCCTGGTGCCTTTGTATTCAGGCGAACCTGTATTAGCATTCTTCACAACCTCTTCATCAGTGCCGAAATAAACCTCGTGTGAAACGGCATAGTCGCCCGGCTTCCAGCTAAGAGTTACGGTCTGCTTCACATCGGCGGCTTGATTACTCGGTTTCGCGCCATAGGCTTGAACGGGCTTAAAGACAGCTAAATTCGTGCCGGGAATGATCGTGGGTCCCGGTATGCCAGGGCCTGCCCAGGCCACCTGACAGTGGTCGTCGCCGCTATCTTCCTGCCACATAGCCGAGATGTAGTATTTGTTGCGGGCCAGTAGCAGAATTGGTTCGGACTGCTCCTCACCAATTTCCCAGGTGTTAAGGCCCGACCAGGTGCTCTCTTGAGCTATCAGCCTCATGTTACTCGGGTCATCATCAGTGCTCAGCCATAATTCGCCGTTGTTGTCAGCATTGAGCCAGAAAGTATATTCGCCCGTGGTCGGCGCGTAAAGCCAACCATGTATCCGGGCAGCATAACTTTCGAGATCCCGGTCCCATGAAAAACTCGTTAACTCCTCAGTCGCGTCAGGGCTGTCCGGGTACCTAAAGCTACTCTTGAGTTCCTCTAAACTGCCGATATTATCCCAGCGCTCATTTATGATGATACCCAAACCGGGCAGAGTTGTGGTAAAGCTCCAGACCTCGCCTTTATGCGTTATGGCGCCATCAAACTCATCTACCCGCCAGTAGTAAGTCTTGTTCATTTCGAGTGTGCCGGGAGTATAGGTTGTGATTCCCTGTGAGAGGCCTTCAGTGGCATTGTTAACATCGTCAAAATTATCACCGAAAAATACGGTATGTAATTTTGCTCCGTAACCTGCTATCCAGCTTAGCTCCACATCAGGAGTAATAAACGTAGAACTGTAAGCTGGAGTGGGATTATAGGCCTTTCTGGGTTGAATCATAAAGCTCCACACCTCACCGCCGTTGGGATTTGATGAAGAAGCTCCACCTTTCCAGGTAGTTCCGTCGGCATCAACCTCGTCGATCCGCCAGTAATATGTCGTGCCTGGAACAAGACCGTCCGGATAAGGAAATCCGGCAAAGCCGGCAACAAACATTGTCGAGGCCTGGTTGCCCCGGAATGTATCATCGGTGCCGGCCGCCACATCGTCAAAATTTTCCCCAAAATAAACATCGCGAGAGACCGCATTACTTCCCGGTGACCAGCCAAGATTCACCCATGTATCCTCATGTACAGAACCATCAGCCGGCATCGGTTCCGTAGCATATTCACTCCCAAATTCTATATGCAGCCAAGGCGCACTAGCCCCAGATCCACTGACGGCACATCGAAGGCCTGTTGAAGGATTGTCCGGATTGTCACTAATTATAAGTACTAGGGCATTGCCTGCAGCCCAATCGTCTTGGTTGATTATCTCCTGGATGACAGAAGCGATATTCGAGGTCTGGTCTTTTGCACCTGGTGAAGTCCAGTTGACGGGATCCCACACAACCTTTGCTGTCGTTCTGGTCCTGTTGGTTACGTCTTTCGCACTGGAACTAATAGCAGCAGCATCAGGCGTCAGCTCACCTTCGATGAGAAGACTGACGGGCTCTGAGCCGCCTTTTGTTTCATCTACTGTGAACTCAATATACGCGTCAACAATGTCGGTGCCTTTCGGAATATCTACATTCAAAAAACGCAAACCTATTACTTGCTTATTGCCCTGGCCCGTGTCTTCATATGGCATCTCCAGGTCGCTGCTGGCCGTGTCCATATTGCCGCCAGGGTCACCCTCTTCAACAGCATCACTGCCGCTAATGATTCCGACCTCCCACTTAATGCCGCCAAAGACCACATTTGAGCTGGCCAGGCTCAACACCAAAACGAAAGTAACCAAGCAAATCAATTTCTTAGACATAATAGTCCTCCTTGCAAAAAAGTTAAATAATTATGCTTTGGCCACACACCAAAATACCCGTCGTTTGTAACAAACACCTGTGCCTGCTTTACCCCTTTGTTGTCTGCGACACCTGTGCCTGCGCAACCGCAGGTGCAGGCAGCAGACAAGGGTGGTGCAAGCAACTTCAAACAAAACGGCCAATAATAATTCTCACACTCACTACAAACAATCAATTGCCACTTATAGCTTTCGATGCTTCTGGTTATGGAGCCGGCCGGTACAGCCGAATATCATCGATGTAAATCGTACCTGAACCACCGGCTAAAGGATTCTTCTTGTTACCAAGACCAATAGCAATCGTATTGACATTGGCCAGGTTCACGCCCTGGTCGGCAAACCCCTGCAGGTCGATATTCCATTGAGTCCAGGTTTCTACCTGTGCGGCATTTGGATTATCATGAGTTACTACCGCATTGCCATTGAGAACAACATACAAGGACTCAGCACCATTAGACGCAACACCGTGGAACCAAATCGTTAGTACTCCAACACCTTCCCTGGTCCAGTCTCGTCCAGAACTCAACGTCTTCTCCACTTCTGAATACTTTAGCTTGCCCTGCTGGTTGTTGTCATAGTAGATAGGCATCGCCTGGTTGCCGCCATGAACAATAGTCTCCTCAGTATAAGAATAGGTGGTTTCGTCGCCGACAGCAGAGCCGGTCCCGTTGCCGGCAGAGTAGGGCGGAGTACCCGGAATGCCGTAGCCAAGACCATCTTCCCAGGCGTACCATATCTGGTTTTCGCCGGTGTCGTAGTCCTCAAAATCGTCAACGATAAGATAATCAGCTACTGAAAAACTCCAGGTTTTGCCTGTGCTAATAGTACTGTCGGTATTATTTTCGTCGATTCGCCAGTAGTAAGGCCCGCCGCCCCATTCAAGACTTTCGGGGATATTGTAACTGGTAGTACCCTGTCTGCCTCGATATATACCGGTCGTATCGGATGCATCGGCTTTATCTACAGCGTCTTTATCAGTGCCGAAGTACACATCGTGCTCAGATGCCGCATCTCCCGCCGACCAGTTGAGGGGCTGCTTCGCCTCGTCGATATCCACTGTTGAGTTATTAGCCGGGTTCGGATTCCAGGCAAGTAACGGGTCGCCTCTCATAAGCACCTTAACCTGCTCGGCCGTCAGCGGCACCTTGTAGAAGCGGACATCGTCCACCGCGCCAACATAAAAGTCACTTGGTGAAGAGTCGTCCCACTCCTGCCCTATTGACCATCGTGTTACCCCGGACAAATCGAAGGCGGCTGTATACCTGCCATGCTGAACTCCATCGACGTATATATATCCTCTTGACCCGCTCCTGACATACGTTATCATATGCCACTGGTCGTCATTGACGACAGGGGGGAATTCTGTCTCGCCACCATCATACACAAACGGATTCCCACTTAGAACACCAAACATTAAAGGGTGACTGGAACCACTATCATTACATGCAAACACATTGCCCTCTCCCCCTTGCGTGGTTTTGATCCATGCACTGAGCGTAATATTGGCGTTTGTTATGTCATCGACTACACCGTCAATTGTAACGTAATCGCCCCCACTCAACTTCAGCGCGCCGCCTATGACACCATCTACCCATTGAGCGTCACCTCCCAGTATGCCATCATTGCCGTAGCCGGAAAAATCGACGGCAGTTTTGCCGCTACTTGCATCAAACGTCCACCAGCCGATAAGGTTCGGGTCGGTAATGGTGATAACGGGTAGGGTCGTGAATTTCCAGACATCGCCTTTATGCGTTGTAACAACATCGAACTCATCGACCCGCCAGTAGTAAGTCTTGTCCGTTTCGAGTGTGCCGGGACTATAGGTTAGAGATGCCTGAGCCTGGCCCTCAGCGGCATTATTCACCTCGTCAAAACTCTCGCCGAAGTAAACAGTGTGTAATTTCGCACCGTAACCTGGTGTCCAGCTAAGCTCCACATCCGGATCTATATACTTTCTACCATCACCCGGTTTGGGATTGTAGGCAGTCTTGGATGGAACCATAAAGCTCCAAACTTCACCTGTGACCACAGTACCGTCTGCTTCAACCTCGTCAATCCGCCAGTAATATGTCGTGCCCGGCACAAGACCTTCCGGATAAGGAAATCCGGCAAATCCTGCAATAAACATCGTTGAGGCCTGGTTGCCCTGGAATGCGCTCTCGGCGCCGGATTCCACATCTACAAAATTGTCTCCAAAATACACATCGTGCGAGACCGCAGACATTCCCGGTACCCAGCCAAGGGTAGCCCAAGTTTCCTCAAGTAAGGCACCATCAGCCGGGGTCGGTTCCGTAGCGTATGGAACGTCGATTTCTATAAGCAGCTTTGCCCCAGTTGGCCCACCATTAGCTAAAGCACTTCTAATGTCGGTGGAGGGATTTGTTTCGTCGTCCCTGATAAATAGTATCAGCGCGTTGCCGCTGGCCCAGCCGTCCTGGTTGATTATCTCGTTGATGATAGAGGCGATATTCGGGGTCCTTGACTCGGGTGTCGCCTGGACCATAGTCCAATCCGGTATATCGCTCCACTTGACCTCCGCAGCCGTTTTGGGGTCTCTGTCATCGTAAAATTGTTCGCCGCTGCCAAACTCACCGGGATTGAGCTGCAGAAGGCCATTGATGATAAGATTCACGGTCGCGCCGCTAACCTTCTGGTCATCCCCCGTGAACTGCACATAGGCCTTAGAGATTTCCTCGCCCTTCTCAAGGGGGATATCACGAAAGCGCAAACCTATTATTTGTGGGGTGTCTGACGCGCCATCACCTTCATACGGCATCTCAAGGTCGCTGCTGCCCCGACTATCCGCACCGCCCTCGACGAGTGCTTCACCATCATCATTAGTTCCGGCAATCACTCGTTCTATTACGATGGAGCCAAAGACTACATTTGAACTAACCAGGCTCAATATCAAAACGAAAGTAACTAAATAAAACAACTTCTTAGACATAATTGTACTCCTTGTAAAAAAGGTTAAATAATTCTGCTTTGGCCACACACCAAAACACCCGTCGTCTTCAAACAAAACGACCAACAATAATTTTCACACTCGCTACATCATCTTCATAGGATGTTTTTTTCGATTTGAGACTACCTCCTTCCTTTAAAATCCTAATCTTAGGTGCTAACAAAAGTAAAGTTCGTCAGTACTAATTTTGACTAAAATTCTACCTAACGTAGTAGCTCTCACACTAAGCCAATTCAATTGAAGATACGGGAATTTACCCTGCTGGTAGACAAAAACCACACTCCAATCAATTTTATTTATACCATATTGGCAATCTTTCCGTCAAGAGAAATCAATGCTTTTGAAGCAAATTATAACAAAAAGCACAAAAAAACGCTCATTTCAAAATGCCTACAAATCACTGTAAGCATCTGCGTGAAAGAGCTTTATAAACATTCTCAAAACAAGTTTGAAAAAGTAAATGTCCTTTCTCTATGCCGTTTAACCTGCGTATTTGTTTGACTTCTCACTTATAAATGTTGGTGATTCATCATTGAAATCCGGATTGAAATATTATAAAAAATTAGACAATTTCTTGGCTGATATTGGCTTGTTGTTTGAATTTATGCCGATATAATGACTGTTTAATGAACGTTTTGTTTAATTAAGCAGATTCGGCTATGGTACGGAATAAAAGAAAAAAGGCCCTTTACGAGGTGATGAGCAAGGCCCGTGATAAGCCCGGCTACGGCAGGACCTTAGAGCAAATGCAACCAAAAAGGTTTGATGAAGGTAAGTCCGCCGTTAATAAAGAGACATCCAAAGCAACAGCACGATGGATGAGAAAACCGAGAATTGTCCAATTCAATTTTGGCAGAATCGAGTTCTCAATGCCGTATCAGCTCGCCGTTGCGTTGGTTCTGGGCCTTATTCTGCTGGTTCTGGCAGCCTTTAGGCTCGGTCAGGAATATAATTTAACCGACCAGAGAGCAATCAGCACAGCCGTAGAAACGCCGCAGATTAAGCCGACAACTCCGATAGAACGGGAGACGGCCGATATAAGGGAACCGTTTGCGCCGGTTGAAGATAGTACATTGCTGGATGATGTTACACCCACTCAGCCGAAATCGACTGGTAACAATGTAATTGTAGTACAACAGTGGGGAGCACGAGAGGACTTATTACCGGTGCGGGCGCATTTCGCCGAGTACGGCATTGATACTGAAATTGTGTTGGAAAACGGCAGTTACTTTTTGCAAACAAAAACCAGATACGATAACCCGCGTACGCCCGGGACAGACGGATATAAAGCATTGCAAGAAATTATCAAAGTAGGAGCTAAATATAAAGGCAAAGCTCCTCCAAATTTTGAAACCTTTGCCACGAATTTTTTCAGCGACGCCTACGGCAAGAAAGTAAAGTGAAATTTTTTTTAGGAGAAATGTTGAATGTCTATTGATCGTTCTTTAAAAATCAAAGGCGCCTTGAGCCGACACCGAAACGTTCTGACACGTACTGAACGTATCGAAAAGCTAAAAGAAGAAGAGCGATGGTCTGAGGGTGAATCTTTACTGGGTCTGCCGAAGATTGCTCATCGCAAGAGCCATGCCGGCCGAAAAGAAGCTCCCGCTAAAGAAGCTGTAACTGAAGAAGTATCAGCCGAAGCCGAAACACCAAAAGCCGAAGGAAAAGAAAGTTAATATCGTACTGCGTATCTCGTATGTCGTATATCGTATGTCATACGTTGTATATCGTATTTAATATCTCGTCTTTCTCATTTCATATCTCACCAGAGCAGACCGGCAGGGCAGGGGGGTACTAATTTATTATGGACTATTGTCTATTCACTAATGATGATTTATGATCTGCTTATAGTGTCGTATAGCAACGGGGGGCCGAACTGGTGAGCTTAATGTGCTAACATCCAAAAGAAAAGATAGTACAATGAGAATCATTTCAAGTTTGTTGGCCATCATTTGCTTTTCCCAGTTCGTATTTGCAGGACAAGCAAACTTCGAATGGGAAACAGTGTCAGCAAAAAGTAAGGGTATGTCGTCCGAGAAGCTTGATGCGGCGAAGGATACTCTTGCTACCAAAGGCACAAAGACACTCCTGATTATCAGGAATGACAAAATCGTGTATGAATGGTATGCTTCCGGGTGGGGGCCGAAGCGGCGACATTACACAGCTTCACTTGCTAAAGCATTAGTGGGCGGCGTTTCTCTGATGCTTGCTCTAAACGATGGGCGGCTCAGTGTAGATGAGCCGGCTTGTAACTATATTCCAGAATGGAAGGAGGACCGGCAGAGATCAAAAATCACTATCCGTCATTTAGCGACACATTCTTCAGGCGTTGAAGATGCCGAGCAGGACGAGATTCCTCATTTTGAGCTGCCGGGGTGGAAGGGTGGATTTTGGAAGAAAGACCCGGACCCATTCACTCTGTCGCGCGATAATGCCCCGATAATTTTCCCGCCGGGAACAAAGTACGCCTACAGCAATCCCGGAATGGCGATGCTCTCCTACGCCATCACGGCCAGCCTACAGGATACAGAGCATACCGATGTTCGGACGCTGCTGCGCGAGCGCGTTATGCGGCCTATTGGTGTGAAGGACGATGAATGGTCTATCGGATACGGTCAAACTTATAAAGTCAACGGCTTGAATCTTGTTGCCAACTGGGGCGGTGGTGGCTATACCGCTCGCGCAGTAGCGCGGGTGGGTCGGCTGATGCTGCGAAAAGGTAACTGGCAGGGCAAACAGATTGTCGATTCGAGGTTTGTCGAAGAGGTAGTGAAGTATGCGGGCACGCCTTTACCTGACCGGCCAGCGGGTAATCCTAACCCCGGCTCTGGATTGGGGTGGTGGACGAATTTTGACGGTGTATGGACCAAAGTACACCGTGACGCCTTCGCGGGGGCAGGGGCCGGCAATCAGGTATTACTGGTAGTACCGAGTCTCGAGCTTATTATCGTTCGCAACGGCTCAAATCTGTATGACCCTGCAAAGGAAGAAGGATTCTGGGGCGGACTGGAGAAATATCTGTTCAACCCAGTAATGGAGGCCATAATCGACCCGCCGTATCCACAAAGCGGAACGATTGTTAAAGTCGACTTTGCGTCGGCTTCATCGATTGTACGCAAAGCAAAGGGCAGCGATAACTGGCCAATTACCTGGGCGGACGATGATAATCAGTACACAACCTATGGAGATGGATGGGGATTTGAGCCGAAAACAAAAAAGAAGCTGAGTCTCGGCATTGCAAAGATTGTCGGGTCACCGCCTGATTTTCGGGGAGTCAATATTCGCACAGACAGCGGCGAACGAATAGGGCAGGGGGCTAAAGGTGCAAAAGCAAGCGGGCTTCTGTGCATCGATGGCGTGCTTTATATGTTGGTTAGAAATGTTGGCAATTCGCAGATAGCCTGGTCAGCAGACCACGGCAAGAACTGGAAATGGTGCGACTGGAAGCTTACAACGAGTTTTGGTGCTCCAACATTTCTAAACTTTGGCAAGAATTACGCCGGTGCGAGAGATAATTTCGTTTATATTTATTCGCACGATAGCGATAGTGCTTATGAGCCGGCTGACAGGATGGTGATGGCACGGGTGCGTAAAGAACAAATACGAAATCGCGATGTTTATGAATTCTTTAAGGGCGTTGATGATTCAGGTAAGCCAATATGGACAAAGGATATTCACAGTAGGGGGGCTGTGTTTATTAATCCCGGCAGATGTTATCGTTCGGGTATCAGTTACAACGCCGGGTTGAAGTTGAAAAGGTATCTGTGGTGTCAGACTATCTATGGTGAGGATGATATGCGATTCAAAGGGGGCATAGGGATTTTTGACGCGCCGCAGCCCTGGGGGCCGTGGACAACTGTTTTCTATACGGAAAATTGGGACGTTGGCCCAGGGGAGACAAGCTCTTTGCCGACCAAGTGGATGAGTGACGATGGCAAAACCTGCTATCTGCTTTTTTCAGGAGAGGATTGTTTCTCGGTGCAAAAGGTGCAGCTTTTAGGAAAAGAAACCGTTAGCCATAAGTGAGTTACAATATGGTGGATATAATTTGTACAGATTAATTTTAGGGTATGTCGATATTATAGCGAAACGGAGAAGGGGATTGCAATTAAAGAGGTGATAAAATGAAACCCGCTTCCCGGTAAATCTTTCAATCCGGATTTATTCTTGTGAGTGTGGCCTTAGTGGTCTTTCTCATTAGTAATGTAAAAAACAAATATAAAATTGAACGATTGGAAAAAAATAACAACGAACTCGTCAAAAAGCTTGGGCAGGTCAATAAGGAATCCACCGAGAGAAAAACAGAGCTGAAAAATACGTCTAACCTCGGCGAAAACAAGCCGACAAATCCTGTCGAACTCCATAGCTGGGACATTGAACAGATGAAGAGAAAGGGGCTGAAAGACCCGGCAAAGATATTATTTCTGATTTGAGACAGCATAGAGAGCTCATTCCATATAAAGGAAGTGTTGGTGGGACGATGAATTTCTATTCTGAGAGCCAAATCTGGATATTAACCGAAAAGTGGGTACTCGCCTACTTTGAGGATGGCCACAACGGCGGGTATCTATTGCTTGAATATGAAGTTACAAAAGACGGCAAAATTAAATGGAAAACTGTGGCTTCATACATTGCCTGAAAATCGGCTAAGATTGCATGCACAGCGTACCCAACAAGCTACGCTCGAAATGAAAAGAATGAATATCGTGTGTGGAAATAAGAATTTGAGATTTCCGTGCTTGGCTTAGTCTCGCTCGCAATGACGGGGAGAAGAGAATATCCAATATCGAACATCGGATATCGAATGTCCAAGTTGTTTTCGAAAGGACGGGGGGGGAATTTCGATTGATTATTTGGCGCGAATGGATATTATGTGCGTGCGATGGACAAGTTATTAGCAGAAAGAACGAATAGGATTGATGCGAGTGGGATTAGGAAGGTCTTTGCGCTGGCGGCGGAGCTTAAAGACCCGGTGAATTTTTCGATAGGTCAGCCGGACTTCGATGTGCCGGACCCGTTAAAAGAAGAGGCGATAAAGGCAATCAAGGCGGGGCAAAATAAATATTCTCAAACGGCAGGCGACGCTATCCTGAAAAACAGAATCGCTGAACAAATAAAAAACGAATTCGGCTGGTCGAATCCGGCGGTTCTTGTAGCAAGCGGTGTCAGTGGGGGGCTGCTGCTGGCATTTTTGGCGCTTATCAATCCCGATGATGAAGTGATTATACCCGACCCATACTTCGTAATTTATAAGCACATAATCAATATGTTAGGGGGAAGATGTGTATTTGTGGATAGTTATCCGAACTTTGAGCTGCCGATTGAAAAAATAGCTCGTGCGATAAATAACAAAACCAAGATGATTATCCTCAATTCGCCCTGCAATCCGACCGGCGCGGTATATTCAGAAGAGCAGATAAAAGCATTAGCTAAAATTGCAGCGGAAAAAGATATACTCGTTATGACCGATGAGATATACGAAAGATTTTGCTATGACGGCGAGTGCCCAAGTATAGCTCACTACTGCGAGAAGACCCTTTTGCTGCGGGGTTTCAGCAAGTCCTATGCAATGACCGGCTGGCGATTAGGCTATGTTGCGACAAGCAAGTCTCTTAAAAATGTAATCGAGGAGATGACCAAGATACAGCAATATACCTTTGTCTGTGCGCCTACTCCTTTCCAGAAGGCTGCTGTTGCAGCTTTGGATTACGAAACAAGTGACTTCGTGGATGCATACAGGAAAAAAAGAAACCTTCTTTATGAAGGTTTGAAGGATAAATTTGAGCTTATCAAGCCAAGGGGGGCGTTTTATGCATTCGTTAAAGCGCCTGGCGGGTCGGGAAGCAATTTCGTAGAAAAGGCGATTAAAAACAACGTGCTCATTATACCGGGAAACGTGTTCAGTGAGAAAGATACACACTTCAGGATAAGTTACGCGACCAGTGACGCCAAGATACAAGAGGGAATAGAAATTCTCCGCAGCCTCATATAGTTGAAAAAGCCTTTTAATTCTTCACTTTATTTTTTTACTTGACCGCTCGAACGAAAACCGACAAAATCGCTGCACAACCTATTTTTTGCGCTGTTAACAATACAACGTTAAGGGACAGTATGGTCAAAGAGATGATTTTCGGAACGGTAGGGGGGTTGGGTCTTTTTCTTTTCGGTATGGGATTGATGTCCGACGGTCTTAAGAAGATTGCAGGGCAGAAACTCAAAAGTCTTCTGGGGGCTTTGACAAAAAATCGGGTTATTGCAGTTATGGTCGGAGCATTGACTACGTGTCTGATTCAGTCAAGCTCCGCTACTACCGTGATGACGGTGGGATTTGTAAACGCAGGGCTTCTAACCTTAAAACAGGCGCTAAGCGTTGTCCTTGGTGCCAATGTCGGCACAACAATAACGGCCGGTCTTGTTTCGGTTCTGGCCGTCTTTAAGATAACAAACTATGCGCTACCGGTTGTGGGGGTCGGATTGTTAATAAATTTTATTGGAAAAACGCAAAGGACCAGAAGCATCGGTCAGGTGATGTTAGGTTTTGGAATACTGTTTCTCGGCATACATTTTATGAAGGAGGCTTTCAACCCCCTAAAAGACAACCATGACGTACAAGAGGCTCTTATATGGCTCGGACGTAATCCACTTTTGGCGGTTCTGGCGGGGACAGTAATAACGATGCTTTTGCAGAGCAGCTCTACATCTATCGCAATGATTCAGATATTGGCCTTTCAGGGCGCATTCGGGACGGACTGGTCTGTAGTGCTGCAGGTTACGATACCATACATTTTAGGAGACAATATCGGTACTACTATTACGGCACAGTTGGCTGCCCTGAAGGCGTCACGAAACGCCAAGCGGACGGCGATGGGTCATACTATATTCAATGTCATAGGCGTTATGTATATGCTTCCCCTTGTGTGGATTGGTTTGTTCAGCCATTTGGTGGAATGGATTACACCCGGGCAGTTAGGGCAGAACACAATTATGAGGCATATATTCTTTGCGCATTTCGCGTTTAACGCATTTAACACGATTATGTTCCTGCCATTAATTCAGGTACTGGTGGCAATCGTAATGAAGATTCTCCCAGTTACAGAGATTGAATTAGCCCGAAAGCCCGTTGCTCTTGAAATGCACTTGCTTAATACACCGGTTATAGCATTAGAGCAAACAAAACGTGAAATCATTCGTATGGCAAAAACGGCTAAAAAAGCCCTTATGCAATCTGTAAACGGCATTATTGAAGATGATAGAATAAAACTCGGATTAGTGGAGGAAATCGAAGACTACATTGATTTATTCCAGCTCGAAATCACATCGTACCTTTCGGCATTATCGAGCAGGATCTTATCAGATGAAATATCAATTGAATTGCCGGTTCTTTTGCATACGGTTAACGACCTCGAGCGTATCGGCGACCACGCCGTAAATATTGTCGAAATTGCCCAGCGAAAGATAGAACAAAAACTCTCATTTAGCAATTCGGCACTGGTTGAGGCCGAGGCACTAAGAAAAGAAATAGACCAGATGTTCGACAATATCATAGCAGCTCTTGAAAACAACGATATTGAGGCAGCCAAATCAGCAGTTTTAATCAATGAAAATAATCTAAACAAGATGCAGATAGAATTTCGTCGCAGCCATGTTCAGCGTATGAGCGAAGGCATCTGCTCAGCAGAGACAGGCCTGATATTCATCGACTTGGTTGACAATGTCGAAAAAATCGGTGACCACCTCACGAACATCGCACAAGCGATAATAGGCGGGCTGCAATGGGAGGGGGTCAAGCCTAAAGTGGCAGATTTGTCGTAGATTCCTGCTCCTGCTTCGGCAGGAGTAGCAATTTTATGCGGGAACGACAATATTTTATGCTAAGCGTTATTTATATTGCCAAATACGCAATATAAAGGTAGAATTCTTAGTATGAAACTTGCACTTCGAAAAATTGCAATTGTTCTGCCTTGCCTGTTATTGCTTTGGGGGGCTGTTATGGCAGAAGAGTTCAGCAACGCCCCGGCCCAGACGCTAAGTGCAAAGGCAGCAGTAATCATCTGTGAGGGGATGATTGACAATGGGCTTTACAAATCCATCCAGCGCCGAACACAAACCGCCCTCGATGAAGGGGTAGAATACCTGATATATGAAATAGGTACCTATGGTGGCCTTCTCGATTCAGCGGATGACATATCCAAATACTTCATACTCGATATAGGCAAAAAAGCCCACACCGCTGCCTACATAACCACCGAAGCTATATCAGCCGGTGCGATGATAAGCGTCTCCTGTCAGGACATAATAATGCGCGAGAACACCACCATAGGCGATTGCGCTCCGATTGTGCTCGGCGGCAAACTCGAAGGTGTAGAACGAGAAAAAGTCGAAAGCTTTACCCGTGCAGCGTTTATGCGGGCCGCAGAAGCAAACGGCTATCCAGAGGCGCTGCTAAAAGCTATGGTTACCATGCAAACAAAGGTCTATAGAGTAAAAAATCTGCAAACCGGCAAGTCTGAGTTTTTCGAGAGCGAGCAACTGCCCAAAGACCCAAATACTTATGACCTGGACAACCAGGAGCTAATTGTCAAAGACGATGAGCTTTTGACGCTGACTGCTTCAAAAGCTCTCGAATACGGCATAGCCAGAGCACAGGTCAAAGACCGGGCAGGAGCTCTTGAATTCTTAGCCAAACGCGATGGCATAACTTTTGTCGGCGAGCCAATGGTGCTTAAGACCAACTGGTCGGAAGAGATGGTCCGATGGTTAAATTCGCCGGCAGTGATGGCCATACTTGTTATGCTCGCCTTGTTGGGGGTTTATATTGAATTTAACACCCCGGGTGTGGGTCTGCCCGGCCTGGTGGCGGTTATATGCTTTACAATCATAATTGGCAGCAAATACCTCGTCGGATTGGCTAACTGGGTGGAAGTAGCGTTATTTGTTTTAGGAATACTTCTGCTCCTGGTCGAATTTTTAATCTTGCCCGGTTTTGGGATCGCAGGTTTTTCGGGAATTGTATGCATCTTCGCCGGCTTATTCGGTATGCTCATCAAGAATCCGCCGGACAAATTACCCTGGCCGCAAGATGCAATTGCCTGGAGTGATTTCACCTGGGGAGTCGTGGGATTATCGATGGGATTTGTTGGATTTATTGTTTTGGCGTGGCTGTTGTCAAAATATCTGCCGCGGATTCAGTTCCTTAGCGGGCTGATACTTGCCCCGGCGGTCCCAAGACAGAGCAGTGAAATACCATTGAGCATGACCACTCCGCCAGAAAGTAAAGCCGTAAGCGTAAATCTGGGCGATGACGGTGAGGTGGTTTCGATACTGAGGCCTACGGGAAAAGCAAAATTCGGCGATGCGATAGTCGATGTAGTGGCTGAAGCCGAGTTCCTTGACAAAGGCACAAAGGTCGAGATAATTGAAATTCACGGCAATAGGGTTGTAGTCAAAAGACAGAATACAGGAAACGGATGACAGAGGACTGAGAAGGCTATCAGGAAATCAGGGTATCAGGATGCAGGATATAAGGAAAAACTAATCTGCCTCTGGCGGACAAACCTGATTCCTGATAACCTGATGCCCACTACCTGATATACTGATAACCTGATGTCCTATATGGGGTAAGCTTATGGGTTGGTGGCTCGTTTTTGCTATTTTTCTTTATTTTGCCTGTGCGGTTCTGATAATAGCAGAAGTATTCGTGCCGAGCGGCGGGCTGATAAGTCTCTGTGCGCTGGCGTGTTTAATCGGCGGTGCAGCGATATTTTTTCATCACAGTGCAACGGCCGGCTGGATAGGAATAGGTATCGCGGCTGTAATGATACCGGGGGTCCTGATTTTTGCTTACAAGATATTCCCAAAAAGCAGATTCGGCAAAAGCGTTACGCTTACTCCCCCCGAACGGCAGCAGGGCGACGCCATACCTGATACGTCTGAATTAAAAGAGCTGCTTGGTGAGGTCGGTGTCGTGCTTACACCGCTGCGGCCGGTAGGGATGTGTGATTTTACAGGACAAAGAGTTGAATGTGTGGCTGAAGGCGGATATATTGATAAAGGTAAAAAGGTCAAGGTTATCGATGTGGAGAGTACACAGTTGACCGTTCGTAAGATAGAAGATGAAGATACTTAATGAAAGGACAAAAATATGTATAACTTAACAAACACGACTCTGGCGCAGGCCGAACCTGTAAAAATCGTCGGAATAGCTCTTTTGGTCATAGTTCTCCTTGTTGTGTTCGTGTTCCTGCTGCTGTTCTTAAAATTCTTCCGGCTGTGGCTGCAGGCTAAACTATCGCGGGCCGACGTTAAATTCTCCGAGCTTATCGGGATGTGGCTGAGAAAGGTCGATATAAGGACAATAGTGCTGAGCAAAATAACCGCGATTCAGGCAGGGCTGACGCTGACGACAAGAGACCTTGAGAGCCATTTTTTAGCCGGCGGTCGGGTCCCGAATGTTGTGCGTGCCCTCATCGCAGCCAACAGGGCAAATATCGATTTGTCTTTGCAGACGGCCACGGCAATCGACTTAGCCGGTCGTGACATTCTCGAAGCGGTCCAGACAAGCGTCAACCCCAAGGTAATCGATTGCCCCGACCCTCAGAAGAGCAGAGGCACTATCGATGCAGTTGCTCAGGATGGGATTCAGATGAAGGCAAAGGCGCGCATAACCGTCCGGGCCAATATCGAAAGACTAATAGGCGGTGCCACTCAAGAGACAATTATCGCTCGCGTGGGCGAAGGAATTGTTACTACTATCGGTAGTGCCATATCGTACAAAAGTGTTTTAGAGAACCCGGACAATATTTCAAAAACGGTTCTTGCCAAAGGGCTTGATGCCGGAACGGCTTATGAGATTCTTTCTATTGATATAGCCGACGTCGATGTGGGTGAAAATGTCGGCGCCCAACTGCAAGCGGCCCAGGCTGAGGCGGATATGCGAAGAGCAAAGGCAGAGGCGGAAAAACGCCGGGCAATGGCTGTGGCACGGGAGCAGGAAATGCGGGCACTCGTAGTGGAAAACGAGTCCAAGATACCGTTAGCAATGGCTGAAGCCTTCCAGAAGGGCAACCTCGGCATTATGGACTATTATAGAATGAAAAACATTATGGCCGATACCTCGATGCGTGACTCAATTGCAAAGCCCAAAAAGAAAGAATAATAGCTGATTCAGGGTATCAGAGAAGCAGAATACCAGTGTTCTTTCAAATGTCGATTGATGTGTTGTCATTCCTGCGAAAGCAGGAATCCAGACTGTTATAAATGGATTCCGCATCAAAGCCTGCCCTGAGCAAAGCCGAATGGGTGCGGAATGACAACTACTCAAATCATGCTTGACAGAGCACCAGGGCATAGAATATCAGAAAATCAGGATATCAGGTTGTCAGGGAATAATAAGATTAACCTGATATTCCGGTACTCTGATAACCTGATAACTTATTAACCTGATACTCTGGTAGACTAAGACAATGGTTCTATTATGAATGCTCTTTTAGCACAATTCATTTTGCTTGCTCGCGGTAAAGACGTCGAAGGCTGGATGGATATACTTGTCCTCGTTCTTGTGGCGGCTGTCTATGGGCTCGCCACTATCCTCAAAGCAAAAAAGGCCAAAAAGGTGCAAGAGCAGACCGAACAGCCACAAACCCGTAAGCCAAAACGTAAACCTGCAGCCGGCAGGGGGGTTCTGGAGCAATTCTTTAAGGAGATTCAGCAGGCTGTCGAGTCTGCACAAGAGCGAGAGTCTCGCCCGGCTGCCCAACAGGCACGCCAGAAAGTCGCTCGTCCTCAGCCTGCCCAAGCCGTGCGTAAATACACTGCCGAAGCCAAACAAGCGAGTCGAACCATACCTGCAGCACCTGCAGAAGAACCTAAAAGGCATGGCCTTGAATTGTCTATACCGTCTCCAAAAGTTCAGCCTGCCTTTGAAGAGCTTCCGGAACTTGGGAAAAGTATCCAGGCGCTTCCGGATTTCACCAGTAAAGGCGTTGAAGAGCTGGTTGGTAAGGGTGTTGATATGCCTGCGGAATTGATCGAGTCAAAGTATCTTTCAGAAGTTTTGGCTGATTTCACTGACCCCGAGGATTTAAGAATGGCGATCCTGCATTACGAAATCTTAGGCAGGCCCTTATCGCTGCGCGACCCATCTAGCCAGATTATAGGACTATAGCATAGGTTCTTAAACTGACTGTTTTTTAATGTCATGCTGAGCGAAGCTAAGCATCTGGCCTGTGAATGAGGATAATGTACACTTGTGCATGATATAATGAAAGAATGCAGGAATTGTAAATCATTCAAACCAACCATTTATCCTTTAAATTGTGGCGACCCCAGTAGAGATACGATAATGGACCGAATCTGCCAAAAAGACCAGTAAAGACACGATGCCGACGATTGCTATGAAGATTTTGAATAAAAATATCAATAAAATCATAACAATCAAATAATTTATCGCAGTAAAGCAAGTCTGTTTTTGGAGATACTCTTATGGATGTCTTAAGCCAATACATACAGCTTAGTAAGTATATACGTTCAATACTTATGATCTGACCCCGAATTATGTACCAACCTCGATTAGAGAGTTATCCACGTTCTT
>CAYUFX010000045.1:0-33112 GCA_964444135.1 uncultured Pirellulales bacterium | reverse complement strand
CGGGGTAGAATTGCTCAGCCATATCCGTAGCATTGCCGTCGGTCATCAAGAGCACACCGGCCAAAGGCCTGCCTCGGTAGCGTTCGGCAATTGTTCGCAAGGTCGCACCGATAGCAGAAGCCTTGCCGTCAAAAGTCAGCTCCGAAAAGTCCGTTGTTCGACGTAGCCGCGAGTCAAATATGTATTGGCGAACCTGGAAATTTTCAGCCAGAGCACCAAGCCAATCGGCCCCACCGAAGGCGGGTTTGATCCGGTCCAGGGCTTTGCCCTGGTCTGTTTTCAAGGCGGCTTCAAGGATCTCGCCGCGGCTTTGGGTTGTGCCGCTGTCACGAACGTTCATGCCGCTGCTATTATCAGCAATAACAACAAACAGATTAGCGCCAGATTTGGCACGTCTTCCACTCCACAGCGGCTCCATCAGACACAGTACCAGCACCAAAACACCCAAAAGCCTAAGACAAAAGGCGATCTTGTGAACCGCACCTATCTCCGCTGAGCGCCGGTACGACCAAACCAATATTATAACGGTCACAAATAACACCGGCACGGCCAGCCAGACCCACAGACTTTCAGGGATTGTGATTGAACCGAGTAACATCATCAATCATCGCCTCCCAGGTTTTCGTAGTACCTTCGCACCAATTCGGCAAAACGGCTGGGTACCGGGTCGCGATCGATAGGTACAAGCGCCTCGTCCGACTGAAGCTGAGCCAGCTTGTCGCTGAGATGTTTGCGCAATTCGGTCAACGGATTGGTGATCTGCTGCTGGACGATATCCCACTGTGGCTCTTTACCGTGACGCTTAAATTCAGCCCGGATTGAGCGTGCGCGGTCTCGTACTCTTGCCGCTTCATCGCGTAATTCGCGTTCGGTAAGCATCTCTTCCACATCGCGCAGGCGGTCGGACCATTGTATGAAATCTCTGCCGGTGAACGGGCCGTTAGGGTCGATCCTGTCCCATTGCCCGGATTGATTGCCACCCCAGCCGCTCGGCTCGGCTCGCCCGCCGGCGTCAGCTATCTGTCTTCGCGAGCCGCCGCGTGGTGAATCCTGTTGTCGGGCGCTGTTAGGGTCAGAATCGGCAGAACCATCTCCGCTTGTGGGTGCATTTGCAGATGCTCTACCGTCCTGTGGCCGATTCGCGTATTGCCTGTCCCGGCGTTCACCATCAGTTCCGGATTGAGCCCCGGCTCGACGCTGCTGATTCGCCGCTGAGTCTGCCGGCTCATTGGGGTCACCTGTTCGCTGCCGGCCGGCACGGGCAACCTCTTCATCAACCTGCCTAATCAGCTCATCGAGCTGTTCTCGGGCCTGACGCAGCGATTCAGCCTCGTCACCGAGCACATTTCTCGCAGCCTCTTCAACGCCTTCCCGTATGTTTTCGATACCTTTACCGGCCCGTCGTTCAATCTCCTGTGCCTGCGGCAGGAAGTTGCGTCTGAGCAGCTCACCGGTTGCCTCAAGCGTTCTGTCAACATTGTCAGTGCTTGCCCTGCGCAACGTATCGTAGAGCTTTTTCGAAAGCAGCGGCTCGGAAGTCTCCGCCTGCTCGCTCACATTTTTCATCTGGTCAATCAGCTCTTCGGTACTCTTTCTCTGCCCTTCGACCCGCTCTGCTATTTCGCGGTTCACGCCGGAATCCGCAAGTGTCTTTCGTTCCGAATTTATCTGCTGTTCTATCTCATCGGCTATTTCTTTCTGTCGCTGGTCGAGCTGCTGCGCCTGGTCTCGCATATTGCGCATCTGCTCGGTAAACTGCCCGGAGGTTCTGCGTTGGAATTCGTCACGCATCTGCTCCAGCTCACGCTGTGCACGCGTGGCCGAAGTGACGGCCCGTGAAACCATACCCCGCTCCAGCTCCTCAGTGGACTGACGGATTCTTGAACGGCTCTGACCGAGCTGCTCTCTTGCCTCGGCCATACGCCGGCGGTTCTCTGGTCTTTCCATTCGCTGCTGGAGCTCGTCAACATCTCGAAGCGCCTCAAGCTGCTCTTCTCTTAGACGCTTGAGCTCGCGGCGAATTTCCTGCCTCTGCTCCTCATTCTGGGCCTGCCGAAGCGCTACCTGAGTCTCTTTGAGCTTGTTGCTCATTTCATTTTGACGTCGTGCCAGTTCGCGAAGCCGGTTAAGAACCTGAAGGTCCTCACGCTGAGTCGTTTGCTCCTGGGATTGGGCAAGACGCTCTGTCTCGTATCGATTCTCCCTTTGTGTAAGCTCCAACTGCTGCAATTGTTGCTCGGAGCGGGCAGAGGCGCCGTCATTATTTCTACCGGAGCCCCGGCCTCGTGCAATTTGATGCTCGCGCTCTCTCAATTTGAGCAGTTCTTGATAGGCCAATTGCTCCGCGGTCAACGCCGGCGTCAGCTCTGCTGCCGAAGCGGATTCCACTGCCTCGGTCAGATGCTCCAGCGATGTCTCCATATGCTTTGTAGCTTCCTGCAGCGTGTTAACCGCAGGGGCATCTTGGGCTTGAGTCAAAGCCGACTGGGCTTGCTGCAGCACATCAGCCTGTGACTCGCGGACGACACCGAGGTCTTCTTTGTGGTCATCAATTCCGCCCGACTGGTCGGCCTGCTGCTTGAGATTCCAGGTAGCGCTGATAATCTGCTTCTGCAAACGGGCGAGCTGCTCGCCTTGCTGGCCCTGCTGCTGTCCGCCGTTTTGTTGGTTCTGGCTGCGCTGGCTTTGGGACGACTGGCTTTCGCGGAATACCTCCTCGAAGTGGCGTATCTCCGCAAAGTACATATCGCTGAAGGTTCTGCGGGCCTTGCCGTCCGAACCCACATCGTCGGCCCAGAAGTAGTACGTGAGCAACTGGTTCGGCTGGACGTTAAGCTCTTCCAGCGCCAGCAGGTGCTGAATCTGTTGATTCTCGTTTGATACCGCCGACTGACCCAGCGTGATGTCACTGCTCTGGGTGCCTGCAATGGTGTAACTAAGCCCGTAGCCGGTCACGCCATAGTCGTCCGAGACCTCGGCTTCCAGGCTCAGCTCCTCTAAAGGCGACGCCAGCACGTCACGATTGGGAAATACGGGCTTGAGCTCGGGGGGCAGGTTCTTATGGACATCAATCACAAACCGCGGCGGTATCTTGTTCGTCAGCCCCTGAGCATCAGCAAGGTGCAGCTCGTATCGTTGATTCTGTGTTGCCGTGATTGAAGTAGTATAAATGTTCGCCTTCTCATCATCGGCGTTTAGATTGAGAGCGGGCTGGTCTTTTGCGACAAGCTGTGCCGTAGTCACCGGTTTGTTGAGAGTAAGTGTTAGGGTAACCTCGGAACCTTCGACTACACTGACCTGCCGAGTGTTTTTGATGACCTTTTCGGGTAGTTTTGTATATGAAGGATAAACAATCTTCACATCGGCTCTTTGGAGCGAGGGATGCTCATAAGCGCTTATTCTGTAATCGCGCGTTCGCCTGCCCGCGTACTCGATATGGTAGAGAAGGTCGCTATTGACCTCCGGAATGAGACCGCCGAACACAGGGTCGTCAAGGTTCTTAGTCAGTGTCATCTGCTGTTTGTCCTGTTCAGATGGGCCGACCCAAAGCTTTGCCTCCGGGGGAACGCGTCCGTCGAACCGTGCCAGTATAACTACCGCCGTTCCTAATTCCACGGTCGAGTCTCCCGGACTGACGGTGATATTGTAATTATTGCCTGTCAGCAAACCTCTTTCGATTGTGAACAGAGAAGGAGTAGAGGGTAACAGTTGTAACAGGACCATGATAATGATTGATAGCGCTGCAATCCCACCAAAATGTGCCAATAATAGGCTTTTGGATGACACACTCCGCAGCCAATCGTGTTTAGTCGCGTGTCTAAGAGCTTCGCCGATGACCCGTTCCTGAAGATAGCCTAATTGACCGCCGAGTCCTTTCGGCTCTTGTTCTATCGCAGTCAACAGCAGCGCCTGCATATCAGGGTGTTGCCGTTCAATATTTCGGGCAACCGCCCGGTAGTCCGGGTGCATGTGACTAAATTTGTATAAGGCCAAAACCGTCGCCAGCACAGTCCAGATACCTAATGCCCAGTTTGCGATAGGCGAGTTCCATCCCCAGAGCCAGTTAGCGCCTATCAGACAGATACCTATGAGTCCCGAAACTAACCAATAGGCCGATAATCTCCACGCTAAATGCAGACGTCTTCGACGGTTCACTATTGGTCGGAGTCGTTTGCGAAGAGCTTTTTCAATCATTTATGTTCTCCCTACAGATTAGAAGGTGGACGGGTCAACCACCCCGCCAGCCAAATTTCAATTAACGACACAGCTAACAATGCAATAAAAACCCACCGCCAAACTTTCTGCTCATATTCTAACTCTGCAAAACTGCTATGACGCTTTGCCGGCTCCGTCTGTTCGGCTGCAACGCTTGAAGACTGCTTAAACAAAACGCCGAACCTTTCAAGATCTTCGATTGGCATGGCGGCTGTTTGGCATTCCTTGGCGGGCAGGTTAACCGCGAAAAGCTGAGCAGAATCCGCCGAAGCAGCTATGTCGCTCCGCGAAGGCGGATTCCCGGTGGGCGAGGCAATGATATAAATTCCGGGCAAGTCCGTCTGAGTAAAGACCTGCTGGCCGGCATCCAGACTAATCAGGGAATTGTCGGGTTTGCGAATCTGCACGTTTGCTGATACCGCCTTTTTTAGATGCGGTATTGGTATGTGGTCACCTACGAAATACTGCGATTGCTGTCCTGCAAGCCCGCCACCATATTCAAGGATTGAGTAAAGCAGCGGGACAAATTTGGATGAAAGCGCGAGCTGACTGTCCGAGGGATGCCAGCCGCAAGTCATTACGAGCAGCGACCCTTTGCCTACGGGCAGCTCAATCCAGGCGGGATCGCCGTTGTCGAAACGGGCTAACACCCGGGCGTCAGGCAAAGCAGACACCGCAGACCCGTCCTCCGCAGTAGTCCCGCTACGGAGGGTGGAAACGGCTGTGTCGCTTTGCGAAGGCGGATCCCCAATATTTATCCGTCGATATTTCCAAAAGTGAATCTGGGTAAAATCTCCAAAGCGAGGATCGGAGAAAGACCCCAGCAGCGGATGTTTGAATTCAATCCGGCCGAGCATGGCGTATCGGTCAACATCCGCCTCCTGAGATTCGATGGTTTCAATGCCTGAAAGAGCTGCCAGGGTTTTGGCGTCGCCGATGGATTTCATAACCAGAAGTAGTGTTCGGCCCGATTCGAGGTATCGGTGCAAGGAAACGAGGTTCTCCTGGTTGAGCGCATCGGCCGTAATAATCAAATGGGCCGTCTCAATGTCTATGGCTGCGATGGTCTTGTTGCCTGGACGGGAAATGACAATAGGTTTGAGTGCGCCGGTGGCCCCAAAGGCCCGCCGAGTATAATACAACATTCCCTTGGAATCGTTGGGATTGTCGCTGCCTATGTAAAGGATATTGACCTGCTGCTGCAAATGCGGTGCTAAATAGAGAGTATTGTCAAAGTCGTGGTCGTCGCCCGTCAATATCAGCTTCTGAGCTTCTGAACCGTCTGCCCGGTCCGGGGCACGCACGACAATACTATTACCGGGCGGCACATAAACATCTTCAGCCCAGCTTGATGTGCTTGCAGCCGTCTCATCGGCCCAGCTCAGTTGAAATCGCTCTGCGGTCGCGTCGGACGAGTTAGTGATGCGAATGCCAAGGGGGCTGTCATCAGCGGAACCACCCAGGCCGCTGCGGTCCGTCACCAATTGTAATGCTGCATTAGTCGCCCCCTTGGGCCGAACCTGCTTGACCACCAATTCCATCTCTTCAGGCCATTCGTAGGCGTGCAACGCATCAAGGTCGCTGCCCTCTTGCAAATCGCTGATAAGCACCACCTGACGCATTGCAGCAGGTTGTTGTTTATCATTGACTTCATCATCCTCAATAGCTTCTGCCGCGCTTACCAGGGCGTTGCCAAGATTGGTTGGGGCCCAACCCGGTGACAGTTTCGATATATGTTCGATTACGACTGACGCGCGCTGGCCGGGCTCTAACGCCCCCAATTGTTCGAATCCCATTTGTGTTTTTGTGCTTTGATCGAAGCTCATAACGCACACTCTATCGGCTTGGCTGACACCCTCCAGCACCGACTGTGCCTCACTGATTGCCTGGTCCCACATTCCGGCACGCCGCATGGATGCACTGGTATCGATTAAAACGACTATGCGCCTGCCGAGGTGTACCCGGCTCTCCGCGGCTTCTCTTGGAAAAAAAGGACGCGAGAAGCCGAATGCAAGCAGACACAATATGATGCACCGTAAAATCAGAAGCAGCAGATTCTCTATACGGCTGCGGTTCTTGAATCGAGGTATTGTAGTACGCAAGAACATCAGTGAGCTAAACGTTATGCGCTTGCGCGTGTGACGGCGAATCATATGCAGTACGATCGGTAAACCGACCGCAGCGACACCTGCCAAAAATAATGGATAAAGGAAACTCATACCTTAGTCCTGATTTTTGAACCACCTCTGTATCTGACGCGCTTTCTGCGGCGCATCCGGTCCTGCAGGAAGTCCAGCAGGGCCAAATCGAGCGGGCGATCTGTTGAGAACAAATGATAATCGATCCCAAGATTTTGGCATATGGACTTAGCTTTAGCCAAATGTTTGGTCAGCATTCGTTTGTAACTTATCTGGGCGTCGGACGGATCGACGTACATGTTGCGCCCGCTCTCTATATCCTGGAAGAGTGCCGGCGAGTCAAAATCAAAGTTCAGCTCGGCCGGATCCAGTATATGAAACACCACAACATCATGGCCGCCCGCGCACAGATAGCCCAGGTCCGGTTCCAGCCGGTCAATCGACGTAAGCAGGTCAGAAATCAGCACAATCAGGCCGCGTCTTGTCAGCATTCCGGCTATGTGCTGCAGCGGTGGACCAAGGTCGGTGGCACTGCCCTCGGGGGATGCCTCCAACGCCAGCATCAAGCGGCGCAGATAACCAGGCCTGTTGCGCGGCGCCAAATATTTCCTGAGCTGATTGTCGAATGTTGTCAGGCCGACAGCGTCACCCTGAGTGAAGAGAAAATAGGCCAACGTCGCGGCCAATGTGCCGGCGTATTGCGACTTCATGTAGCCTCCGGAACCGTAGCCCATCGAGCGGCTGTGGTCAATTAGCAGGTGGCAGCGAAGGTTCGTCTCATCTTCGAACTTCTTTATGTAATATCGATCACTGCGAGCATAGAGTCGCCAGTCAATGTATCGGGGGTCGTCACCAAGGGTGTATTGGCGATACTCGGTGAACTCGACTGAAAAGCCATGATAGGGGCTTCGGTGAATACCCTTCCAGAATCCCTCAACGATTACTTTGGCGCGCAGTTCCATCGACTTGATCCTCATCAGCGAGACCGGGTCGATCATACCGTCAGTGCCGGGGCTGTTGACCGCAAAGCCCGTCGTGGCTCGGCCACGCCGAGACAGGCTGGATGGTGCCGCTTTATCTGTCATTTGGTGTTTCTCTCCTTGACCGATTTCAGCAGGCGATCGATAATGTTTTCAATGACCACGCCCTCGGCCTCGGCGCGGTAATTTATCAATACGCGATGTCGAAGCACCGGATGGGCCAGTGCCCGTATATCCTCGAATCTTACGTGCGACCTGCCGTAAAGCAGCGCTCGGGCCTTGGCGCCAAGCACCATATATTGCGAGGCGCGCAGCCCGGCTCCCCACGTGACCCACTCGTTGATGTAATTTAGTGAATTATCCGGGCCGGGGCGCGATGCCGCCGCGATCCTCACGGCGTAACGCACAACATCTTCGGCGACAGGTACCTTGCGAACCACGTCGTGAAACCGCAGCAGGTCTTCGCCGCTGAACACCTGCTTGATAGGTTCGGGCTCGGTGGTGGTAGTCTGGCGAACGACCTCAACCTCCTCATCTTCCGGCAGGTAATCAATCAAGACATTGAACATAAACCGGTCGAGCTGTGCTTCAGGAAGTGGATAGGTGCCTTCCATCTCGATAGGATTCTGTGTTGCAAAGACAAAGAACGGCTCGCTGAGCGCATGGCATACACCGACAGCGGTAACATGGTGTTCCTGCATCGCCTCGAGCAAGGCCGCCTGTGTTTTGGGAGGCGTGCGGTTAATCTCGTCGGCAAGAATCATGTTGGCAAAAATCGGGCCCTTTACAAAAACCATCTTTCGCTCTCCGTCGGTCTGCTGAAGGATTTCAGTGCCGGTGATGTCGGCGGGCATAAGGTCCGGTGTAAACTGAATGCGTTGAAACTTCAGGTTAAACAGCTCCGTGAGAGATTTGACCAACAGTGTCTTGGCCAGACCCGGCGCACCGGTAATCAGACAGTGTCCCCCGGAAAGCACTGCGATAATCAAATGCTCGATAACATCTTCCTGGCCGACGATTACTTTTGAGAGCTCAGCACCGATGCGCTCACGTGCCCCCTTGATCTGTTCGACAGCCTGTCGTTCAAATTCGTATGTCTTGGTAGCCAAATTCATTTTCCTTTCAATGAGTCATTGCGTAAAACACTATATTTATCCCCAGCGGGTATGCCTTCTTCTCTGAAAATTCACGAAAATACCATTCGTCCTCCCCCTCGCGTTCCCATCCGTCACCAAGGTCGGTGTTGTGACAGATAATAGACATTATCCGGCCTTTGTCGTCATAGATGGCCTTGTAATGCGGTACGCGCGCATCTTCTCGCTCCCAGGTAATACCGTAAGAGCGCCCTTGCAGGGCAACGCCGATGCTGGGAATCTGCGGCTTTTCCTTCAGGTCAAATACGGCATGGAATATCGGATGGTCCAGGTTAAGCTCGACCGGTTCGCGGTCGGGAAACACCCGCTTTATCTCACGGTAGAAGTTATACCACTCATCTTCACCCCAAAAATCATCAACCATCAGAAACCCGCCGTTCAGCAGGTAACGGCGGAGAACCTTGACCTCTTCTGCGCTGAAGACCAGCCGGCCGGGCTCCACGATGTAGATGAAGGGGTAGTCGAAAAGTTTCGGGTCCGTTAGTTCGAGCACCACTCCGTCAGGATTAACTTCCATCGAAGTCAATTGGTGCAGGCGAAAAGAGAAGTTCAAATCGCTGTCAGGGTAGTCCGTTGCCCAATTGCCGCCACTAAAGCCGCGACCGTAACCACGTCCGTAATCACCTCTGAAGCCGCGACCAGGTCTCCCTCTGTACCCACTTCCGCCGTATCCGGAGGCATACCGGATTCGCACGAATGTGAAGACATCATGTGAAAACTCCTTGTCGGGCTCCCAATCCGGCACACCCCTTCGATAGGAATATCGTCGATTGGAATATCTCTGTGCGAACACCATGCCTACCCAAACACATGCCATCATGAATAGAATAATGAACCACTTTGATTTTGTCATGGTGCACTCTCCTGCACTATTTTCAATTCACCCTGGTCATTCGATGTGGACTTGTATTCCGATTTGTCGGGCTGGGAGTCTTTGATTAACTTCAACAATAGACGATGTGCCTGGCGAAAACGTGGTGCATCCGCCAGGGCCTCGAGTACATATCGCTTTGCAGTGACGGGGTCCCGATCCGCAAACAACCGCGCCAGGCGGTAGTTGACATCTGCCGGGTCCGGGGGATCCAACAAGAGCAGACGCTGATACGATTCAATAGCCTGGTTGTTTTGGCCGAGTTCTTCGTTTGCCCGCCCCATGCACCAATGAACAGTCCCTAACATGGGATAGACCGCGAGATACTTGTTTCCGCTGTCAAGGACCTCACGCCAGTTTTTCTGCTCCATAGCGATCTCCATGAGACGTACGTAGGCCTCCGCCGCGTCGGCTGAGATTGTAACTAAATCGTTGAGCACTTGGCGTTCCTGTTCGGTCTCGGCGAGTTTGCGATGTACCTGGGCAAGGAGATCATAAGCGTTACCCTCGCCGGTATAGTTCGGGTAAATTGAGATTAGCTTCTTGAGCGGTATCTTGGCCTGTTCCCACTTTTCGTCGGCTAAAAGATTGTTGGCTTGCAGCCTCAGTGCCCAAAAGCTGTTGGGGTGATTGGTCAGCCATTTGGCTAATGCCTCTGAGTCAGGAGTATCGATTTGTCCGTTTTCGGGCTGGGCCCAGTCAACATCCTGAGCCAGATTCTCGGCCCGCTTTCGAGCAAAGGCCTCAAATTGCTTTTCGACCTTCTCGATCGGAGCCGCCCGCTTGGAGATGACGCTGTTGATATCTTCACCCTTTGCCAGGTCGGCGAGGATGGCCTTTAGGGTTTCAGTGCCGAACTGTTCGATGAGAAACTCCACCACAAGCGACGACTCATAGTAGGCAAACTGCAAGTGCATGGGCGTGAGCGGACTCAAAAATGCACTGCTTAGCTTGCTGATCGGTGTCAGCTCCCCTCCAAGGATCATTTTGCGATACTGTGGATTCATGTGCTGGCCACAGGCGGGATTACGCTGCCTTTCTTCGTACACGGAAATCCCTTCACTGAGCCAGCGCGGCATTTTGTTGTGCGTCAGATTGAGTGTGACCACGTGACAAAACTCATGCCACAAGATTGACTCCCAGTTGACTGCTCTCGATGCCTTGGGACTGTTGGCAGTGATTACATTACCAAAGCACACCCCGAGGAACCCGTCCCCGCCGGGCATGCCGAACGTGCGCACAGCGAAATCCTGCTGATTAGGAAACAGCTCCAATGTAACGGGCTCATCCAATTCGAGGCCGTATTTTGGGCATAGCTCCGACTTGGCCTGCTGCAGCAGATTCAAAAGCCTGTCACCATACACATTTGCTTCGAGCTCATCCATTCGAACGATAAACCTATCTGCGGTCAGCGTTTTGAATTTGGATATGTTGTCGCGCAGATTGACGAGGTTGTAGGCCATGACATTGTATTGGTCCGCTTTGTAAACCTCGTCGGCCAGGGTCCAGCCTTCGGATTCGTCACCCAGCCGAAGCAGGTCCTGGGCCAGTTGGATTTTTGCCGGCAAATAATCCTTATCGAGCTGCAGCGCCTGACGCTGATAAGCAGCGCCTTCAGTAAACCGATAGTTCTGCGACAGCTTTCTTCCGATTAGATAGTCCACCCGGGGATTGGTCGGCCAAAACTTCAGTGCATTTGTGCGGCAGGTATTGACCGCATTGGGCTCATTACCCAGATGGGCTAAAACGCAGCGATATGCCCAGGCCTCTGAGTGCCACGGATTGACAACAGCAGCCCGGTCAAGCAGCTTGCCCGCCGCAGCATAGTCTTCGCAATCAATTTGGTGTTCGGCAAGCAGCAACAATGAGGGCACATGATTGGGATTCAGATAAAGGGCCGCATCTAATGATTTGGCCATTGATATCCGGTCACTATTATAAAATGCCCTGGCCAATCCGTAATGCATGTCCGGGTCATAACCGAACCGTTCGAGAGCTTTCCGATACTGATTGGCAGCTAACTCGTAATCTTGCTTGTCCAGCGCAAGTGCTCCGGCTGCGAGATAGGCTTCACGGCAGTCCGGGTCAATCCTCATGGCCCGGTTAAAAAGCTGCTCAAGAACAATCCGAGGTTCAGACCCAAGCAGCAACAATGCCTCACCTAAGGCCACTAAGTCATCTGGCTCCCAGTATTCAATTTTGAACCAGCGGCCGTACCGATAAATTTTCGCTAACATTTCAGAAGCATAGTCGGTCTGGCCGCAGTATAGATTTGCCGTATGCCCGAGCTTTAGCAAGCGAATACTCACTGTATAACGCAGCAGGGCTGAGTCAATTTCCTTGGCGGCCTGTTCATATCGGCCCAGTGCCATTAGCGACTCGACCATCAGAATCCACCACTGTCTCTTGCTCCTGTAAGTTTCTTCTTCGATAGCTTTTTGGGCTGACTCAATACATTGTGTATATTGGCCTGTCTTGAATTGCTCGCGGGCTGTGTCAATATCTTCTGCTCGTATGGATTTACCCTCCGCAGCAAAGCTACTGCTGAGGATAGGCCCGATCGGCCCAAACATAAATGCGACGCAGGCCGCCATCAAAACCAGACGGTTATGGTGCGATATGTAACTGAATAAAAAAGCCATATTATATCTACCCAACATGCTGTTGAACTAAACCTCTCACCTTACTACCTAAATGAACCCCGATTATGTCCAGCACCAATTGCAGCCACAGCCGACCTGCCGACCACCGGCAAGTCGAGAGCATCGCCGTCGGACAATTGGTATTGGATTAGCATCATCAAAAAACGAGCTTGCTAACTTTACGCGCTTATTTTAACTATCAAAGACGGTTAAGTCAATCCTATATGCCGCATTTGGTAACTACGTATTTTTGCAATTTCTCGTCGGGGCAAAGCCCGCCGCAGCCCGGCGGTACTCGTTCACCTATGGCACCAAGAATTTTTGTTAATGGGTCAGAAGCCCCCGCTCATTGCTGGCGGGGATTCCCGTTTTCCCTATTGTTCGCGCTATGGCCAACAGTTCACCGTCCTGAAGCACCCATCAAACGAAAGGGACATTTTCTCATTTCACAGAAGCTAACTCAGGTATTATAATCGTCCGGCACCAATTGAACCCGGCCCGGGCGCTGAAAATTGGAGTTGGGAACAGGCTTTTATCTGAGAGACAATTGGTGCGGGATATAACATTGTTTACCAAACCGAAACCAGAGGCTAAATTGAAAGGGCTCGTTGCCGGGACCCAAGTTGATGCTATGCGTAAGTTCAAGGGAGGTCGCCGACGCTCCAAAGCTATGGCGACGGAGCGCCGGCCCGCCCGCCGGTTCGGACCACGGTGAACTGATACTAATCAGCCCGGAAGACGCCGCCACGGCACACTTCACTGAAGGACAGCAGGTAGTGGTCGAAAAGATTATGTAAAACTGGAATAGGCCAATTGCAGCACACCGGGCTTATAATCGAAGCCGAGTGACACTGAGACAATGAATCTCAAAGAACTGCTCAATACAACCTTTAATTGCGAATGCGGACGCACCCACAAGGTTCCCATCAAAAGCCTCGTCTATGCAGAGGATGCCCTGGAGCGTTTACCCAATTTTTTGGAATCCCTTGTTGATGGACGCCGTATTCTCATAGTAGCCGACCAGCGGACCTGGGACATTGCCGGTCGGCAAGCTCAAGAGGCCCTCGAACAAACCGGTTGGTCGGCACACCACATTATCGTCCCTGACACCAATCATGGCAGTCCTGTTTGCGATGACACCACTTATTACTGGCTCAACGACCGGTTGCCACCTGCTGACATTGCCCTTGCAGTCGGTTGCGGCGTCATCAACGACCTTACAAAATGGTCAGCCTTTGAACATGACCTGCCTTACGCTGTTATTGCGACCGCCGCAACAATGAATGGCTTCACCGCTGCCAATGTCGCTCCCGCGATAAAAGGTGTTAAAACCATAATCCCTGCCAAACCTCCCCTGGCTGTATTTGCTATCCCTTCGGTCATTGTCAATGCCCCTTTTGAATTAACTGCCGCCGGTCTTGGCGATACCATCGCCAAACCTGTCAGCACCGCCGACTGGCTCCTCAACCACACCTTCTATGGCGAGTACTTCTGCCGTTACTGCAGCAAGATAATCAACGATCTGGAGACTTACTATTTTGACCGCCCCGAGGACATCAAGAATCGTCAGCCTGTCGCAATAGAAACCCTTTTCAATGCTTTACTATACTCCGGTATCGCTATGACTATCGTGGGTACCTCAGCGCCGGCTTCCGGTGGCGAGCACCTCCTAAGCCATACTCTTGACATGATGTCCGGCATTGATGGCATTGCTCACGACCTTCATGGCCGACAGGTCGGCCTCGGCACTATATTCTCCGCAGCCATTTATGAGCGAATCTTCCAGACCGAAATGCCCAACTGCTGCCCTTTTCCATCTGACGTCGATAGCACCTTCTGGGGTAGTTTGGCCGGGAATGTCCGTCAACAATACGAACAGAAGAAACCCATGCTCCAAACTATGTGCGCAAAACTAACCGATGGTAAAACCTGGCGGGCCTTTCTTGCTGCCGCCAAGGACCAGGTTCGTTCTCCCCACCAAATCAAGAGCTGCCTTAAAACTGCCGGTGCCGCCCACACGTTTGCGGATATTGGATGCTCCCGTGAGCGTTTTCTTTCTGCTGTCCTCCACATGCACGAAATTCGCAGGCGCCCCACGATTATTGATCTCGCCCGGGTCCTCGGCATTCTTCCTGAGGCCGCGGATGAAATCATAGACCACTGGCTTACAACTTGATTCAGCAGGAAATCAATGGTATAGTTCATCCTTCGATTCTGCTCAGAATGAACACTGAGCGTAGTAGAATGTGTTCATATTAATTCAGGATGTCACGCACCAAAAAACACTTCCTCGCGTTCTTTTTTTGGTGCGGGATTGAAGTGATGTAAAAGGAGATTCTTAGCGACATCACGGGAGCAGTAACAAGTGTACGTTTTGACAATTCCAAATATGCTAATGAGGTTCATTCGTCGGCCTTGCCTGCTGAGCCGTGGCTCTGGCACGGCTGGGTGGATTATCGTCTTCGTCATTGCATCACTAAGTCTTAAACCGCTCGAGTCTGATACAACGGCAAAGCCGCCGCGCGTCCTGCCGCCTGGCGATATCCCAGCCGACACGCGCCTAAATCCGTTGAGGGGCGAAAGTGGTGACTTTTCGTTTGTCCCGGCTAAGTCGCCGGAAGAATGGAAGCAGCGAGTTGAGCACACCCAGCGGATATTACGCGTGACGTTAGGCCTATGGCCGATGCCGACAAAGTCACCGCTGAATCCGGTCATTCACGGCAGGCTCGACCAGGGTGATTATACTGTCGAAAAAGTTTATTTCGAGAGCATCACCGGCTTCTATGTTACCGGCAATCTCTATCGACCCAAAGATGGAACGGGAAGACGACCGGGAGTGTTGAGTCCTCATGGCCATTTTCCAGGCGGGCGTTTTCAGGACGTAGGGCCTGATGCAGTTCGTCAGCAGATTGCTCAAGGCGCCGAGCGGTTCGAAGAAGGCGGACGCAGCTTCATGCAGTCGCGTTGTGTACAGCTCGCGCGCATGGGCTGTGTAGTGTTTCACTACGACATGATCGGCTACGGCGACAGCGTACAGATACCACTAAATGTTGTTCATCGGTTTTCGCAGTTGCGGGTGAAGTTCAAAGAACCACCTGCTCGCGGTCTTTATAGCGCCTCGGCCGAACTGAACCTGCAAAACCCAATGGGACTGCATACATACAATTCCATCCGTGCCCTCGATTTCCTGGCCAGTCTGCCGGATGTCGATCCCCAGCGTATCGCGGTGACCGGCGGCAGCGGAGGAGGAACCCAGACATTCATGTTGTGTGCCGTGGACGACCGACCGCTCGTCTCCGTGCCGGTGGTGATTGTCTCTACCACTCGACAGGGCGGATGCACATGTGAGAACATAAGTGGACTTCGCATCGGTACATACAACCTCGAATTCACTGCGCTGCATGCGCCCAAGCCGCTACTCTTGATTTCGGCTGATGATGATACACGGACTATGCCGGAGCAAGGATTTCCTGAGCTGAAGCAGCATTATAGAGTACTTGGAGCAGCACAAAACGTTTCGCATGTCGCCCTCTTACAGTTTCCACACAACTATAACTATGTCAGCCGGGCGGCCATGTACCACTGGCTCAATCGGCATCTCGACCTCGGATTTGAGGAACCGATTCTCGAACGTCCATACAAGCGGCTGGAGCGCGAGGAACTGTCGGTATGGGACGTTCAATATCCTCGACCCGAGGTTGATCCCGACTTTGAGCACAAGCTTCTCGAATGGCTGACCGACGACGCCGAGAGGCAAATCACCGCTTTGGCTCCTCGAGATGGTAAGTCTCTCGAGCGTTATCGTCAAGTCGTCGGCGGGGCGTGGGATGTCTTGCTGCGAAAGCTGCCGAACGACCCGGAGCTCGGTTTCGAATTGGTGGAATCCACAGACCGAGGCAAGTATCGAGAAACACTTGGACTCCTGCGTTATCGTTCTATTGAGAATCACCAGGTGGAATTGCCAATGGTTCTCCTTGCGCCGAACCAGGCCCTGCAGCGGACCGTGATTTGGATCGACGAACAGGGGAAATCCGGACTTTATTTGGACGACGGTTCGCTAAAGGCGCCTATTCAAAGACTGCTTAATTCCGGCGTGACCGTGATTGGCGTTGATTTGCTATATCAAGGCGAATTCCTGGCAGAGGGACAGCGAAGCAAACGGCAGCGTTGGCTGCCCGGTGAAGAGGCATTTGCGGGCTGGACGTACTGTTACAACCTGCCAGTGTTTGCTCGCCGTGTGCACGACATTCTGGCAGTGATCGCGTTCGTGAAGCGCGACGATGTGAAACAGCATGAGATCGACGTGGTTGGCCCGAATGGTACCGGCCCTTTGGTGGCTGCCGCAGTCGCACAGGCACAAGGGGCCATCACGCGCGCGGCAATTAACACAGAGGGATTTCGTTTCGCCGATTTGAAGGATATTTACGATATAAATTTTGTGCCGGGCGCGGCCAAGTATGACGACCTGCCTGGACTGCTGGCGCTCTCGGCACCCACACGACTATGGCTCGCAGGAGAAGGGAAAGAAGCCCCGCCGATTGTTAGCGCCGCCTTCATTGCCGCCGGCGAGCTTGAGAACTTGACGACTTTCTCGGGCGAATCGCAGGATGTTGCAAAGGCAGCCGTGGAGTGGTTGCTCAGTCGGTAGCCTCGTACAGGCTGGCGCATCGTTTCGATTCACGAAATCACGAGTACTACGATCAATGGGCTTCTTGCAGAGCTAAACCAAGCGACCGGACGAATATTTTTGACCCTGACCCTCACTGGTGCTAAAATGTGGCGTGTTGTGCGAACAACGCGACTCGGTATTCCGTGTCAGGTCGCAAAAGATGGCAGCCACACGGTCCGTTGATGCGCTCGCAAACGACGCCGGCCGATATGAATCAGTAAACAAGTAAAGGAGATAAGAAGAAGATGTCCACAATGAGCAAACAAACCCGATTGTTAGCTTTCATTTGTATCGTTGCCATACCGACCCTATCGGCAGCTTCGCTAACGCCGAACCATGCGAACGTGCGCTATGGGCCTCACAAGCGAAACGTGCTGGACCTATATCTCGCGGAGTCCACGGGACCCACCCCGCTGGTACTCTACATTCACGGCGGCGGATTTCGTGGCGGTGACAAAAAGAGTCTCAATGTCAGCGAAGCAAAGTCCTACCTCAACGCAGGTTTCTCCGTTGCAGCCATTAACTATCGGTTGACCGACACCGCTCCGGCGCCGGCGGCATATCTGGATTGTGCCCGGGCCCTGCAGTTTCTTCGTCACAACGCCGAAAAGTGGAACATCGATCCGCAATTGGTTGCCTCGACAGGTGGTTCTGCCGGAGCCGGTACGTCAATGTGGCTGGCGTTCCACGACGACTTGGCCGACCCGGACAGCGGCGACCCCATAGCACGGCAGTCGACGCGCTTGACGTGCATCGCGGTCCGCAACGGGCAGTCATCCTATGACCCGCGTTTTGCCGAGAAAATCGGCATTCCACGTCCCAACTTCGAACGCCATCCTTTCTTCCTCCCGTTTTACGGTATCAAGGCGGATGAAATTGACAGTCCGCACGCGTATGAACTTTACAGGCAGGCCGCACCGATTACCTACGTCTCCGAAGACGACCCGCCCGCGCTGCTCATATATAGTTATCCCAACATAGAGGTGACAGAAGAGACGTCGCTGGGCTTAATCGTTCACCACCCAAGGTTCGGCATCGCGCTAAAGGAGCAGCTTGATAAGTTGGGCATTGAATGTATCGTGCAATACCAGGATCCCAAGAGCGGTAAGGTTGTTCGACATGAAGAAAACGCCGTGCCGGTAACCGCCGTCGACTTTATCCGCAGACAGTTTGACCGTGCAAAGGCAAAACGTGCCGAACAGCGACGCTAATGTGTCGCGCCCTTTTAGTTATTTTCTAATCTTGTCAGGATTACGTTCGATTGCACGGAAACCCTGGTCCCGGCGGAGGGGGATAAGCATACCGTCACTTTTCTCCAGCCATTCGAACATGCGGTTATTGAGCTGTTTAATCAGGTCCTGGTGTTCGGGGCTGTCGATGAGGTTGTTCATTTCCTCCGGGTCGTTTCGCAGGTCGTAGAGCTCATCAATGTCCCAGATGCCGTGATAGTGGATGTATTTGTAGCGATTGGTACGGACGCCATGGGTAGTTGGGGTATGGGGGAAGTTACGTTCCCAGTAGTATTCATAGAAGGCGCTGTCACGCCAGGGGGTCTTTTTGCCCTGCAGGATGGGCAGGAACGATTGTCCGTCCATACGTTCGGGGGTATCGAGACCGGCTACATCCATTATGGTTGGTGCGATGTCGATGTTCTGGATGAGCTCTTCAATAACTGAGCCGGGTTCAATCATACCGGGGCACCAGGCTAAGAACGGTACACGCATCGATTCTTCGTACATGTGCCGTTTGTCGATGAGCCCGTGCTCACCAAAAACGAAGCCGTTGTCGCCCATGTACATAACGAGGGTCTCTTCGGCGAGATTATTGCTTTCAAGGTACTTGATAACGCGGCCGATGCTCTCATCGACGCTGAGCAGAGTTTCGCAATAACGACGGTAAAAGGTGTCGAAGTCCATCTGGCCGTGGTACATGTGGTCCACGCCGTGCCAGCTATTGCGTTGCTCTTTGACCCAGCGGGGTTTGCCTTTGTAGTTTTCTTCGGTGTTAGCCATGCTCTTGGGATATTCGAGGATGACGTCTTCGTATTTGCCAAGATGTCGTTTGGCCGGTTCGAACATGCCGTGAACGGCTTTATGGGAGAGATAGAGTAAGAAAGGCTTGTCCTGGTCGCGGCCATTCTTGAGCCAGTCGAGAGCATATTCGGTGAGCAGGTCGGAGACGTGACCCTCGCGTTTGACGCTTTTGCCGTCGATATTGAAGGTGGGATTGAAATAGACGCCCTGTCCTTTGAAGCTGATCCATTTGTGGAAGCCGGGACGTGGTTCGTCGCTGGCGTGGCCCATGTGCCATTTGCCCATGAAGGCGGTTTGCCAGCCGGCTTTCTGCAGGTCCTGAGAAAAGAAGCAGGTGCCTGCCGGGACGCGGCTGTTATTGTCAACGACACCGTGTCTATGTGCGAATTGGCCGGTGAGGATACTTGCGCGGCTGGGCGAACATAGGGACGTTGAAACAGTGGCGTATTTAATATAAGCACCTTCGCGGGCCATACGGTCCATATTTGGGGTCTTGAGGAATTTGGGTTTATTGAGAAAGCCCATGAAATCGTAGCGGTGGTCGTCGCTGAGGATAAAGATAACGTTTCGGGGTTTTTTGCCGGCATTGAATAAAGGCTGGGCCGAAGCACACCCGGTAGCAAATGGCAACGCCACTGTAGCTAAGCCTAATGATTTAAGAAACCCTCTGCGAGTGGTTATTGTGTATGATTTTGTCATTGAGATTACCTTTCTTTAAACATTTAATGCCATAATGCCAAAAAATTGATTTCTTGTAAAGGGCACAATTAAATCGCGGTGTGTGGCCGGATTTTTTGGCAAGCGATTTTGGCCTTTCGAAATTGGGTTTGAATTGGGTTTGTTTGGGTTTGTTTTTTTGGACGCTAAAGCATAGTTTTTTCCGTAATCCTTTGTTAAAGTTAAGTTTACGTTCATTTTTGGCATTTCGGATATTGGGTTTGTTTATTCGGACTACGAAATCATCTTTTTTTCTGTAATCCTTTGTTAAAGTTAAGTTTACATTCATTTTGGCTTTTCGGAGATTGGGTTTGATTGGGTTTGAATTGGGTTTGTTTTGACCAAGTGTCCAATTGTGTTTATTTTCATAAGCAATTTTTGAAAAGATACTTACATTCATTTGCAATCCGCCTACGGCGGACAAGATTGGGTTTGTTTTGCATAAAAAGTAGCTGATTTGTAGAGGGTTCTCGACAGATGTAGAGGGGCGAGGGAGTTAAGAGTGAGCTAAAGTGCCTAAAGTGAGCTAAAGTTGGATGCTGGATGCTCATGATTGGGAAATCCTTCTGATTTACTATTTACTATTGACTATTCTGGATCCCCGACTACGACATTCGGGGACAAGCTTGACTGGGCTTATTGGCGTGTATCTGCTGATACGAAAACGTGCGGTTCTACGCTATATCCGGTGCCTACTGGCGGTTTATGTTAGCCTGCTGGCCACTAAGGGGCAAGCAAACATACGGATATTTTAACGTTATTTCAAACAATAGTCAACAAAAAAATGACCAAAAAAGAACTTTTTTTGTCATCATTACGGTTCATTGCGGGATTCTTGCTTTGAATTCACCGGAACGCCTCGGCTCATGCGCGCAGATTCCACGTCGCCTGAGCCGATTGTTAGACCGATACAAACTCATCATGTATTGGCTGGCCACAAAGCATCTATGACAGCCGGGCCAAGAAATTCTGCGACTTGACCTTGTGGCTGGCTTCGGCCAAGCACTTGCCCCACTCGAACAGTCCAATTAATAGGCTTCATATCCACAATTTGAGCAACTTCGTTGATTACTCGCTTTATATCCCCATGTTTCCGATCCCAGGATTTTGCCTGCGCCAAGAAATCTGCTTTCTCACCAAAATCACTAGCTTTTGTAAGAATGAGATCAGAAGCCGAGGTCCAATCTTTGTCCATCGAAGCCAAAACCTCGTCGGAAAGATAAAGATTTTCGGCCTCACGACAGGATAATTGCAGGAAACGCACGTGGTTCTGCGGATTCTGGGGATTAGGAGTGGGGAGCGACTTGTCGCCGTCAAGTAAGGCATAGCCACATGGCTGTTCGTTTGTATCGCGAAGGCTTGCGAAGATGCTCTCAAGAGCTTTCTGATACCGCTTTATTTCTTCGCCATTGGACGGAATGACTGCAAAGTTTGTAACATGATGTCGGGGAATCTGACTCCATATACGGTAGTCGTCATCGCCCTCAACGAGCAGAATGGGGGCACCGAATAAGGGACCCATTAGGACGTGCCCCCCCAAACATGCGGAAAGGACTTTGTGTATGTCGCTAAATCTTTGCGCTTGGTATTGATTTTGCTTACGGCTTACGTAGATCGCGCTTGTTCGAGGGCCTCCGAATTGGCCCAATGACGCCAACAGAGAAGTACTGTGAGTAGCAATCGCGACTTGTAAATTAAATCGTTCCATTATACGGAAAATAAAATCTGAAAGTCGTACTTGAAGGTCGGGATGAATGTGTGCGTCGGGCTCATCAATCAAAAGTACTCGTTGCGACTGATCTTGTATCTCCCAGATTGCAGCGATAGTAAGCATGTCCAAGGCGATCGTGACGAGCTGGGCTTCTCCAGAACTGAGTTGATCTACATTGCTAATCTTGGTTTCCCCCTCAACCCGTAGTATATTGTAAGGGGGGTTGCCAGAAGCAACAAGCTCAACCAAGAAATCGGTAGCGAGGCTATTGATGAAAGATTCAATCTCTTTGGGTGAGGCGGGGGCTGACCCCATTTCACGGTAATCGCCGCGGGTCAAGAAGTAAGACTGAATGCGGCCAATGATACGGCGGCGATACTCCGGCATATAGTTTCGTGACGATGCTGATCGCCTACTTGATGGTGTCAATTCTTCACGCATATACTGTGACTGAAGATCCATCTCGCCTGTGCGCTCAGGTGTAACGTAGTGCACGTTGGCTTCCGATTTGTCCCTCCACGAGCGGAGCAGCACGCTCTTACCGGAGCCGTTTTTTCCGAAGAGAACGGTGACTTCAGAAAGATTCTGTAGCTCCCATGTCTCACCGCCCAGATATTTGGGACGTGGGATGGATACGTTTGGAAAGTGAATCGGCATTCGACGTTGTTCCCATCGTTTTAATAATGATTATACAGTCTGTATAAGTCCCGTTGCTTCTTCAATACTCGCATAATATCATGTTGCCCTTCAGTCGAACGGGGCGGTTCACCAGTGGCAGTTGAGCGGAGGCGAAACAGCCATCTGGTGCATGTTGTGGTTAGTTATTTTAGCATATATTTAGATTAAATACTTCTTATAAATTCAGCCATTCTTTCAGTTAAATAGTCTGAGGGATCTTGACCTCTGAGTCGAATTCTTGCCATTCTAAGTAGATCCTTGTCGGAAAAGATAAGGACTCCTCTGGTTTGATTAAAATTTTTAAATAGCGTTCTATTGTAGGCATTAATTTTATCAGGTTGTTTAGATCTGCAAATTATAAAAGCCCACAACCCTAAAGCGGGTTTTAAATAACAATAGGTTTGCCGAAGATCATCACGATCCAGTTCATCTCTGTTTTTAGCCTCGAATAGCACTTCGCTGCAAGAGTATTTTTGTTTAATATCAGCCCAAAAACCTCTTTCTGATTTATTTGAACAAATAAGGTCCCTAATTTCCAATCCCTCGTTACCCGGTTCTGTTCGTTGCTGAAGCTTGCATTCACCAAGATGATCAATAAATAAAAAGTTTATGGCCTTTCTATTAAATTCTTCATATTCTTTAAAACAATTTTGACCTGTGGGAATAATTTTCGACACATTTTCTATTTCATGTAGATTCATTAGGCCGTACATTCTTACACTACCAGACAATAGAGCAATTACATCGATATAGGCTTTTTCCGTTGACCAAAATTCTGGAAACTTGCCACCTTTAATAAAGTATATTGTTCTCCCCTCCCATCCCATCATTGTTTTATCAGGATGCTCAGACAATTTTTGCATGACCTCATATGAAAAATGTGCCCAATCCGGTTTAATCCTACTCATCCTTGAAACAAAATAATCCCAATCCACATCAGAAAGGATTTCATAAGTATCATCTTGAATATTGTCATAGGTTATTAATAAGGCAGTAGCAATGTCTGAAATCTCGATTATTTCATGCTTATAACACCATGTACTGACTAAATAACCGTGTAATAATTCATTAACATATTTTGCGTAATTTAACAAAAAATGAGAATCAGGCATAGATCACTCACTATGAAATGAAAATTTTACCCAACATAATAATAAACAACATTTATCCGCCGCTTATCTGGCGGACTTTTTTTGCAAATTTAGCCGCTGCTTCGCTTCAATTTTCATATCTCTTATCTCTTGTTGTTTCCCCTCCCGGCTGCATTATGCCTTTAGGAAAGTAAAATAACACAAAAGAAGGGAAAAGGCAAAGAAAATTTTAGTGTATTAGAGAATTAGAGATTAGAGAATTGGAAAGAAAAAGGAAAATTTAGAATTCCTCGCGCCTGCACCCCCGGCCAGAGACCGGGGCTAAATACGCTCGACGCGGGGCGTCGAGTTGGAGTAGGGCAAGGCAATAATAAAATTAAAAGTGGTTTGTGTATATATGGTTCGGTTAAGTGCGGTTACCTGTGGCACAAGTCGCGAACCGCACCTACGTTCGGGGGCAAGCAACGCCGTGATGTTAGAAAAATTAGCCACACCCCATAGAGCCCCGGTTCCTGAGAACTTGATTTACAATCGAGGCGTATTAATATACGATACAGCGTTTAAGTTTATAAACGAATTGGACCGTATTTCGGGCCGTCACAGACGGGTTCTAAAAAAGGAGTTGACAGCTACTCAAATGGAAAACCCACTATTAGTACCGTTCAAGGAGAATCTGCAGAGTGTTATCTATGGCAAGAGCGAATGTATCGATGTAATGATTGTCTGCCTGTTAGCCGGGGGCTCTGTCCTGATTGAAGATGTACCGGGCGTGGGCAAGACGACCTTAGCCAAAGCATTGGCCAAAAGCATTGACGCCAAGTTTCGCCGGGTACAATTCACACCCGATCTATTGCCTGCAGATATTCTGGGCTCTTCTATCTATAACCCTGTTAGCGGGGACTTCAGGTTCGATCCTGGTCCTATCTTCTGCAACATCCTTCTTGCCGATGAGATCAACCGCGCATCACCCAGAACCCAGTCGGCCCTGCTGGAGGCAATGAATGAGAACCAGGTGACCATTGAAGGCGAACGTTATCCATTAACAAAACCGTTTATGGTGATTGCCACAGAGAACCCCATCGAGTTCCACGGCACTTATCCATTACCTGAAGCCCAGTTGGACCGTTTCCTGGTCCGGCTTGCCATGGGTTATCCGACAGTCGAAGTCGAGGTCGATATTCTCAAGTCGCATGCCCATACCGAGCCGCTCGAGAAGATACAGCCGGTACTCCAGCTTGAACAGGTCCGGGAGCTCCAGCGAGAGGCGGCCAACGTTCACATGGATGATGGTATTCTGGAGTATATCGTTGAAATCGTTCATACTACCCGCCGCGATAATCGTCTTCAGTTAGGTGTCAGCACCCGTGGGACCCTGATGTTGTACCGAGCGGCCCGGGCACGCGCATATTTCCAAAAGCGAGATTTTGTCATTCCCGACGATGTGTTGTGGCTTGTCCCTTATGTATTGCCACACCGCATTCTTTTGAGTTCTAAAACGCGCCACAGTGGTACTACCGCCAAGCAGATTGTCACTGACATCGTCGGCCGTATCAAAGTACCTGTTTGAATCCCACTCGTCGAAGACGGGACGGGGTGAAGAGGCAACTGTCACGATGAAGAAAACCGATGGGAGATTATGTCTTGGCTTGACCGATGCAGGCAAGATGGTTCTGCGCGGGACCGGCTTTGTCGCTTTAGCCACCCTGATTGTTCCTGCCTTCGGAGTACTTTCAGCTCTGGTCTCGGTCGTGCTAATGGCTTTGCTGGTCGGCTTTGTTCTGCGGCCAAAAATCCAGATCAGCGGCAATCTGCCTGAACGTATCGTCGTAGGCCAGACGGCACAGTTGAGGTACGTGCTCAAGAACGTCGCACGCCTGCCAGCCTACAATCTCTGCATGAGTTTTGCTGCCATGCCTGAAGCGATTGAGCAAGTCGGAGGCGAACACGTAGTTTCACGTCTGGGGCCCGGCGAGACTACCGAAGTGACTGTTGCGATACAACCCAAGCGGCGGGGATACTACCGAATCAAGCAGCCGATTTGCCAATCCAGCTTTCCCTTTAACTTGTTCAGTTTCGGCACGTCCCGTGATGATGAGGAGACCCTTATCGTCCTTCCGGCCTTTTCCCGAATTCAAATACCCCTCAGACACATAAGTCGGTACGTTCACGCCAGCGGCGCCAGACTCGCTGGTCGTACCGGAGTTTTCCTTGAATACGCGGGAAACCGCCCTTTTTTGCAGGGAGATTCCCCACGCAATATTGATGCCCGCGCCTGGGCTCGCCTGTCCGTGCCGGCCACCAAGGAGTACCACGATGATTTCGACAACTACACCGCACTGGTATTAGATACCGGCATACCTGAAGTCCTGTCGTGGTCAAAGTCGAGCGAGGTCAAGGAGCTCGAAGCTGCCGTCTCTCTTTGTGCTTCCGTAGCTTTCACAATTAACAATGATTGTCTTATCGATTTTTTGCTTGCCGGCCCCGATTTACATCAGTTCACTGCCTTGCCCAGAATCGTACGCCTCGACAAAATACACGAGCTCCTGGCAGGCGTTGAACCATCGAAAGGCTATTCCCTGAAGCAGATAAACCCAAAATTGGCAAATCGGTTCTATGAAATATCTGAGGTCGTTTTCATTCTTCTTAAATGGGACAAGGCATACCGGCGGTTGCTGGAACTGGCCGGCCAGGCTGGCTGCCACTGCACAGTTCTCCTGATAGGCGAGTCCAGCCGAATACATCTGGATGAGGGCAATGTGAGCTGGCCTGAAAATGTCCGGTTCCTGTCTCCTGATGATATCTTGACGGGGCAGATAGAACGCTTATGAAGACGCAAAAGACCATAGCTATCATCATGTTGCTGACAAGCTCTGTGCTGACCGCGCTGGTCTCTGGGGATATTGCCTATCCGACTATCCTTTGTATGCTGGGCCTCTTGGGTTTGCAGCGGCGCTTTACCTGGGATATCAAGCCGGAAAGAAGAGTTATCACGTCTTTGCTTCTGCTACTACTGGCGATTATGTTTTCACTTCACTACCGCTATGCCAGTTTCCCCGGCCGTGTAGCTTATGTACAAGCGGCGGCTGTCGCCTGGCAAACAATTGCCCGCTACTTCCTGGCTTCAATGATCCTCATACTGTTTCTCGGATCACCTGAACGACTGCCGACTTCATTGGGATTGTTTCACGTAGCCGTCACCATCTCCGCGGGACAGGTCCTCTTACTTGATGACATGTACATCACGTTCCGGCTGTCAGAGCTGTTCTCCGTCATTCTGGTCGTGCTATACGCTGTCAGCCTTGGGCGGACCCATGAATCGGTGGACACGCCCATTCCAAAACGTATGGGGCGCCTACGCGCCAAAGCCTACTGGGCCGTAGTGCTACGAAGGCTGGAAGCTTCAGCGATGGAGCGGCACATGTCCGCCCCTTCTTACTTTCGGCAGAAAGCAGGGGTGTTTGCTTTTAGCCTGATACTGGTCATCACTGCAAACTGCGGCTGGATTATGAGTTCAATGCTCTATCGCCACGTGGAGGTTCTAAACTACCTGCCGGTCTGGTTCTGGAGGGGACGTGTCACCTTGGAGAGTAAAACAGACGGTGTGTCACTTATGGGATTCTCCACCAGCGGCAGACTGTCAAGTATATTGTTGATCAAGGCAGACCAGGATCCAACGCCCGCGCTTAGCATCAAGTGTGACGGCAGCCCGGGCTACTTGAGGGCCAGGGCATTTGAGGTCTATCGTCAATCCGAATGGCACGATCTGTCATACCGGGAAGCGATCTTTCCCGAACAGAACAAGCCGTTCGGCATGTATTTCGTAGGAAGAACGAATGTCTTTCGCTTCGACGAGAGAGACGCTTCCAATTGTAAGTATATGACCATCCGGCATGAAGCCCGGTTCGCCGATGCTGTGTTCACACCTCTGGGAACGTCTTTTCTTGAAGCACCGCTCAATTTGCTGCTGCGGGACGATGACGATATTGTTTATGCTCCGAAATTTCGTAGTGGCCTGAATTACCGGATTGCCTATGCGAAATCAGCTTATCAAAAGCCTCCGACTGGTGTGCAAGGCCGCCGGACGCTGAACATCCCCAATCAACTTGACCCGCGTATACGTCAGATGGCAGACAGAATTTTCGCGGGATGCAGCACAACAACCGAGAAAATCGATGCTGTCGTCAACTACTTTCGCACCAACTACACCTACGTGCTCGGACTGGATATCCCACCCGATCGAGATAAGCTGACCCATTTTCTACTTGAGGAATCCACCGGCTATTGCGAGTACTTTGCCTCCGGCGCCGCGATTCTGCTGCGTCTTGCTGGTGTACCAACTCGATACGTCACCGGTTTTTTAGTCACAGAGAAAGACGAACAGGGTGAATTGTGGGTCGCGCGGTACATGGACGCCCACGCCTGGGCTGAAGCCTGGGACCAGGAACGAAAACAATGGACCATTGTCGAAGCTACGGTCCAGGATGATCTGGCCGCGGCGCCCGCTGCTGAAGAGTTGGAACGCATGGGCGGCGGTATTGGTACTCTTGGTCAGCTCCTGCAAGCTTTGTATCAATATGGTCTTTTTGGTGTGCTTAGCTGGTTGTTCGAGTCCCATGGCCTGCTTGCCGGCTTAGTTCTACTTATGAGCCTCCTTTGTGGTGGACTGTCGTTGGCCCTGTTACGATACTACAACAGGAAGAAGTCTAAAGGCCGGACACAATCAGGGGCGGTGAGAAACCCAGGGATTGCGAGCTTGCACAAGATGCTGGCCAGGATGGACCGCAAAGTAAAAGCCAAGGGACCGCGGCGAGACCTCAGCGAGACTTTACACACTTTCTCTCAGCAGCTCCGAGCACAAGACCTTGGGCCCGAGGACTTGGGCGATGGGCTGTGGACAAGGATATCAGATTGGTATCTCGAATACGCAAACCTCCGCTACTGTAGAACTATCAGCTCTAAACGTTTGCAGAAGCTGCAGCAGCTCGCTCAAGGGCTGCAGGATTCCTTATGAACAACGGCACCCAGCACCAAAACCGTGTGAGCCCCGTTAGAAATCGGCGATGAAAGCCTGACAGTCCACTATGGGAAGTAATTTCTAACGGGGGAAAGCCGAAGCTCTTTCCTTCGACCCATTCGGCCATGCTCCCACCTTCGCCGAGTCTTCCGTCTTCACTGAAACTTCCGTCTTCGCTTAAGCTACGGCGGACAAGACGACGGACAAGTCAGAGGGCAGGCTCTGGTCAGGATGGTGAGCCTGTCGAATCATTAGTGCCGAGCCAAAGCCGCCGCGTGGCGTCTTGCCTTGGGGTCACCCGCTGCATATATCATTCCGGTATTCGGGTCCACATAAATCATAACAGGGTATGCAATAGGCCGCGATGTTATTGTTATTTGATGTCCACGATGAGCCAGCTCACGTCTGATGCTTTCATCGATACGGTCATCTAACGTGAGGCTCCCTAATGTCCCCAACGTTTTCTTGCGGTCGGGATTCGGGTTGAAAGAGTTCTCCTGGTGTCCCGTGCTAAAGCGGGGCACCGTAACCGCATCTTTGGGCATCAGACCAAACTCAAGGTGGTTAAGAAGACAATTTAGAGTAGTCTGGTCCTGCAGGTCGCCGCCTGCGACACTGATGGCGATAACCGCTTTGCCATCTTTAAGGACTATTGTTGGTGTTAGAGTAATGCGAGGGCGCTTACCCGGCTCGATACGATTAGGGTGCCCCGCTGTGGTATTCAGACTCCGAAGCCTGTTACCATGCGCTACTCCCAGCTCGCGGCAGACAGCGTAGGGACCGTTACCGCTGGGCGTGGCAGCTACAACGTTTCCCCATCGGTCGGCAACAACGCAGGTTGTAGTGCCGCCAGGTCCGGGCCAATATGTGCCACCGGCCTCGAGAGCTTTCATATTAACAGGGTCACCCGGCCGGACCTCTGTAGAAGCTTTATCCATATCGATTAAAGGACGGCGGAGATTTGTGTATTCATCGCTAAGAAGGGCCTTTATCGGCACGTCCACAAAGAGCGGGTCTCCATAGTACTCGTCTCTGTCTGCAAAGCCTAACTTCAATGCTTCGGCTAATACGTGAATGTAGTCTGCAGACAGGTGTCCCATTTTCTTCAAATCAAAGCCTTCCAGAAGCCGTAGCGTCTGGCAAAGATATGGGCCCTGCGTCCACGTATCGCATTTGCAAATAGTGTAGCCTCGATACTGCACCCTGACCGGGTCCTCCACCCGTGTTACGTGCGCAGCAAGGTCCATCTTGCGGAGAAATCCGCCATTCCTGATATAAAAAGCCACTAATTCGTCAGATAAATCTCCCTTGTAGAAGCGGTCCCTGGCCGCTTGCAGCTTCTCTTCACGGCTGCCGGGCGTCTCTTTTTCCGTTTCAATGAGCTTGCGAAAAGTGATGGCCAGATTCGCATACCAGTCTTTATCACCGGAATCGAGTAATTCAAGGGACGGCTTTACTACTTGTTCGAAGCTCATCGTTCCGTATAGCTTAACTGTCGTAATACAAAGGCTCAGGGCGCCGGGTACGGGTGCAGCTTTCATACTGCCGTTAGCGGGAATACCATTTTTGTAATACCAGTCAATCGCGTTCTTCTCGAGTGGTGCGCCGCCGAGTCCGCACAGGACTTTCACCTCTTGTTTGCGAGCATCGTAGATAATTAGCGGTATTTCAGCGCCGATAGCGAAAGAGCCGTAATCCGTTATACTGAGTGCAAGCAGCGTGGCCGCCGCTGCATCCGCTGCATTACCACCTTGCTCAAGTATTGAAATCCCTGCTGCAACAGCTCCGCTGCCGCCGGCCGCTACGGCTCCACCTTTTCCGGATGCTTGCCAACCGATCTCAGCCGCAGGCAATACTCCATACATAGCCAACATTGCAAACCATATCATACCGAGAAATAGCAGTTTTTTCATAAAACATACCTCCCGTTATTGCGTTGTCGTTTGCCGGGATACATATTCTAACAAATCCTTTCCTGATTGCACTAATATTCTGCCACACGCGTGTGGCAATCTCTTGTGTAATTAGAGCCTATCCAAATAACCCGCTCTATCCCCAAGGGAAGCCCGATGCCTGCGTTGTCGGTGAAAAAATGTACTCAACGTGGAGAAAACCACTTCTGGCGAGCATTTTTGGCCTGCCGCCTTGATTTGCCCTTTAATTTATGCTATAATAAAAAGAAAGATTTCTATGAAAAATCTGCTGCCAATCTTAGTGTTAGACATATTTTTGGCGGGTTTTATGCCGGTACAATGCCCGGCGGGTGATTTGAACGGCGTACCTTTGGTAATCAACGAGTTCATGGCGTCTAATAACAATTCCGCCCAGGATCCGCAGGGCCAATATGATGACTGGATTGAAATCTATAACTATGGCACCGATGCTATTGATATTTCCGGTATGTACCTGACGGACAACTTGTCCGCTCCGACCAAGTGGCGGATTCAAAGCAATTCTCGAGGTTCAACTATCATTCCCGCAGGTGGCTATCTGTTGATATGGGCCGACAACGATACGGCTGAGGCCGGCCTTCATGCGAATTTCAAACTCAGTGCCGTTGGCGAGGAAATCGGTCTGTTCGATAGCGACGGCAGTACTCTGATTGACATTGTTTTTTTTCTCGACCAGACTACTGATGTTTCCTACGGCCGCTACCCTGATGCTAATGATGTTTGGAGGTTCATTTCGGAGCCGACTCCGGGAGCGGAAAATAGCGGCGGATATCTGGGGCTGGTTGCCGGGCCGGAATTCAGCCATGGGCACGGCTTTTATACTGCGCCGTTTTCCGTTACAATCGCTACCGAAACCAAAGATGCCGTAATATACTATACTCTCGACGGCAGTGAGCCGTATAATACTTCCGGTGTTGGGCGGCATCCCGGGGGTATAGTCTATAGCAATCCTGTTCCCATCACCAAGACCACACATCTGCGTGTCAAGGCGATCAAGCCGGGCTTCAAGCCCTCAAATATCGAGACGCGGTCTTATATCTTTCTTGAGCCGGACGTCCGGGATTTTAGCTCTAACCTGCCCATTACTATCATTGATAAGTTTGGCAAATATGTCGGCCAAACAACGGAGACGCAGACGTTGTCCTTTGCCGGTTTTATCGACACCGTGACCCGCGGCAGGATTAGAATAACCAGCCCGCCCGATTTCATCAGTAGAGCCGGGCTCAATATTCGGGGTAAAAGCTCAGCCGGTTTTGCCAAGAAGCAGTACCACTTAGAAACGTTGGACGAATATAATGAGGACAAAGATGTTTCTATTCTGGGCTTTCCCGCAGAATCAGACTGGGTCCTCCAGGGGCCCTATTCGGACAAGTCACTAATGCGCAATTATCTGGCGTATAAGTGGAGCAATGATATTGGTCGATATGCCGTTCGTGCACGGTTTATCGAGCTGTTTCTGAACACGGACGGCGGGGGAGTCTCGATGAGCGATTATGTGGGCGTATATGTGTTGATGGAAAAGATTAAACAGGGTGAGAATCGCGTCAATATCACAAAACTTGAACCATCTGATAACACTGAGCCGGAAATCACCGGCGGGTATATTGTCAAGAAGGACAAGCTCGACCCGGGCGATGTAACTTTTAATACCAATACCGGTCAGCAACTAATATATGTTGAGCCTAATGGGATAGATATCACGCAAGACCAGATGGATTGGATTAATAACTATCTTAACGAGTTCGAGTCGGTGCTGTACGGGCCGAACTTTACCGACCCTGTCAATGGATTTGCCGGGTATATCGATGTCGATTCGTTTATCGACCACCACATTCTTGTTGAGCTTACCAAGAACATCGACGGTTTTCGCCTTAGTACCTATATGTTCAAGGACAGAGGCGGCAAGCTGAATATGGGGCCTGTCTGGGATTATAACTTGTCACTCGGTAATGCCAATTACCTTGAGGGCTGGAAGGCGGATGGGTGGTATTATAGTCTGCTTAGTAACACAGAATACCCGTGGTGGCGACGCTTGTTCGAAGACCCACATTTCCGCCTGCGTTACGCCGACCGGTGGTATGGTCTGCGCAAAAATTTGTTTGATACAGGTTTGTTGCTTCAGGGCATTGACGATATCGTTAAGCTGCTTAGTGAGGCACATGTCCGAAACTTTAGTCGCTGGTCTATTCTTGGTTCTTATGTCTGGCCGAACTGGTTTATTGCTCAGACTTATCAGGAGGAAATCGACTGGATGAAGGGTTGGCTTGAAGAGCGGTTGACGTGGATGGACACTCAGATCGGCACTGAATTTGCCGCTGCTCCGCCACTTTTCAGCCAGCAGGGAGGCGAGATTTCAGCCGGTGATAGCCTATCCATGACCGGTCTCGGCCGGTCTCCCAGAATCTATTATACCCTTGACGGCTCCGACCCACGCCTGACAGCGATATCACCAGAAACCGGTACCAGCACCACCTTAGTGGCTGAAAATGCTGCTAAACGAGTGTTTGTTCCGGTACGCACCGTCAGTGACAACTGGAAGGGCGGTGAATCATTCAACGACTCGGCCTGGCTGGCCAGTGTCGAAAGCCCCGGTGGCGTCGGATACTCGAGGTTTTCTGGTTATACCCACCTCATAGTGCTTGACCTCGGAGACCAGATGTTTAGAAAAAATGCCACTTGTTACATTCGCATCCCATTTTCCATTAACGACAACCCGGACAACTTCGACTTGTTGACGCTCAAAGTTCGTTACGACGACGGCTTTATCGCCTACATCAACGGTATCGAGGTCGCCAGACGCAATTTCACCGGCACACCAACCTGGAACTCCAGAGCTGACGCCGAACACCCTGATTCAGAAGCCATCAACTTTGAGAACATCGACCTTTCTGCTTACCTTAGCGTATTGCGGAACGGTAACAATATCTTAGCCATTCACGGCCTAAACTACTCGACTAACAGTTCCGACTTTCTCATATCCGCCGAGCTGGTTGCCAATAAAAGCATTCCACCCGATGAAAGTGTCACCTCAAGTAATGTGCTGCGATATACCGGGCCAATCACACTGGCTCATAGCGCCCACGTCAAGACTCGCATATTGAGTGGCGGCATGTGGAGTGCTCTTAACGAGGCGACCTTCGCCGTGGGCCCGGTAGCAAATAACATGCGTGTCACAGAGATTATGTATCATCCGCAGAACTTAGATGAGTCGGACGAACCAAACGAAGAGTACATCGAACTGAAAAAC
>CAYUFX010000044.1:0-33215 GCA_964444135.1 uncultured Pirellulales bacterium | reverse complement strand
TAATGCCTGGTATTTCCTGGCACTGACAGCTTTTTTGTACTTTTTTCGCAGAACCGGCGGTACGCACGCACCTCGACTTCGATAAGTTCCGAATCTTCCGAATCTTCAGTGCCAAGAAACGTATCCTCCTGATAGGGACATCCGCCGTGGGGACAGACTGTTTCATCCAGTGCAAAGATATCCTCTTTAACCGGAAGGTGGCTGTAATCCCGGCGTCCATGGCCGGGACTACCCGCTGGTGACCTCTGCTTCTTTTTGGTTCATCATCAGAGGACGATGCTGTGGATAAGTTACTTTTGAACTTGGAGGTCTTCTTCTCCGACTTACGGCCATAGAGCCTCTTTTCCAGATAGCGAATTCTGGCGTTGAGTTGTTGAATCTCCTGCTTTAGCAATGCCTCTCTGGCCGTAGCTCTTTCAAGGAGGCTTTTATAAAAGTTCCTGTCCCATCGCAGCGTATGGTTTTCTTGCAGCAGATGCTGCAAATCGAGTACTTCGCCCACCGGGGTTGCCTGCCGGTTAACACTGCTGTTTTCTTGCGTGAGGGCTATCATGTCGGCAAATATAGCATGGTCCCGGTCGCGTGTTCCGTGAAATCTCTAAAAATTACAAAAAAATAAAAGGCACTAACGTGTCAGACGAATGTTTACTATTCACAAAAACTGACAAAACCGCAGAACGGATTAGAAATCCGTTGCTCTGTCCAACTGAGCTACGGGCGCAAATCCCTGTTTTTGTAGCACCTCATAATGTTCTAAAAGAAAAACGTATTTCCGACAAATTTTCGTCCACTTTACATTCAACCGGTCAATATTGCAAGAAGATTAAAGGCGAGCTTTGCTGCCTGTGCGAATTAGACCCGTAAAACTGACTATAAGAGCAAATTGCGTAAATCGTATTACTCAGAACGATAAAATCATTTTCCCCGCGAACACAAATAACAATTGATAAGAAACACAAACACTCATACGCAGGCTATAATTTATCTGCGTCTGATATGGGGACCAAGCTTAACCGGAGAGATGTACGCCTTATAAAGAGTGTTCGAGTGAAACCAGCTCACAAAAAACCTTTATTCACAGGGATTTGACCTTGCGGCAGGAAATAGTAAATTTGCCGAAAGATGTTAATAAATCTGCAAAAAATAAAGGTAAATGAGGCAAATTTTTTTTTATTACCGATCGTGCATTTTGGAAGACTTCGCAAGCCTTGCCAGCAACCGAAATGCAATTATGACCATATATTATGTGTTGTATCTCCTTGTTACACAAAGTGTTACGCAAACTTGAGGATTGGCTGGCTCGTCTGGTACAAATTGGCCGGAAAAAATTAGAGTCCTAAAAAACAGATGGAATAGCTAAATGCGGGAAAATAGGCAAAATAACCGTTGACATTATAGGTTGGATTGGGTAAAATAATGAAAATGAGCCAAGGAGCAAAAATAGTAAAAAAAAGCTAAATTTTAGAATTTAGCTATTGACATACAGTAAGAAAAATGTTAAAGTCATCAATGCTTGCAACTTAATGATGATTGTTTTCTTTGTACTTGAGCCTTTGCTTGCCCGGCGCTAATTTGTCTTTGGTGTCGAGCCGGGAGTGAGGAGAGTGATAATGAGGAGAGATGAAATGACATCACATACATCCTTTCTTTATATCTCCACTTTCGGTTCGTCTGGAAAAACTTAGCCAAGTTATGAAGAGACGCTGCGCAGCTAATATAATGGACGGCACTAATGTAGTAAGTGCCGAGACAAAAAAAGCGAAACGGAGCGTCTTAAGTTCGGTAAAACAGTTAGGCGTGCTGCTGGCCGTTGGAAGCAGAGAGATTATTGGTAGTTTTTGGGGGGAGAAAACACTATGAAGAAATTAGTGGTAATAACTTGGATAACGATGATGGTTATGTTTGGGCTGCCCGGTATTGCCCAGGCGGGTTCTGGCCCGCTCGTCGGCACATTTACTATCCAGCCGGATACTGGCCCATACGTAAGCATATCCACCACGCCGAACGTACTTGACTTTGATAGGCCTACATTTGCAGACCCCATTTTAGCACCTGGACAAGCTATGTTTCCAAGCATCTATCGCTCGGCGGCAGCGTCGTTAACTGTTCATGTGGAATCTAACTGTCTGCACGGCTCGATTGTAGCCTCGGTGACGGAGCTTAAGCACTCCAGAGGCTACACCATACCGCCAGAGCGCATTTTGATAAAGGCGCCGGTAACGAACGAAGAATATATCAAAATGGCAAAACCGGTGGTTATATCGGAGCCGGAAACCGGCTCACATGACATTGAGCTGGATTTTAAGCTGCAGGCAACTCACTTCGACTTTGCGGGAAGATACTCAGGAACTCTTATATTTACGGTAATGCCACCACCGCAATAATTGGAGAAGACAGTGATGAAAAAGAGGAGGACTTTACTGCGTAATTATTAGTTGATTGAATATGCCCAGGGTTTGTGGATAGACATTATCCGAAAACGAACGAAAGCCCCTTCCTTGAAAAAGGGTGGGGGAGAAAGGAGGTGTGAGGTAGTGAAAAGTGACAACTCGTAAGCGAAAGGATGCTTGCGAGCCGCCTGAAGAACCAGGCCCGGTCTTGAGGCGGTAAAACGATTGATGACTGGGACTTAAAATCGCAGATTTGAATCGTATTATTAGGGGTCCCGACTCAGGTAGAGAAGCGGGCATATTTGCCGGAGTCGGCTATAAAAAGATTTCGGCCCGCTGATTGTGTGGCTCAGGCATTCGTTGGGTCTGGGCGAAGGAACCGTATTAGCTCCACAGGCCAATAATGGCATTTAAGGAGCAATAAGAATTAAGAGAGGGAAATGAAAATGGTAAAGAAAATTTTATTTACGATTGCAGTTGTAGCTTTCCTGACAGCCTCGGTACAAGCAGTGGATCCTGGAAAAAACATGCAGAAGTTTGACGGTATGTGGCCCTATGAGTACATATATGTACCCGTATGTTCTATACCTGTATATATGGATGTGGGTTACTTTGTACAACTGGAGAAGTGCGGGGACTATAAAATCAAGCTAAAACAGATACCCTGCGACAAGGAACCATACCCCAAGAGCACAACAGGAGACTTCCCGTGCTACGAGGATTGCGAGGAGATTAAGGTAAGAGCCAACTTTGATGTAAAACTCAGCGGCAAAGTGGTGAATAAGGTCGATTGGTGGCCAGGCGACAAGGAAGTGGTCTATTATGAAGCAGTTGATGAGGGTGATATTCCCGATGTAGTCCCTGGTGACGGCGAGTGGCATAAGCGTAAGGTTTGTATCAAGGCTTGGGATATCGCGATCTGGGATGCCCCTGCTCTAGGTGACGAGATCAAAGTTGCAGATCTTTGGATAACTGTTAAACCCGACCAAGTCTATGAGTCGTGGGAAGGTACCTGGCAGGGAGGTGGTCCGACAGCTCCTCAAGGGACTTAATCCCCTACAGGTGTGACTGTTAGGAAAGTATGTAGATGTTGATATAGGGAGGGACGGATTTGAAATCTGCCCCTCCCTAAATTTTTACAAACATTTTTGTTAATTTGGGTGTTTTGGGCAAATTATACTTGACATCCAGGTCGGAAAGTGTTAAACTTGGTAATAATTAAATGCAGGTATGGGAAGGTAATGTAAATGTCGTTATCAAGCGAGGATGTATTAAGTGGCTTGTAAATGCCTAAAATTGGGGATTGGCAGTGCTTATGGGGATTTTACAAGGAATTATAAAAAGTAAAGATGTTAATTTGCCGAAAAGGTAAAAGACGCAATATTGGTGCAAAATCACGGAAATTGGCCATAAAACAGAGGACAGAAGACAGAGGAAATCTGATTTCTGACATCCGACTTCCGACATCTGACCTCTGAAATCTGACTTCTGACTTTGGGAGGAAAAAAAGTGAGAAAGCAAAATGGTATTCATAGCCATCATATAGTCCTGGTTATCGCAATGGCGGTACTTGCGTCTGCTGGGCCTGCGTTTGGCCAGTTTTTAGTCCAGCCGATGAAGATGGATCTTGCGGTCCGCCCCGGTAGGATATTCAAGACGACCCTCGACCTTCAAAGCCTCGACCCTAACGAAGCCCACTCAATAGATTTGTCGGTGGTCGAGCTGACGCAGTGGGAGGATGGTGAGTGGCGAATTCTTGAGGACCCTAATATTGATGATTTTGACACATCAACTCTTTCTTCATGCAGCGAATGGATACGCTTTAGACCTACGAGTGTCGATCTCCCCCCAATGGGAGCAAAATCTGTAGATGTGTTTTTAAGGGTGCCGCCTGGTATCCGTGGATTTTACACTGCGGGGATTTTAGCCACCCTTAAGCCCAGGCCCGACGCAACAGATATTAATGTGGTACTGCGATTTTTGGTTCCCATTCTCACTGAGGTACAGGGTCGGCCAATGCGCCACAAGATAGAGCTTGAGGACATCGGGATGGAGCTCGTTAAGGCCGTTGGAGGCAAACCTGCAACGGCAACAGTCTCAATGGATATTTCAAATAAGGGTGGGACCTATTCCCAATTAAAGGCCTTCGCAAAAGTCAGAGGTTTCTGGGATGGGCACTGGCGAGAGGTTACAGATGCGGAATTCAAAGGTGTCAGTATCATCCCGGGGGCCGAATTCAAATTAAAACACAACATTGAGCGGTCTCTGCCACCCGGGAACTACAGAATATCCGGCGTGCTTTATGTGGACGGCCGGCGTGCAAAGAGGATTGAAAAGGAGATAAATTTTGTCGGCGACACGAGCATTACGAAGGTCGCGACCGATGCGCCGCTTGACGTGCTGCCGAGTAATGTTCTCATAAATTGCCGCCCGGGGGCTACACGCACGACAGCGATAAAAATCCGTAACGCTTCGGATGAGACGGTCAACATCCAAACGGGTTTGGCATTACCGGGTAATCTTCGGGGTGTAGCTTTCGGCGACTTGAAGGGGGATGATTTGGACTGCACCGGGTGGGTGAAGATAGAGCCGGAGAGTTTCACGCTACGCAGCATGAGTCAGCAGAGCATACGCATTATTGCAACGATGCCGAAATCAGTAGAGATGAATCCCTGTTATTATGCGCTTCTTGGTATATTCAGCACTTATCCGGACGGCCAGAAGGGCGGCGTAACAACCGCACACATCTGTGTTACAGACGAGACCATCAGTACCGAACCTTTCGTCCATGGAATGAAGCTAAGCCCCGCCCTCAAGGAAGGCTCAGAGTATTATATTGTCGCCCGGTTCGGCAATTTTGGACGCATCCACTTTACCCCTATCAGGTGCAGAGCCGCAGTTTTAGAGGAAACGGGTAGGCCCAGAGCAGTGACAGCGCTCAGCAGCAGCAAGTCAGATTTAATGCTGCCGCTCGAAGTCAGGGATTTTTCTGGAATTATCGATTTTTCAAATGTTTCTGCAGGTACATACCGTCTTGCGGCGGTTTTAGAATATGCTCCCGGGGAGGTAGCAACCAAACAAATAGGTATACGGGTTCTGCCCCAGGGGCAACGGAGGATTGTTGAAGTTGTAAAGTTAGAGGAGGAGCTTGGAGAAAAAATAGAGGTTCAATGGTAGCACGCCGGCAAGGAGATTTTTTACTAAAGAAAGAAGCTGAATTGCCGATACAAGGCAAAGGAGCTGTAGTATTGCCGGTTAATGGCTACAGAAAGGGACATTGACTTATGGCAAGGAAAAATATCGGTAGAGTTTTATCGGACGGTGTAGTAGTCCTCTGCGTCGTAACTTTGCTCTGCGCGTTGAACATCAGAGTTCAGGCTGCGATCGAAGGCAAAGCGATAACTTACACCATCTCCGGTTCAGTACCAGGGCTGAGCGGCGTAACGATGAATGGTCTGCCGAACAATCCTGTTACCGACGAGAACGGCAATTATAGTGACACCGTTCCATACGGCTGGCGCGGTACAGTTACACCGGTAAAGGCCGGTTACACCTTCGAACCAGCTAACATACCCTATCCCAAAGTTACCAGCGACCAAAGTAATCAGGACTACGTGGCAACGCTGAAGACCTTTGTTATTACGGGCACAACCCGTATGGAAGGTGTAGTAATGGAGGGTCTGCCGGGTAATCCGATTACCGGCAGCGACGGCACTTACAGGGCCATCGTGGACTACGACTGGAGCGGCACGGTTACGCCAACGAAGGTTGGGTACATCTTCACGCCAATCAGTAAGCCATATTCTGCTGTTACCAGGGACCAGATGAATCAGGACTACAGAGGTACACTGATTACCTTTACAATTTCCGGTTCTGCAGGAGTGGAGGGTGTAGTAATGAACGGTCTGCCGGGTAATCCGACTTCCGGCGTGAACGGCATTTACAGCGCCACGGTTGAATACGGCTGGAGCGGCACGGTCAGGCCGACTAAGGATGGTTATACCTTTGAGCCGGCTGAAATGCCATACAGTGACCTTATCGGTGCTCAGGCCAATCAGGATTACGCTGCGAATGTGATGACCTTTACGATATCCGGCACGGCTGGTATGGACGGTGTGGAAATGCAGGGTCTGCCGGGCGCTGCTGTTTTTACCGATGTCAGCGGCTATTACAGCACCAGCATTGACTACGGCTGGAGCGGGATGGTCAAGCCGGTAAAGGAAGGTTACACTTTTGAACCGGCTACAATGAACTACACTAAACTTACCAGTGAACGGACCAATCAGGATTACAGTCCGAAAGTGATTACATTAACCATTTCCGGTTCCGTTGGTATGGACGGCGTAACAATGGAGGGCCTGCCCGGTAATCCGGTTACCAGTGGGGGCGGATTGTACAGTACTACTATTGACTTTGGCTGGAGCGGTACGGTTACGCCCATAAAAGAAGGTTACGAGTTCACCCCGCCAAGTAACGTATACAGTCTCATTAGCAAAGACCAGAAGAGCCAGAACTACACTTCGAAAGAGATTACCTTTACAATTAGCGGTTCTGCTGGAACGAACTCTGCAATAATGAAAGGTTTTCCGGGTAAAGCCGTTATTAGTAATGAGGACGGCACTTACAGCGCCGTTGTTAACTACGGCTGGAGCGGCACGGTCACACCGACAAAGGCAGGTTATAACTTTGACCCACTTGATATAAAATATCCTGCACTTTTTGGCCCTGAGTTTGACCAGAACTACATCGCAACGTTGTTGAAGCAAACCGTCTCTGGTACGATACGCTCTGACAAGGACGAACCTGTCGAAGATGTATTTGTATTAGCAGACCCCGGCGGAGGTTCCGCGACAACCAATACTAATGGCGGGTACGAATTGACGGTGGATTACGGCTGGCGCGGCGCAATAACACCGACAAAGGTAGGTTATACCTTCAGGCCGACTAATAAACCGTACCCTATTGTTACCAAGGACCAGACGAATCAGGACTATTCGGCAATACTGCGGACGTTCACCATCTCCAATGCGGTGATGGTCGGCGGAACACCTATCGAAGGTGTACAGGTCTCAGCAAATAATGGTGGAGGCACCGGTATCACCGACTCCAGGGGCAGATTCATTGTTGAAGTGCCATATGATTGGAGCGGTGAGATTACACTGACAAAAGAAGGTTTCGAGTTCCCGAGTAAGTCATACACTAACATTATAGAGAACTATAGGGACGACTTACCGGAATCGGCAAGGCGTCCTGCACCGCGAATACCCGAGCCGACACCCACTGAACCGACACCTCTTGCGCCCACGGCCGTTGTGCCGGAAGCCCCTGAGTGGAAAATGCCTCCTGGGACGGAGGCCACCATTGCGCCTACGCCAGCTCCTGTGGTTGAGGAGGTGCCGAAAACACCTTTAGAGAGGGATATTGCCAAGATTCGAGCACAATTGGAAAACCTTCTGCTCAAGCAGGTAGCTCCGGTAGAGCCAAACCTGCTTGCTCCTCAAGTGCCGCTTATCAGCAATGTCTTTGTTGATGCTGATATCGCTATGGCGCTTCAGGACATCGCATCAACGGCGGGCGTTACTATTATCCCCGATGAGACCGTCATAGGGGTGATAAACTGCACTCTTGATAACGTGCCGCTTGACAGGGCCCTCGAGATTATCCTGGCCGGCACTCCTTATGTCATCAAGAAGACACCGTATTATTATCTGGTTTGTTCAGGGGACCCGACAAGTGCGTTGTTCCCGGTTGTGAGCGAAACACGCCGGATAAAACTGAACTACATCACGGCTGGGGCAGCAGTGGGACTTTTATCCACTCCTTTCAAGGCCTACGTTCAGGCCGAAATTGGCCTGCCCGGGACCGACACCTACACAGTGGTTGTTACAGCACCACCGCTTTTGATGGAGCGTATCGTCTCGGACCTGAAGCAAATCGACCGACATCGACCCCAGGTCCTCCTGGATGCGCGTGTTGTGGTGATGGAACGCGGCGACCTGCTGAACATGGGTGTCGAGTGGGGTTGGCCCACGATTAGCGCCGGTCTTTTTACCAATGATCTCCTTGGGCGCGGGACCTCGGGGATGTCTGACTTCGACGGCGGCATAGCGACGGGTCTCCAAATTGGCTATACACCCGACGCAACATTCACCAATTCGCTGACGTTAGCGCTTAACCTGCTCGCTCAGAATGACGAGGCGACTATTCTGGCTAAACCTCAAGTGTTGGCTCAAGACGGCAAGGTGGCGGAAATCAATGTCATGACTGAAGAGTACTATATGATGACCTCGCCGATGACCGCTTACTACTACACCCGTTCTGAACTGGAGAAAATCGATTCCGGCACCAAGTTAAGTATCACACCCCACATCGGGGACAATAATGATATTACACTTGAGTTGGCCATCGAGGTCAGTGACAGCATACCTCGCGGCAGAGGAAGTGACCTTCCGGTTGTTACACGGCGAACATCCAAAAACACGGTACGCATTCAAAACGGCGGAACAGTTGCACTGGCCGGCCTGACGGAGAACCGAACGCGTTTGGAGAAGAGACGTACCCCGGGACTCAGCAAAATTCCGCTATTGGGGAACCTGTTTAAGAGTACAAACGACATTGAGTCCAGCAGGGAAATCGCTGTCTTTGTCACGGCAAACATAATACCGGAGTCAAGCCGACGACCCCTCGATTTCGCCCAACCTCAGACGCCTGCAATTCAGCCTCCGTTCAGATCGGTGGGTGGAGATTTTAAGACGAGTCTTCGGGAAAGTTTATTACGTCCGATCAGATGAAAAACATATTAAGGAGACAAAAGAGCTGTGAAGCCGATTAGTCGCGAAACAAGAATTAGTAGCAGTGGCGTGATTATTGTGTCATTATTGCTGGCGCTTCTGGCTTTTGGTGTGGTTAGTTGTGCACAAAGAGGCTTTGAGGTCATACCCTTGAACCACCAAGAGGTACTTAACCTAAGCTCCGATGACATTGTACGAGTGATGCGACGAGCGGGCTTTTCCGATAATCAGATTCTGGAATATGGAACAGACCTTCACTACGCACTATCCCGATCAGGAGCAGCACAAATCAAGATAGACAAAAAGCTGCAAGCTGTTTTTGCCATCAATGGTGATAGTGTGTACCTCAGTACTCGCCTAAGAGGCAACTTCATTTATAATGTGAAAACAGGTTGGGTTGGTGTTGAGTAATTCCTCGCGGCACTGTCGCAATTGAGCCGAGCACTTTCGCCAAACGTCGTCTGGTAACATTCCAGTCCGTCTTCGCGGACCATCCGTGATAAGAAATCCCAAATCGCAAGTATGCACTTCACCGTATGAAATATTTGCCCCCTGCTATATGCTGAAATAGCCGGGGTTTACGAAAAACCATCTGGGGAGGTTGTAGAAATCCGCTGTTTTATCCAGATGCGCTGCAAGTGCGCCGGAACAAATGATTAGACCTGCCAAATTGGCACTCAGACAGAAGAACAAGAAAGCCGTAATTGCTTATTATAACGGCAATTACAATTTTGGTTTGTTTTGGGCACGCTGTTTGCACTTATTGAGTATTAAAGTATGTCTGTAATTGAAATTTCGTCTGCATAAAAGAAGGATTGGCTATGAAATTCGATAAATTCACACTAAAAGCCCAGGAGGCATTGGCAACTGCTCAGCAGCTCGCGATGGCTAAATCGCATACTGTTATGTCACCATTGCATTTATTAGGCACTATTTGCCGCGAGGACAGCGGCATTGCGGTCGAGATTTTGAAAAAGATAGGCGCCAATGTCCCGCGAATTAGAGAGATGACCGAGAGCGAGCTTGGGCGGCTGCCGCAGGGCAGCAGTGTTAATCAGCTTATGCCTGACCCGGCTTTCAGCCAGGTTGTTCTGGATGCCCAAAACAGGGCTGATACGATGGGCGACGAATATTTGAGCGTGGAGCATCTGCTCATTGCGCTTGCCTCAGTACAAAGCGACGCGAAAGAGATTCTCCGGCTCAACTCAATAACACCCGAACAGGTTGAGAGCGCCATAAAAGAAATTCGTGGGCCGGAAAAGGTAACCGACCAAAATCCCGAGGACAAATACAAAGCACTGGAGCGCTACGGGATTGACCTTTTGGAGATGGCTCGCAAGGGAAAGCTCGACCCCGTCATCGGCAGAGATGAAGAGATTCGGCGATGTATGCAGGTCCTCAATCGGCGAACGAAAAATAATCCGGTACTGATCGGCGAGCCGGGCGTTGGCAAAACTGCAATTGTCGAAGGCCTTGCCCAACGAATAATTGCAGGTGACGTCCCTACCGGTTTGAAAAACAAAAGGATTATCGCTCTGGATATGGGGGCACTGATAGCCGGAACAAAATTCAGGGGCGAATTTGAAGACAGGCTCAAGGCCGTGCTCAAGGAGGTCATCGCCGCCGGTGGGCAAATAATACTCTTCATCGATGAGTTACATACTGTCGTAGGGGCGGGCAAAGCTGAAGGTGCGGTCGATGCGGGCAATTTACTAAAACCATCCCTCGCCCGGGGCGATTTACGCTGTATTGGTGCCACAACCATCGATGAATATCGAAAATACGTGGAAAAAGACGCGGCGTTAGAAAGGCGTTTTCAGCCGATTGTAATTGACCCACCGAGCGTCGAAGAAACCATAGCCATCCTCCGAGGATTAAAAGACCGGTATGACACCCACCACGGTGTTCGGATTACCGACTCGGCACTTGTTGCGGCTGCGACTTTGTCAAATCGGTACATAACGGACCGATGGCTGCCGGACAAGGCGATAGATTTGATTGATGAGTCGGCCTCGAAACTGCGTATTGAAAACGATTCACTGCCGGCTGAATTAGATAGTATTCGCAGAAAAATTGTTCAGCTTCAAATCGAACGTGAAGCTCTGAAAAAAGAAACTGATAAGGCAAGTAAAGAACGATTAAAGAATACCGAAAAGCAGTTGGACGAGCTGCAACAGCAGGACAACAAGCTCACGGCACAGTGGGAAAGTGAAAGGTCTGTCTCCGACCAGATAAAAGCCCTGAAGGAAAAACTTGAAGAGGCTCAAAACCAGTTTGAAGATGCCCAGCGAAAAGGCGACCTGGAGACCGCCGCCCGCCTGAAGTATGAAACCATTACGAATTTGAAAAAGGAGCTTGAGGAAAAAGAGGCTCAGCTTTCCAAGGCCGACAAAACTATAATCCGCAACGAAGTAACCGAAGAGCACATCGCCGGCATTGTTTCAAAATGGACAGGGATACCGGTTGCAAAGTTGTTGAGTGGAGAGCGTGAAAGACTAATGAAAATGGAGGATTCGATTCGCCGGCGTGTAGTCGGGCAGGACGAAGCGGTCGCAGCACTCTGCAATGCGGTTCGCAGGAGCCGCTCAGGTTTAGGAGACCCGAATCGGCCAATAGGGACATTTTTATTCCTCGGCCCGACAGGAGTCGGCAAGACAGAGCTTTCCAAAGCGCTTGCGGACTTTCTCTTTAACGACCCGCACGCTATGATTCGGGTCGATATGAGCGAGTTTATGGAGCAGCATTCCGTCGCTCGCCTTATCGGCTCACCGCCGGGCTATGTCGGCTACGAAGAAGGCGGACGATTGACAGAAGCTATTCGGCGCAAGCCATATTCGGTGGTTTTGTTGGATGAGATTGAAAAGGCCCACCCGGATGTCTTCAATGTGCTGCTGCAAGTCTTCGACGATGGCCGATTAACCGATGGAAAAGGCCGAACCGTCGATTTCAAGAACACCGTTATCATTATGACCAGCAACATCGCCAGCCATCAGATTCAGCAAATCACCGAGGAATCCGGCGCCGACTGGGAAATCGAGGCCCACGTTAAGGATGCGCTCAAACAGCTCTTCAAGCCGGAGTTTTTGAACCGGGTCGATGAGATAATCGTTTTCCACATGCTCGGCAAAGACGATTTGCGAAAGATTGTCAATATTCAACTTGATTACTTAGCCGAGCGTCTGAACGGCCGCCACATAGAGCTCGAATTCACCGACAGCGCCCGCAAACTGATTATGGATGAGGGCTACGACCCTGCTTTTGGTGCAAGGCCCTTGAAGCGAACGATTCAGCAGCGTCTGGAGAACCCGTTGGCCGCCGAGCTTTTAGCCGGAAAATTCGCCGACGGCGACAAAATAAAAATCGACGCCGACAGCCACAAGTTCATGTTTGAAAAAGTGTAATTTCAATCTACTCTATTGAAAAAAATGCGAAAGTGGTCATTTCACCTCCCTTTCATTAAAATTCTTGTACTAAATCAAGTCAAGGGTTTGCCAAAGCAAAAGAATTGTCGTAGAATTTTGGGTCAGTTGACAAGATAGGGTGAAAATAAGTTGCGTTTAATACATATTCGCAGAGACTTATGAATATAGGACTATTTTTAAAGGGTTTGGTTGTCGGCTTTCTGATTTCGACTCCCGTAGGACCAATCGGGGTGCTATGCATACAGCGAACCCTGAATAAGGGCAAGCTTCACGGCATAGTCTCGGGGTTGGGAGCGGCTACTGCGGATGCTATTTACGGCTTCGTTGCCGCTTTCGGGCTAACGTTTGTTTCAAATTTTCTGGTCAAAGAACAAATGTGGCTTCGTTTCGTTGGGGGCATCTTTCTTTGTTATATGGGCGTAAGGGTTTTCCTGTTCAAATCGGAACAGCGAACAGTTCCAGGAGATAGTACCAGTTATGTTAGAGATTATGTGTCCGTGTTTTTTCTTACACTCACAAATCCGATAACATTTTTAGCTTTCGCAGCAACATTTGCCGGCTTGGGATTGGTAAACCTAATTGAGCATCATATTGCCGCTTTATTATTGGTTGCCGGCGTATTTGTCGGCGCAGGACTTTGGTGGTTGATATTGAGCGGCATTACCGCCACATTTCTGAGGAAACTTCTCTATAGCAGGCCAGCCTGGCTGAACAAAATCTCCGGCATAGTAATCATAATTTTCGGTCTATTTGTACTTTTAACTCTAATAACATAAAATCGCACACGAAAATGTGGATTAAAAAAATTGACTTTGTTTCACTATGTTGGTAAGATTGATTTTATGGGACATTCGTGGATCGATATCGAGATTAGCGATTTAGAAAGAAAACACTCTAAGAAAGTCCAAGCTCTGGTTGATACCGGAGCAAGCTTAACCACTCTGCCCACAAAGATTGCAGATGAGCTTGGAATCAAACCAACCACACAAGAGCAGGTTTCCACAGGAGCAGGACTGATTAAGGTCTCAAGAGGTAGAGCATGGATAAAGTTAAAAGGCAAAGAAGATGCTTTTGCGATATGGATTTCAGATGTGATAGATAAGGTCTTACTTGGGGTGGTTGTTTTAGAAACGTTCGGCTTTAAAGTGGACCCAACAACCGGAACACTTGAAGAAAAGCCGTTGTTATTATATTGACTGATTTCACCAAGCGTTTGTATCGTTTGAGTCTTTAGGGTGGTCTCTTATACCGAAGCAGGCCATTTAACAGCGGCGATTGGAAAATCCCCTTGCCGCCGAGCTTTTAGCCGGCAAATTCACCGCCGGCGACAAAATAAAAATCACCGCCAACGCTCACAAATTCATATTTGAGAAAATAGGAGCTGCATAAGCAAATTTCTTTACGAAGACATAGCCTTAAAATGTTCTTAACTACAGCCGGCAAATTGTTTATCCTATATGGAAAACCAAAGGCGCTTAACAAAATCTTATATGTCACCCCGAGCCCATTCGACTTCGCTCAGGGTAAACTGCGCCGAGGGGTCTGTTAAAAAGATTACTTTGTCAGATTCCTCGACTCCACGATGCTGCGCATCGCTTCGCTCGGAACGACGTTAAAGTAGTAATTGAGGATATTTGATAATGAACCCTGTTAGAAATTCCAACGGAGGTAAGAATATGAGACAAGAAGAAAAAATTTCTAACGGGGTGAATCGCAGGGTATTTATTAAATCAATAGGTTTTGGAGCGGCAGCATTTTTACTGCCCGGATGTTCGGCCGGGACATCAGGTCTCGGTTCAGGGTCTCCGAAGGAGAGTAAAGATATTAAAGCAAAGCCTAACTTTCTTTTTATTCTCGCCGATGATTTGGGCTGGTCTCAATTAGGCTGCTACGGCAGTAAATTCTATGAAACTCCAAATATCGACCGGTTAGCAGCAGAGGGTATGAGATTTACCGATGCTTATGCCGCCTGTCCGGTTTGCTCGCCTACCCGTGCCAGCATAATGACCGGAAAGTATCCCGCCCGTCTGCACCTGACAGATTTTATCGCGGGCGGCTCCTTCCCTTACGAGAAATACAAACAGCCCCAATGGCAAAAATATCTGCCATTGGAAGAAATAACCATCGCAGAGGTCCTCAAGACGGCAGGCTACACCACCGCCAGCTTCGGAAAGTGGCATCTTAGCATCGCCAAAAAACCGCCGGAGTCTCTGCCGTACAATCCAGACAAGCAGGGCTTCGATGAATCAATTATTACATACAAACCGGCCTCCAATCACGACCCCGAAAGTGATGCTCACAACGTGGAAATAATTACCGAAAAATCACTGGAATTCCTTCAAAAGAACAAAGACAAACCATTCTTTCTTTATGTCCCCCACAACACAATACATTCCCCGATTTTGGGAAAGAAAAAGCTGATTGAAAAATACAGAAAAAAGCCCGGCTCAAATCTACCGCAAAATAATCCAATAGTTGGAGCAATGATTGAGGAGCTGGATAACAGTGTTGGCAGGTTACTTAAAAAACTGGATGAATTAAAGATTGCCTCCAAAACCATTGTTATCTTTTTTTCCGACAACGGCGGATTAGAAAGCTCGAACAAACAGACTCCGTTGCGTAGCGGCAAAGCGAATCTTTATGAAGGCGGCATAAGGGAGCCCTTAATCATTCGCTGGCCCACAGTAGTGCAACCAGGCAGCACCTGTAGCGAGCCTGTAATCAGTGTGGACTTCTTCCCGACCTTTCTGGAAATCCTCGGCCTAGAAAACAAGGCGAAGGAGCCGAATGATGGGGTCAGTCTGCTGCCGCTTCTGACTCAAACCGGCTCCTTTAGTCACCGCGCAATTTACTGGCACTATCCACATTATCACTCCAGCAGTATCGGCCCCTGTGGAGCCGTTCGCATGGGCGATTACAAGCTACTCGAATGGTTTGATGAAACTATCTGCGGGGCCGGCAACGAATTCGAGCTTTACAACCTAAAGCAGGACATCGGCGAGCAGAATAATTTAGCCAAAAAGATGCCGGAAAAAACCAAAAAACTGAAAGAGATGTTGGAAACCTGGCGAAACAACGTAAACGCCCAGATGCTGACCCCGAACCCCAACTATGACCCCCAAAAAGCCAAAAAATCAAAAGAGCAAAAATGACTTATGGGAAAGATAGTCACCATCTATTCTGATAAGAACTGATTGAAAGGAGTCTTCGTATGTCAAAGGTAAAACGATTAAAGCGAAAAAGAGCAATGCAAAAAAAGGCCAATATCCGGCAGATGGATTCGCAAAAAAAGTTAGGTGCAACACTGAAACCCCGAAAGTCAATAAAACACATGGCCAGAGACCACCTCGATGTGCTCCAAAACATCGAATTCGTCCTCGTCTCAGAATATCGCAGCGACCGGAGTATCGACGACCGCATTGTTGCCGATGCCTTGAGAGCAGTCATTCTTGATACCGAACCGCAGGATACCCGCGCTCAATCGTTGAGTAAGAGCTTGGAGAGTATCCGCGAGCTCCGTGCCGATATCTCGGATGATATATGGCAGGAAGGGCTGAGAACCGTGTTACAGTCCGTCCACCGGCACTCTAATCTGAAACCCGGCTGCAGATTGTATCTCGACTTCGTCTCTGATTTTGTATTGTAATTACCACCGAAGGAATTGAATTTTTGAAATTTATCTTGCAGTTTTCTCCACAAAGGCCAGAATAACTCCATACTAAATACGATACATACAATTCAACATATAAGAGAGGGAACTTTATGGAAATTCAGAAGGTTTTGGAGCAGACGAAAAAAGACGATATAAAATTTATCACCCTGCAATTTACAGACCTGTTAGGCGTTATAAAAGAGCTCATCATACCGGTTGAAGAATTAGAGGACGCATCACGCAACGGCGTCTGGTTTGACGGCTCTTCGGTTGAAGGTTTTGCTCGAATACAGGAAAGCGACCTGTTTTTGAAGCCGGACATGACAACTTACGCTGTCGTGCCCTGGCTGACCGAAGACGGCAGAACCGCGAGGTTGATATGTGATATCTACCGCGCAGACGGCAAACCCTTTGAAGGAGACCCGAGATTTATCCTCAAACAGGCCGCGGCCGAAGCTGCAAAAGAGGGCTTTGAATACAACGTCGGGCCTGAGCCGGAATTCTATTTGTTCAGGACCGACGGCCAAAACCGGACTACGCCTATAGATTACGGTCGATATTTCGACCTCACTTCTCACGAAGGATATAGAGCCATAAAAAAGATAATAGCCGCATTAGAGAGTTTTGGGATTAAGGTCGAAACGTCTCATCATGAGGTCGGCTTCGGTCAATACGAAATAGATTTCAATTACGGACAATGTCTGGATGTGGCCGACAAGGTGCTCACATTAAAATACACGGCCAAGAGAATCGCCCAAATGCAAAATTTACATGCGACCTTTATGCCGAAACCAATAATGGGCAGGGCCGGCTCCGGAATGCATGTTCATCAGAGCTTGTTTGACACTAAGTCAAAGATAAATGCCTTTTACGATAAGGAACACAAATATAATCTCTCAAAAGTCGCTTATAATTTCATAGCCGGCCAGATAAAACACATAAACGCAATGTGTGCTATTCTATGTCCTACTGTCAACTCCTATAAGAGACTGGTCTCCGGATTCGAGGCACCTGTTTATATTACCTGGGCTGCTATGAACCGCTCGGCACTTTTGAGAGTGCCGAAATGGTTCAAGGCCAAAAGAGAAGCCGCTCGCATCGAGCTGCGATGTCCCGACCCTGCTTGCAATCCATATCTGGCATTTGCCGTTATGCTAAGAGCGGGACTGGACGGAATTAAAAATGACCTGAAACCCCCTGAGCCGGTCGAAGAAGATATATACAGTCTTGATGATGAAGGTCTGGTCCAGAAAAACATCGATATTCTGCCGACATCGTTGGCCGAGGCCCTAGACGCCCTGAAAAAAGATAAAGTCTTGCAGGAGGTTCTCGGAGAGCACTTGTTTGAAAGATACATTGACGTAAAGACAAAAGAGTGGGACGAGTTTAAAAAACAGGTTACAAACTGGGAAATAGATACGTATTTAGACACTTTCTAATTGTTCTGTGAGAGCAATATAGGGGGAGCGGGTAATTATTGGCAGATAATAGGCACGCCGGGATGATCAAGATTCGCAAAGGAAAGTTGAGTGACTCGGAAAGTATCGTTGAGCTGCAGCTACAGATGGCACGGGAGACGGAGGGGCTTGGGCTGGATAAGACGGTGGTGAGCAGGGGAGTGCACGGCGTTTTCCAGGAACCGGCACGAGGGACCTATTGGGTGGCCGAGGAAAAAGGCAATATCCTCGGAGTGCTTCTGGCAATACCGGAATGGAGCGACTGGCGGAACGCGACGGTGCTGTGGATACATTCGCTTTATGTCATTCCCGAAGCGCGTGGTCAAGGGGTGTTCAAAAAGCTGTACTTGAATTTGGAAAAGCAGGTGAAGCAGTCGCCACAGCTGGCAGGGATACGTCTGTACGTGGACAAGCGAAACAAGCTGGCGCAGGAAGTGTATGAAAAAATGGGCATGAACAAACACCACTATGAGCTTTACGAATGGCTCAAGTGAATAACATACGCATTAGATACTCACGCCGACCCGCGCATTGGCGGGCTGGCTCACCATCAGACCAAGGAAATCCGGGGCAAGCTCTACATCATACAAAACAACATCGACGAATTACTGCGGCGGTAATCCCGATACTCCGAGACCAAACCGGCTGATTGATTATTTATCTCCCCGTTTTTCCAGGACCGTTGGGCCCTTTATAGATTTACGGGTATGCCTCGGCTTCTGAGGTATTCTTTCATTTGTTTTATGGTGTAGTTTCCAAAGTGTGTTATTGAAGCCATAAGGACTGCGTCTGCGCCGCCGTCAACAATGGCATCGTAAAGGTGTTCGAGTATCCCCGCTCCGCCGGAGGCGATTACGGGGATATTGACCGCATCGGTAACAGCTTTGTTGAGTTCGTTATCATAACCTGCCTTCGTGCCGTCGGCGTCCATACTGGTCAGCAATATCTCGCCCGCACCCAGTTTTTCGCCTTTAACAGCCCATTCAACCACATCAATATCGGTCGGTTCAGAGCCGGCCTTTACGCAGACCTGCCATTTGCCGGGACGTTCTTTTGAGCGGCGGGCATCAATGGCAAGGACAACACACTGATTTCCAAATCGCTGTGCCGCTTCGGCAAGCAGCTCCGGGTTTTCAACGGCAGCGGTGTTTACCGAAACCTTTTCAGCCCCGCTTCGCAGAAGCTCATCGATTTGTTCGACCGTTTGTATGCCGCCGCCCACCGTAAACGGAATGAACACGTTTTCGGCAACCTTTTCGACAAGCTCGACAATAGTTTTGCGAAAGTGAATAGTCGCGGTAATATCGAGGAACACCAGCTCATCGGCGCCGGTGTCACTGTATCGCGCACCTAATTCCACAGGGTCGCCCGCGTCGCGAAGATTCAGAAAATGGACGCCCTTAACTACACGGTTGTCTTTAACATCAAGGCAGGGAATAATTCTTTTGGTCAGCATTTCAGAGCTTCCCCTTTACAAATCTCATAAAAATTCTCCAGGACCTTCAAGCCGGTATTACCGCTCTTTTCCGGATGAAACTGCGTGCCATATATATTAGCCTTCTGCACCGCAGCGGGCAAGTCAAAGCCGTAATCGGTAAATGCGACCCTGGCCCCGCTGTCCGCAACCTCGGCGTAGAAAGAGTGTGCAAAATAGAAATGTTTTTCACTCCCCAGCCCGGCGAACAATTCCATATCTTCCGGCAGCTCTACCAAATTCCAGCCCATGTGCGGAACCACCCGGCCGGGTGGAATAGGAACAACACTTCCGGACACCAACCCCAGGCCGTCGTGTCGGCCATATTCGCTGCTTGTCTCAAAAAGCATCTGGTAGCCGACGCAAATACCCAAAAGCGGCTTGCCGCCCAGAGCAACCTCTTTTATCAGCTCTGCAAGCGAGCCTAATGCACTGACGGCATACCCGAACGCTGCAACGCCGGGCAGAACAATACCGCTGGCATTCTCAACCGTCTCAGGCTCGCAGCTAAGCTTTACCTTGCAGCCGATATACCGAAATGCGTTACATACGCTCTTGACATTTCCAACTTTATAATCGATAACCACTATCATAAATCATTATTGACTATTTACTATTGACTATTTACTATTTGTATGAAAAATAACCTAATCAAAGAAGATTCTTAAATAATAGTAAATCGTAAATAGTAAATAGTAAATAACAAATGTGTGGCATAGTAGCTTATCTCGGTAAAAAAGCGGCACAGCCAATCCTCATAGAGGGTTTAAAGCGTCTGGAATATCGTGGCTATGATTCGGCCGGCGTGGCGCTATTGGGTAGCGGTGCTATAAGAATCAAAAAAACCAGCGGCAGAATCAGCGCTCTGGAAGAGATTTTAGATGAGCCAAATGCCGCCGAGACTTTCGGTATCGGCCACACGCGCTGGGCCACTCACGGAGAGCCGAACTCTGTTAATGCCCATCCCCATCTGGACTACACAGGCAAAATCGCCGTCGTTCACAATGGCATCATTGAAAACTACGGAACGCTCAAGACCTGGCTACAAAACGAGGGATTTGAGTTTGCCAGCGAAACAGATACTGAGGTAATAGCAAACCTAATCGGCTATTTTTATGCCAACCCGGACAACCCGGACGAGCAAAAGAAACTCGATGGTCAGAACAAATTCGAATGGGCGGTCCAGCGGGCCCTTCAGGAAATACACGGCACCTTCGGCCTGGCCATTGTCTGCTCAGACTTTCCCGATACCATCATCGGCGCCAAAAAGGGCAGCCCTCTGATTTTAGGCGTCGGTGACAACGAATATATCCTGGCCTCGGATGCCGCCGCAATCATCGAGCATACGACCCAGGCAATATACCTTGCCGATAACGAAATGGTTACCATCACGCCGGAGGGGTTCCATACCAAAACAATTGACAATATCACCGTCAGTAAAGAGCTACAGCAAATTGAATTCTCATTGGAACAAATCGAGCTGGGCGATTTCCCGCACCACATGCTCAAAGAGATTTTTGAGCAGCCCAAGGCCCTGAGTACCTGTATGGGCGGTCGAATCGACTGCCAAAACAACAAGATTAAACTTGGTGGTATAGCTTCGTACCTGCGCGACCTGACGCGCACTAAGCGGCTCATCCTGACCGCCTGCGGAACAGCGTTCCACGCCGGTTTGGTCGGTGAATTTTTGTTCGAGCAGCTGGCACGTATCCCGGCGGAAACCGAATACGCCAGCGAATTTCGATATCGCAATCCAATAATCGAGGACGGGACCGTCGTTATATCGATAAGCCAATCCGGAGAAACCATCGATACTCTTGCGGCGGTAGAGGAAGCCAAAGAGCGGGGAGCAACGGTTCTTGGTATTGTCAATGTCGTCGGCTCTTCCATCGCCAGAGCTACAGACGCAGGGATATATTTGCACGCGGGCCCCGAAATCGGCGTTGCCAGCACAAAGGCCTTTACAGCACAGGTGGCAGTCCTGACAATGCTCGCAATCGAATTAGGCAGAAGAAGACACATCAGCAGCGACCGGGCAAGCAAATACATCGATGAGCTTTCCAAAATACCGGATAAGATAAGCCAAATACTAAACCGAACCGACCACATTAAACAAATCGCCGCGGCAAATATCGACCAGGACAACTGGCTTTTCCTTGGCAGAGGCGTCAATTATCCCGTTGCCCTCGAAGGGGCCTTGAAACTTAAGGAAATAAGCTATATTCACGCCGAAGGCCTGCCCGCTGCGGAGATGAAGCACGGCCCGATTGCTCTGATTGCCGATGGTATGCCCGCGGTTTTCATCGCCACAGCAGGGCCGCAATATGACAAGATTATGGGCAATATCGCCGAAGTCAGGGCACGCGGCGGCGAAACCATCGTTGTCGCAACCGAGGGTGATGAGAATATCATACAACACTCCGACCATTTAATCACCATACCCAATGCTCCGGAGCTTTTGCAGCCGATGCTGACCGTTGTGCCGCTGCAACTGTTGGCCTATCACGCTGCTGTGCTCCGTGGACACGATGTTGACAAACCTCGAAACCTTGCAAAGAGCGTTACAGTCGAGTAAACTGTCTCGCTTGATGATTAGAACAAAAACATCAATTTCAGGCCGGTTTTGGCCCTGCTCAGCAGCGAAACAAGCTCAGTTTGGCTTTACCCTTGTGGAGCTGCTCGTTGTTATAGCAATCATCGCTCTTTTGCTCTCTATACTTATGCCGTCGCTTAGAAAAGCCAAGTCTATGGCGATGCGTCTGGCGTGCGCCCATAACCTCAAGCAAATCGACCTAGCTGTGCACTTCTATCTCAATGAAAACGACAACACGTATCCCTGTGCCCAGGACCCTGTCTCAACGGAGCCGCCTTACTGGCTGTGGATGGGTCGCGGCTGGCGATTCCTTGTCGAACCTTATCTCGGCGGCAATATCGATGCGAAAAATCCTTCTGTCCTGTTCTGTCCGCAGGACCATATCGCAAAAGACAAATACGAGTCCACGAGTTATTCCTACTCTATGGCCTTTTACCATAGCCCCGAGCAGATTGACGATATGAACAGCCCCGCCGACACCTATAACAATCCTCAGCCCTCTATTCCACAACAGAGCATGGATGTAGCCAGGCCGTCTGGCAAGATTCTTATCGGCGAATGGCAAAGCAATCATTTACCTATCGATGACGATAAAGGGTGGTGGTGCTGGCAAGGCAGCAGAAACTATCTTTTTGTTGACGGCCAGGTTCTTTTACTTAAAGCCAAACAGATTCGCCCGGCTCGGGATGGACTTCCCAACGCAAACCTGACAATCCACGGCATAAAAGGCACAGACTGGCCCCCTTAGAAATTCGGTCTCAAATCGGGATTTACCTTTTCCACGAAAAGAAAAGACGTTATCCTCTAACAAAGATTTATCCCATTACAAGTGCAAAAGCTGCCAGAAAAAGACCCCAAAGTTTGAGGGAGAAAGTATGGGGAATCTATGAAGCAGTATAAGGAAAAACGATAATGGACCGTTCTGATGTTAAAGAATTATACTTTATTACTCTCATTTCCAAGGTCCGGTCTATTATTGAATACGGTATATTATCCCACAACAAGTCTGTTAAAATTCTCCATGATGATTCTGTCGCAATGCAAAAAATGCAGGAGAAGCGTAGAATCAAAAAAATTCCTGGAACGAACAAGAAACTACACGATTATGCCAATCTCTATTTCGATGCCCATAATCCTATGCTAAGCAGGCGTCGAGATAGAAACAATGAGATATGTGTTTTGCGCATAGATGCGAATGTTCTGGATTTGCAGGGAGTCATCATTGCAGATCAAAATGCCTCAAGCGAATATGCCCGTTTTTATCCAGTAACACAAAGATTAGCTGCAATCGATAAAGATAGGCTTTTTGCTAAATATTGGACACATCCTGAAAATATATATGAGGAGTGGGCACACAAGTCCATCAAGTGTGCGGAAATCCTTGTGCCGGACGAAGTTGAGCCGCGATATATTTTGGCCGCCTATGTCGCAAATCAAGCGGCTTTGGCTGCTTTCAAGAAACTCAAAATAGAATTGAACGTAAGTATTAAAAGTGATATATTCTTCTAAGAGGATGTTATGAAGATTCTAATAGGTGATATTCTGAAATCCAAAGCACAAACCCTCGTCAACACAGTAAATTGTGTTGGTATTATGGGTAAGGGAATAGCTCTCGAGTTTAAGAAGCGATTTCCCAAGATGTTCAAAGATTATTTAGAACGGTGCAAACGTAATGAAATACATGCAGGTCGCCCTTATATATACAAGAGTTTAATAGGTCCGCAGATTGTGAATTTCCCGACCAAAGATCACTGGAAGTCTGTCTCCAAAGTAAGCGATATTGAGCAGGGCTTAGATTTTCTTTTAGCTCATTATAAAGAATGGGGTATTACTTCGATAGCAATTCCACCGCTCGGCTGTGGAAACGGTCAATTGGAATGGAAAGTCGTTGGCCCCCTGATTTATAGTCGAGCCAAACAAATGGAGATTCCTGTTGAAATCTATGCTCCATATGGTACGAGTCCTACAGATATGACCAAGTCATTCCTAAAAAAAGCCGGCGAATCTATGAAGCCTGATTACAGCTCCTCAAGGAATAAACAGATTCCCTTTAATCCTGCTTGGGTAGGTCTTGTCGAAATTTTACACCGGATTGAAAAACAACCATATCATCAGCCTGTTGGCAGAACTATCTTCCAGAAAATTGCCTATGTAGCTACTCAACAAGGACTTCCTACAGGATTTAACTATCAGAAATCAAGTTATGGACCCTTTTCCAAAGAACTTAAACTCGCCGAATCAAAGTTAATTAATAATAATCTCTTGCAGGAAGAACGTTTGGGCAGAATGTTCGAAGTCAAGGTGGGCCCGGGTTTCGATGAATATCGGAAACGCTATGAGTCTGTGCTGGAAACATACGCTTATATAATTGAAAAAACCACAGACTTGTTTATGCGAGTGGACACAACACAAGCGGAAACAATTGCCACGGTAATATTTACCGTAACTGAACTTAAGCAAAAGAGCAAATCCCCGGTCTCGGAAATGGATGTCCTTGAAGCAGTGATGCAATGGAAACAGCGAAGGAAACCGAGATTAGATAAAACAACGGTCGCCTCAACTATACGCAATCTTGGTATGCTGCATTGGCTCGATGTGCAACCTGATGATAGATTACCTGTGTCTGAAGAAAGTGAGATATACGTTTGAGAATATGTTATGTAACGTGATGCCTCATCTGCATAAGTGCGTAATAGTAAATATCCATTCGTTCTGAGCAATGAAATACCAAGGACGTCGGCCATTGAATATAAAGCCGGCTCTTTTCCAATCAGCCATTTTGCCGCTCGCAGTGACCCCCTTACAAAGGTGTCTCTGCTGCTGGCGGTATGATTTAGAGTAACGGTCTCGCCTAAGGTGCCGAATATTACCGAATGAACACCAGTGATATCACCGGCATGGACACAAAAACGCCGCTGTTATTTATCAGAGTATGAGACCTCTTATTGCGTGTTCTTCCGGCTGCTGAAGAAGCTGCTGTATCCTCCGATTTGGGACTCAGCTTTGCTTGAAGCATCAGTATCTTTTTCGGTGTCTTCAGCCAGCAGTGCACGATAATTTTTTATGACCTTCTTGTAGGCATTGGCGTGTTCCTCAATTATCTCAGGCCGATAGTGCTTAAACCACGGAATCCCGAAAACCCGTCGGTTAATGTCTTCGGAAACCGGAAGGGATTCAACATAATGCTCAATTTTTGCAGATTTACCAAGGTAAGCAATCCGCGTTGGCCTGCCGTGTCCGTAAACGTCCATTGTCGTAAAAAGTGGATGCAAGTGCAGTGGCTTATTGCAGCCGGGATTGCATATCGAACCTTCGGCAGTAACTGCCTCGCTGAATTTAGACAATGAAAGACCTTCGAGCTCCTCCGTGACATACTTAAACAGTGGAAAATACCAGCCGCCCTTGGTCGTGTTGCTGCCCTTCGGGGGCCGCATCGGCCTGATTCCCGCATTATCATCGAGCAGGTCACAGAAGTAGTTCATCGCCTTATCGATTTCCGCCATTTGCTGGGGATATAGCTCCAATTGCACAAGACCAAAAGCGGAGCTTAACTGGTGCATGCGATGCTTGAAACCACCGCAGGGCAATCCTATATAAGGTTTAAGCTCTTTTAGTGTAATCTCATCATGACGTATGTAGTGGCCAAACAAAAGGGCGCGTTCATAGACCTCTCGGTCATCGGTAAATAATATACCCGCCTCGCCGATGGCCAGAGATTTACCGGTCATCAGGGAAAACGCCGCGACATCACCGAAAGTGCCAATTTCTCTGCCCTTGTATAAGGCACCGTGAGCATGCGAGCAGTCCTCAAGGATTTTGAGATTGTGCCTGGCGGCGATTTCCATAATGGCATCCATATCGGCCGGCATACCTGCATAATGCACTACGATAACGGCTTTCGTTCGTGGAGTGATTCGGTGTTCGATATCTTTAGGGTCAATGCAGATAGTGTCGGGGTCAACATCGGCGAAAACAGGTGTGGCACCGAGTGTATAGGCCGGGGCGGCAGTGGCCCAATATGTAAGACTTGGCGCTATGACTTCATCGCCGACTCCGATACCTAAGCCGTACATTGCACCCAATATCGCAGCGGTTCCATTATTGTATGCCAGCCCGAATTTTCTACCGAGCATTTTGGCATACTTTTTCTCAAACTTCTTCGTTACTTCAAAGCCGGACATTTGACCTGCCCGTAATACTTTTAATACGGTTTGCTCATGCCGGTCGGTAACAATAGGCCATTTGAACATGTCCGGCTGCTGCGACTTCACCGCCTTTTCACCACCAAATAGCGCCAACTTGTTTTTCGTTCGTTCTTCCGGGGCCATATCGACTAATTCTCCTTTTGGTTTGGTTAATTGGTGAGTAGTTAATTGGTTAATTGGTCAGTTATGACACTCACTACTCACCACTCACTACTCACTACTCACCACTCACTACTCACCACTCACTACTCACCACTCACCACTTACCAGTCCTTTCACTGCTGCGCTAACTGCAGCGCCCTTGTGGTAATGTAATATTTCGCTATCATATTCGGCACCTCCCACTCCGGCAGCTTTCCATCTGCTAAGTATTGCAGGTACTTTTCGGTAACTATTCGAAAGTGGGCCTCGTGCCCGATTCGATGCTCATCAGGTATCAGCACCTGCCAGGAGTTTGCCTGTTGTTTCAGAGCCAGGCCCGGGTACTTACTTTGCAGCTCGGCCAGAGCTTTTTGCAGAGATGCCGCCAGCTCCTCAGCACCGGCGCCCGGGGCCGGCTCCACGTAAAGCTCCGGCCGATAGTTCTGTTCTTTACCCTGCCGGATGATTACATTCGCTTTGCTGCCCCTGAACAATGAATGATGCGTATCTCCACCGCCCTCCGGGGCCTCGAAATTCCATGTCACCGCCAATTTTACATACACTCCCTTCATTGTGTAAATCATTTCTCCATTGGCGTAATAGGGCAGGATTCCCTCGCTATTTAACGTGTCTTTCAGAAAGTCAGGAAAGTCCGGCGCCTTTGTTACCTTCTCGTACTGCTGCCGCGTGAGCATTGTCGGCCAACGCCTGGCCTTTTTCATTACGATGTCTTTTCGGTAATCGACTGGCTCATCAGGGAAACACGTCCACATCATCAGGTCTATAAGGTGTGTTGTTACGTCCACCAGCCCCTCACCCTGCTGGGCGGTGTCAAAATACCACGTAGGCCGTTTGATAGGTGTACCGGAAACGTATTTGAAGAAATGGTGCACACTTTCCTTCACAACCGCCGGCTCATCCACGGAGCCTTTTTCCAATTCTCCGAACAGCTCCTTATTGAGCACTAACGTTTTCTGCAGGATGCAGAGGATATTGAAACGTTCAGTCATAATATCGTAAAGCAATACCCCCTTTTTCTCTGCCGTGGCAAAGGCCTGCTCCAAAAGCTTGAAACCCTCCGCATCAATGCACATCGGCTTGTCACAAAAAACATTAAGGCCGGCATCAACGGCGGACTTGATATACTCAGTTTTTTTCTGGTTGTTACCGGACATAATGACGATGTCACCGGCTTTTTCGGCTAACATTTTCTCCAGGTAGTCTTCTCCCGTGTATACTTTTTCCTGCCAATTGGTCGGGTTCTCCGGGCGGGTGTTGAAACTCTCGATGCGCTTGAGATATTCCTGCACCTCAGGGCCGTCCGGGGCATAAACGTAAACGACAGGAGCAACCTGGTCGTACATACTTTTCTGGACCAGTGCCGCATGATAATGTCCCGGATTAAGAATCATAAATTTAACTTGGTGTTCAGTAGCGGCATTTTCGATTTTTCCTTCCTCTTTCTCAGCACAGGAAAACAACACTGTCGATAGGCAAAGAGATAATATGAAAAAAATGGCATTTCGTTTCATAACCAAACTCCCTTTATAGTGGTGAGTGGAAACCAATTAACCAATTAACCATTTAACCATTTAACCAATTACCCGATTATCCAATAAACTGCACCAATCAGTACAGCCACACCAGCCCATGCTGCGAGGAAGCCAAAAATACCAATCATAGTGGGCCTTGGTATTTCAAAATCAGGGTGGATTATCAGCGTTTTACGCGGAGCCGGTTCCACACCTGCCGGGAGCGTAAATGGCTCGGTCTCCGGTTCATCAGGGCCGATAGGCGTCCGCAAACAGGCATAAAACCGGTCTAAATTTTCCGCCGGGACCTTTTTTGTAAACAAGCTTACCACAACCAGAACTACAAAGCCGGCGCTCAAATAAATAATCATCTGCCAGGGCAGATAGAGCTTGCCCTCCCACAGCATAAACGCCGGCAGCTTCTCGGCAAAGTGTGCATTGAAATCCCAGATTTCCAAATCACCAAAGGCTATTCTACTGGTGAAAAGAAGTGCTCCGAAACTGGTCAGGGTTGCGGCCCAGGCGCCGGCTACTGTAGTCCGGCGCCAGAAAAGCCCGACCCAGAACGCAATTCCCATCATAGCAGATACCATCCAGAAGATTTCCAGGCCCTGTACGACGCTTTCCAGACTGAAGGCAAAAAGAATACCGCTCAGCACTATCAGCACAGACATGATTCGACCGATAAAGGTGTAGTGTTTATCAGATTTGCCAACCGCCAAAAACTTTCTGTAAATGTTTTCAGTAAACAGAGCCGAAGCCACCACCATAAGCGAATCACAGGTGCTCATAACAGAAGCGAGCATGGATGCAATGAATAACCCGATAAGTCCGGGACCAATACGAGGTAAAAGGTCGCGCGCCATCTGGCCGTAAACGAGGTCCACATTTTCAAGATTGATATCAGCATAGATAGCCACCGCACACAAGCCCGTCAGCATCCAGACAATGGTGCATATCCGCTTGCCGAATATTCCTACAGTAACCCCCATTCTTCCTTCCATTTCTGTTTTACCTGCGGCACAATTTGCCATGGTCTCAGGCATAGTTACCCAGCCGACTAAGGCGTTAAATGCAATGATGGCGATGAAAAAGAAGGTAATCTCACCTGGGGCCACGAGGGAAAGCATAGCAGGGTCAGAGATTGACTGCCGCAAACCGCTCATACCGCCGACTTCCACTAATGCGAACGGCAGTATGATGAAAGACAGAACAATGGTCAACAATCCCTGGACAAAGTTGGTTGCGATAGCTGCGCTGAGTCCGCCGGCAACACCGTAGATGACAAACATAACCGTCATCGCTATAATAGCGAGATTGGAGCTTATCGCACCGCCGGAGACTGCCGTAACCATTGCCCCCGAGCCTTTTAGCATAACCCCAATTGCGACCAAAAGCTGCAATATCCCCATCAAGGCGTAGAGGCCGCTGACGCTGCGTCCATAACGGACCTCGAAATAATCTCCCGTTGTTACAGCCCGCATTCGGCGGAAAAACGGCGCAATCAGCCAAAAGAACGGCGTTACAAAAAGCCACAGCCACTGATACCAGATACCGGAGGCGCCGGCCCGGTAGGTCTTAGCAGCGACGCTGACTGCCTGGTCGGAATGGGTCCCGGAGCCGAACATGAAGAACGCCATCATCACTTTCCCGAACTTCCGGTCGCCGATGAAGAAACTGGCGGCACTGCGGACCTTTTTTACCGCCCAAAGACCGATGAAGGTAATACCTACCAGGTAAACGATAATGACCGCCCAGTCAATAAGTTCAAGACCTAACATTTATATACCTCCAATATTTATTATTGGGGATAGTGTTATGCAAAATAGGGATTAGGCATATATTATTTAAGAAAATCAGGTTTTTTGGTTTTCTTAAATAATCAAATAAACATTTACTGAGCAATAATTTATCGTTTGAAAAGAAAAAATCAAAAGACAATTTTTTCTTTCCAAAGCATGCCTAACCTCGATTTTGCAGAAGGCTTTATATTATCGGGGACATTATAGAGCTTCAGAGATAACCCTGCAAGCCCCGTTAGAAGTAATTCGGTATCAGGTACTGTCAAACACTCCGGGCAGACTTCTAACAGGGCAAGACCGAAAGCCCCGCCAAAAATCTAAATGGCAAATTGTTCAATTATGTTAAATTCGAAATCCGAAAATATAATTTCCATAAAACAGGTTAGAATTGTGCTGAAGATTTGGTATTATTAGGAGAATATGATAAGAGAATCCGGCGACGCAGCCGGGCAACAATCTACAAAGAAATATGAGGAGTAACAAAATGAATCGACAAACCATCATAGTTCTGCCTATCAAATCAGTAATTTTAATTTGGATAATGCTATTGTGTCTGATAGGCCCGGCCGGTCTGTCACATCTCAAGGCGGCAGAAACACCCGGCACCACGGCAAATCCTGAGCAGGAGAAGTGGAAAGCCGGTATCTCCACAACCGTCATCACGCCGGAGCAGTCGATGTGGATGGCTGGGTACGCAGCGAGAACAAAACCATCGGAGGGAAAGGTCCACGACCTGCACGCCAAGGCGCTGGCACTGGAAGCCTGTCCCGAGCGAAGTCGAGGGGATGAACAGGGCACCAGACTTGTAATCGTCACGGTCGATTTGTTAGGAATTCCCCGCCCGTTACGTGACTGGCTGGAAAAACAGGTCAACCAGCGCTATAAACTGCCCCCGGAGAGTCTGCTGCTAAACGCCTCCCACACGCATTGCGGTCCGGTTGTTAAGGAGATGGAGGATTCTATTTATGGGGATTCCTTTTACGGCCTGTCACCGGAGCAGATTCAACGAAGCCGGCAGTACATGAAAACTTTGCAAAAGAAATTACTGTCGCTGGTCGGTCAGGCGATAGAGAACCTCGCCCCTGTACGGCTGGGATACACTCACGCCCGGGCTGGCTTTGCTATGAACAGGCGATTAAAAACCGAACGGGGTTATGTTATCAGCGCTAATCCTGATGGTCCCGTTGACCATGATGTTCCTGTTCTTCGGATTGATAATCCGGATGGCAAGTTACGAGCCGTGGTTTTCGGATATGCTTGCCATAATACTACGCTTAGCTTCTACAAATTCTGTGGTGACTATGCCGGTTTCGCCCAGATATATCTGGAAGAAGCACATCCGGGAGTCACCGCCTTCTTCGTGGCTGGCTGTGGCGGCGACCAAAATCCATATCCGCGTGGTACCCTGGACTTGGCACAACAGCATGGGCGTGCGCTGGCAAATGGAGTCGAAGCGGCGCTTCTCTGGCGAGCGTCGCCAATTCAAGGGCCAATTCGAGTGGTACTGGAAACCGTTACTCTCGATTTCGCGAAACCACCCGGCCGTCAGCAGCTCCAGCAGCAAGCGCAGTCCAGTGATAAATATGAACGCCGGCATGCGGAAGTGTTGTTAAAGGAGCTGGAGCAAACCGGAAAGATTCGCACAGAGTATCCATATTTGGTGCAGGTCATTCAATTCGGTGACGACCTGACTATGGTGGCGTTGTCCGGTGAAGTGGTAGTGGACTATTCGCTGCGTCTTAAAGCCGAGCTGGCCGGCCCGACGGTTTGGGTGGCCGGTTACTCGAACGATGTTTTCGGTTATTTGCCTTCGCTCCGTGTCTTGCAGGAAGGCGGCTACGAAGGCGGCGGCGCTATGCGATACACCAACCTGCCCGGACCCTTTGCGCCTTCCGTCGAAAAGCGGGTTATAGACAAGGTGCACGAGCTGGTCAACAAAGTGCGAGCAGCAAAGAGTAAATGAAGTCAGTGCTCTCTCAAGGCTCAAATGATGGTTTGTCATTCCCGCGAAACTTGTCCCTTCGCGATAGCGGGGAGCGGGAATCCAGACTTATTGGATGGTGCTGGATTCCGCATCAAAGCCTGCCCTGAGCAAAGCCGAATGGGTGCGGAATGACAGCCCTCAAAGCATGCTCGACAAAGCATTAGGATGATTTGGTTTGTGTGCCGATGGATATTTTACTTTGCTTGATTGATGAGGTCTAAAGCCTCCTTTATCATAATTTCTCCGGCCCCTTTTGCAAGATTGGTTCCTGAAACCGGTTCATACCCCCCTTCCTCATATGCCCGGCTGTGACAGACATAGCCTATTGCGTCATTGCTGAGAGAGATAACGAAAAGCTTTTCCAGCCCCGCTCTTCTTTTAATCTCCAGACCAACTTCCACCAAAATTTCTCCGGGCAGCCCCAGAAGGTAAATATCTCCGAGCCTTAAGATTTGTATCTCCGTGGTGATATAATTTGTTTCGTCAACATCTCCGGGTTTATCCGATGAGGAATTTGTCTTTACGGGAAATCTAATTTCCTTCTTGAACGCATTTAAGGTGACATCGCATACGGTAGAAACGAGCTGAAGTCTTCTAAGCGCTTCGCCCCCCAGGGCCTTACCGATTTGCTCACGAGGTTTTACTCCTCTCTGGATTGGAACCGTATTCCCCGCCAGCCCGAGGGCAAAAAGACAAATCCCTCCCTCTATCTGTTCCACAACCTGTGTAGTGTATGCGGGATAATCGGCCGATATCGTCGTACTCAAATACGGATATATACAAACAGGATGGCAGCCAAAATTGATAATAGAGCAGACAATTCCGCCGTCCATATCTTCTACTCTGAGCACGCAAACCTCAGGGTCAATAGGCCCGAAATCCAATTCCGCCTCCTCATCCGGCAGAGTGAATGTTACTTTTACGTTACCTTCGGCGTCTGTCTCTATTTTCTTAGTTGCAGTAACTTCCGGCCCAAGGGTAAACGCCATTTTCACCGAGCCATCAGCCAGTTTTGGCCTTCGATTATATAATATTTCGGGAATTTGCCCTTTTGCCGCACCTATCTTTACCTGGGACCCCGCCTTGCGGGAACTCTCCTGCATATTTTTATAAGCAATCATTACCGAGCTTGCCGTCTTTCTTATCAGCGTCTGGAGATAGGATTGGTCAATCTCAGATTGGGGAACCTTTTGCTCCGGCCTGAGCTTACTTCTGGTAAAAACTTCCGGCCCGGAATGTGTGTGAGTGGCACAGATAAAAACATTCTGTTCGGGGATACCGATTTTGTCCTTGATAATCTTTCGTATCGGATTAGTAATCTCTTCCAGAGGTGTATATAATAAATCTACAGAGACAATTGCTATAGTAGTGCTTCCATCATTAAGAACCAGCGCTTTGGCATAGAGTTCATCGAGTACATCATCGCTCGGTTTACCATACGAGCCGATAAGCGGAATCCCTAATGGAGGAGTGATATTTACCTTTGCACAGCCTCCTTTGAGCACGGCCTGACCGGAAGGGCTCGTCTCGGCGCCGGCTTGAGCCACAGCCGGGCAGAAGACCTGTAAGATTAACAAAACAACCGATACTGATATCTTGGATTTCAACGTCATACATTTTTTCATAGCCACGCATCCTTATCTAATTCCTATTGCCGAACCAGCACCCACCATTCCCGCATATTCTAACACATCTTCCCTCCCGATGCGAACTGTTAATGGGTGTGACAAATTTTTCTGGCGCTCAAAATAGGTAATCTGTAGAATGTAGGC
>CAYUFX010000043.1:0-33257 GCA_964444135.1 uncultured Pirellulales bacterium | reverse complement strand
ATCGATATGATTACTAACAATATCGGCAGAATTGCCTGTCAGCAACAATTTTTATATGAACCAGCGCACACCAACCCGCTCTAACAATTCATAAGCCCCGAACAGGGTACCGGACGGAGAAAGACCACGCACCATGATGCCCTTATCGCCCATCACCAAAGCGAAAGACCCAGGATCGTCACTTCGCTTTCTTATCTCTTCATCCAAAGCGCTATCAGCGGCCGAACCAACAAACACAGGAAGCCGACCGTCCAACGGTTCGCCGGCGGCGATGATTTCCAACCGTACACTGCTCATCTTTTCGATATGGATCTGGATCTCTTCGGCAGCAAGTTTTTCATCGGTAACTGTGTCGATGAGTATGCGTTGTCTCCTTGTTGATTCTTCTCAATCGTTGATCGAGATGCCTCCTCCGAGAGTACCAGCACTGCACCGGGACGACTATCCTCGATTAGTGGCGCGATTGCAGACCGGGCCGTCATACTCGGTAAGGTCAATGCAGCAGCTACCAGCACAATACGAACTGTTCTGACCGCTCGACGAATGGAGCGAAGGTAGGGCAGACCCAAGCGGTTCAAGATATTCATTACCGCATCCTTTCCAGAGACTTGTTGGCTGAGATTTCCCATTTTAACTGCAATCAAGCGTTCCCACAAACTTCAGCCTCTATCATACTGGGTCCTCCCTTAAATTTCAAGACTTCCCCTTGCTGATCCAGCGATCCGTACTGTCAAGAACGAAACCCTTCAAGTAATGGACTTTGAACTCTAAGCGCATGGCGTGACAGGATACTTGCGAGTTGACCTATTTGCCTATGGACAAGGGCTGGCAGACTGAGAACGTTGTCAGCCCTCTATTATATATGGCGCCAAAACTGGACATTGAAAACGTTTACAATTTTTGTATTTTTTATAAAGCACTGGTATTGCAGAGTATATGGAATGGGGATTTTTTCGAATTTGGAGATAACGGGTTGTTGAGTTGTATAAGGGTTGTAGGCCTGGAGCCGCGAAAATGGGGCTGTTTTTGGGGTGCTTCGTGCGCGGTTCAGTGCGCCTGATTGGCTGGTGGGATCGGTCCTGAAGATTTCTGCTCTGTCCTGATTATTCTCTCCCCCCATGCTTATGCAGCAGTATGACCGTCGCTTGACAAGCGCGGTCTACCTGATATGATTCAACAGAGAAGTCAATTGATTTTGATTCAGCTATGTAGGAGTCTTTCTATGGACACATTCATACGCAACATCAATCTGTTGTTGTTCATCCTCTTATTCACGACGACCAACATTTCGAAATTGTATAGCGCTGACGAAAACAGTTTCTATGCTTTTCCCACGTATGAATGCATCGGGCTATATTTCAAATCGCCAGACCTCGGAGAGTGCAATGTCCGGTTCAGGCAAAATGGAACATCGACGTGGCGACAAGGTTATCCCCTCGTTCATGATCCACGCGATAATGAGTATCGTGGAAGTATTGTTGGTTTGAAACCACACACGACCTATGGTATTAGAATGACTCTTAATAACAACAGCTACGAACTAATATGCAAAACCAGGAATGATTGTTTTCCCATTGGAAAGATAACCTACTTGGAAGAAGGTATCCACTTAAAACCATTAGTTATTACCGAGTCGGGTACAGCAGAAGGTTATCACCTAATCACGCCAGCAGAAGATTCAAAAGCGACTATTGACGTTCGAAATTCAGAAGCTTACACCTGCGTGATCGATGCCGATTACGTCATTGTTCGTGGAGTTGAATTCAAGAACGCTGCAATTCACGGTCTCTTGATTAGATCGCAACGTCATGACAATGTCATCGAAAACTGCCATTTCAAATTCTGGGGCAGGATAGGCGGCCCGAGGACGTATGGTAACCAGGGCAACACAGACAGCGCGATCTACGCTGAGCGCGGCTCGGGCAACCTCACCATTCAGCGCAACTTAATTGAGAATCCGCGAGGCGCATCGAACGACTGGGATACCGGTCACCCGGCCGGCCCTCAGGCGATTACACTCATCAATTCAAGTGGCGGAAACGTCATTCGCTACAATGAGATTCGTTCAACAGAAGACCACGGCTTTAATGATGCCATCGGTGGAGCCTCCAATTTCAGTTTTGAAGGAAGCCCCAACCGCGACTCGGACATTTACGGAAACATCATTGCCAATGTGTGGGATGATGCGATTGAAAGCGAAGGGGCAAACATGAACGTTCGGATATGGAACAACTATATCGAAAAAACGTACCAACATATTGCCACTGCATGCACATCAAAAGGGCCTCTATATATATTCCGAAATGTTTTCGGCCAAAGCCGCCGTACCCATCGAGACCCCCTTGGTGGAAGCATGATAAAAGTGGGTCAGCGAGACGAGTTTGGAGGAGGAAGAAAGTTCGTCTTTCATAACACGGCTATTCAACCCAAAGGCGCATTTCATGTTTTTAGCGGTCATGTCAATCCAAACACAGTTACGCGAAACAACATTTTTGACTGCCCGGGTCGGCTAACATCTTCACGACAAGTCGATACACCTTGCGATTTTGATTACGACCTTTTTACAGGTATGGATCGAGGTATCGCCAAAGAAAGACATGGTATTCGGGGCAATCCCTCATTTATAAAATCGTATGCTTTAGAATTTAATCCTTCCTCAACGACTACTAAAATCAAATGGGGTAAAGTTCCCACCCAACAAGGAGACAAGACCGTCACGTTAACCGATCCGGTAACGACAGTCCCAAATCCCGTTGTTGATTCGGGAGTGAAACTTGCAAACTTTAATGATGATTACGCTGGAAAAGCGCCTGACTTGGGAGCCTTTGAATTAGGACGACCGCCGATTCGTTTTGGACGAAGAGCAACAGGTAACCTCTGGGCGCCCTGGGAACTTCACTAACACTTTTACTGAAAAAAGCCCTGATCTTATTGACCGTGGTTGTCCCTCCCGAAACCCATAGCATTAACAACCATTTACAACAACTGGCCAAGAATCAGGCAAGTGCCAAAAGGCTCAAAATAAGGCGAGTTTAGTACGCGCGCACTGGTTTGAATATGCTGGTGGGAACGATCCAATAGATTTGATGGCAGTTTGTTCCTACCAAGGAACGAATGATTCTGGAAGTTGCCGCTTTGGAATAAAAGCACAACCAAGCCAATGCCACTGAAGACTAGCAATTTAACACTACCAGCGGAAGAATCGGTAAGGGTCGTCCCACTCTTCCGGCACATCCATGTAGAGGCCGTCCAACCACCGTTTCTCGACCCTGGACGCGTCCACGGGGCTGTGGAAGCGCTCCAGAAGAGGCGTTGACCCGGTCGCTCCCATGTTGGCCAACAGACGCGTGACGAGGTAACTCGTGCGGCGGAACGTTCTCTTCACGTTACGCAGCTCCTTGCGGTCGAACTGCCACGGCGCTAGCTGGCAGAAGAGGACGTTCAAGTTCTCCGCCCTGGCCAGGACGCCATTGCCAATGATCGTGACTCCTGCCGAGAGGAGAGGCAGTTTCCGTGGCTCACGGCTATGCACATCCGCCGGCCCGACTCCCGTCAGCAGGGAGTTGAAGCCGAAGGGTTCAAAATAGGCCGCGATATGTTCGGCCTCCTTCATGCTGACCTTCAGCGGCAGAAAAGCATTCACTTCCTGCTCGTCCAGCCCGACCGCCAGCAGGTTGCCGCCCGCCTTCAGCCAGTCGGCGACGGCTGCGGCGTCCCTCGCAAGCTTTTGCCCCCCGCCGGGTCCGACAGCGAGGACCTGGTCGGCGGACAGGCTCCCCTCGTTGTAGGAAGTCAGGGATACACCTGCGGATTCAAAGTATTGCCTCCCGGCGGGATCGCCGACGTAGATGACCTCCCGCCTCGGAGCCGGTTGACAGGTCGATAAGTACTGGAGGATGTTCCGGGCCAGTGTCTCGGCCGCCGGGTCATCTTCTGTTCGCCCGGTCACATCCATTTGGCAGAAGAGCACCACTCCCTTGCCTTGTCGGTACTCCATAAGAGGACTGTACTGGAGGCTGTAGCCGCCGTCGAGAATCGGCAGAAAATCACCCCGTGCAGGCTTCTCAATGAGAACGGAGGCAACGTTTCCGCGATTGCCACACCGCCAAAGCCGCGTGACAGGGATGTCGCACCACTTGACCGTTGGGCCGTAACGGGGCCGCATTTCGTACGTGAGGCGTGAGGGCAGGACCATCGCCTCGCCTCGCCAGTTGCACAAATGCTCCTCATTGATCCCTCTCAGGAGCGGATGATCGGGCACGCGCCTGAAGACCCACCGCAAGCCGTACTCCGCTACTCGGAATCCGAATCGCTTCTCCAGCACATCCGATGTCTGCTCGAACATAAGCACCTTCAGGCCGTCGCGCACGTGTGCGATATCCGGTGCCGGATGCTCCAGCGTCAGAGCGGACTTGCCAACGATGAGGATGTCGTATGCTGACAAGTCAGTGTTCGCGTCCACGGGCTGGTACCGGATCCCCATCCTGTTCAAGAGCTTCCCAGTCTCTCCCTTGGGGTCAAAGAGCGCAATCTTCCCGCCCACCTGGGGGGCTTTTGGGTGTGGCATGACATCGATAGAGAAGGAATCCGTCTGGGTCTGGCCGTTGCCGAAATTGAAGGTCGCGCTGAGCTCATACTTACCGGGGGCCGTGGTGGCCGGCAGTTCGAAACGTAACGGAATGCGCTGCTGTTCCCCCGTAGGTACGGTGACTTTCTTTTTGCCGGCGACTGTCTGGGGCAGGCCGAACGACCATTCGCAATTCGCTCTGACGGCTTCGCGGGAGTTGTTGATAATGATAAGCTGTTTCTCGACCGTCTCGCCCGGCAGGAAGTTATGGTCCTTGCTCGTGAAGGCCGCCGGCTTGCCGCCGATGTAGGCTAACAGCGGCTGGTTATTGCGAATCAGGGCCTGTGCTGCAACCGTGGGAATCCAGTCCGAGTGCTCGAAGGCCAGGTCCACCCGTTCGTATCGCTGCTCGATGTAGTCCGGACTGAGCCCCGGCCGTTGCAGGTTGTCCCAGTCAACCTGGAACTCCTTGCGGCTCTTGTCAACGCCGTCGCGCAGCCTCCAGTAGTGCCCGTGGTCCCACGGGGAATTTGCCGACACCCCCCACGTGCGAAACGCACGCCAGTTGTCGGTGAAGTACATTGCATATACAGGCTGCCGTTCGGCGAAGATATCCGAACCGACAGGGTGGGGATAATCCCATCGGTGCCAGAGTCTGCCGGTGCGGAACTGCTCCGCCTCCCAGCGCAAGTTCGTTTTCTCCATCTCGCTGACCTTGAAGGCCCGGTCTCCGAAGAACTGAGAATTCCATTCCGCCAGACAGAACTCCCACGGCACGACCGCGCTGCCGAACTCCCTGTTGCCCCGGTACCACCCCCGGTACATCGTCCAGTCCCAGGGAAACGGCACGCTATACTCGCACGTGAAAAGCGGTTTGACGCCCGCCGTCGCCCAGTGCTCGAACCAGTCGGACATCTCCTGGATCGGGGCGAAGTTCGCGTAGAAGTTGCTCGTGTGCATGGGACCCAGGTTTCCCGAAGCGTGGTGATAAACGATGCGGCCCGGATCCAGAGCAGTCACGATTGCTTCGGCTCGCGAAGCTCGCCTGGAGTTCCTCAAAGACCATGTGTCGCGAGGATTCCGGATCCCATCTATCATGTCCGGATTCATGTCCTCGCTGTACCCGGTCGCGTTGTGGCTCATGGAGTAGAACACGACCGACGGATGGTTCTGTGCCACCCGCACGTAGAACTCTGTGTGTCGTGCGTAGCCGTTTGCCTTGTCGGCATCGGGCGTCTCCCAGTCATAGTGGGCGAAATGCGGCTGGGAAAGGGCTACGAGCATCCCCACATCGTCGGCGGCTCTCAGCACCTCTGCGAAGCTCAGATGTGAGCCTGGCTCGCAGCCGTAATTGTGTGTGTAAACGAAGTTGATGCCGAAGCTCTTGAGCCGCTTCATGCTCTCCAGGGCTGCACCGTAGTTCGCCAGCACGGCACCGATCTGGGCATTGTCCAGTGGAACGGCGGACAAGAAGATGCGGGTGCCGTTCAGGAAGAAATCACGGCCTTCGATCCAGAACTCACGGAACCCGAAGCGCACGGGGTGGCCGGCGTCCAGCACCTTACCGCCAGCGTCCAGCAGCGAAAGATTGAGGTTGTATGTGTTCTGAGGCGTATGAACGTCCCAGATTCTCTCGGGCTTCCAGTTCTCGGTAAACGCTACGCGGCCATCCTTGAGGTCGCTTCCCTTGAAGGCCTTGCTGGTGAACTGCCTGACATTGTGGCCATCGCCTGTGATATGAGCACGAAGAGCGTATTGTTTGTCCGCGACGAGGCCGTCCAGCGCGGCGTCGAACGTGACCTCCCACTTACGCACCGATGTGTCCACCTTCACGTTGGCGATGCGCCCGCCCATAGGCGTGCTGACAAGGTACACGTCACCACACAAACCGCGTCTTGCCACCGAGCCTTTCACCTCTCTGGCCGAGGCGGTGTCGCTGTATGAGAGCATGACACCCTTCAACGGCATGGCGACGACATACATGCTGAGAACGTGCGTGGCGCCGGGGCGGCCGACGGCTGTGATGTCGAGCTCGCCACCCGGGAAGACGATGTCTCCAACGTCCCGGCCATCCAAGTAAACAGCCGCGTAGGAGTTCAGGTACTCCGCGTGGACGGTGATGCGCCGGCCGAGCCATTCGGTGGGAATGGTGATCTCCCGCTGGTACCAGGCCATGGTGATGCTGCGCAGATTCCGGTCCTTCCAGCTCGGATGGGCGTGGACTGTCTGGCAGTCTTTTTGCATATAATCAGTGAACCCAGGCCAGCTCCCCGGGACCTTGAAGTAGCCCCAACTGCGGGTGGGCACGGCGTTCGTGTCCTCATCGGCCGGCTGCCAGCGCCACAGACCATTGATGCATATCCGCTCGCGCGTGGGCGTTGACTCCCGATACGCTTTCTCAACGCCCCAGACAGCCCTCACACCTTTGGGCAACCGTAAGGTAGAGTTATTCCATATAGGTCGTGAATTGGTGTAGGCATTTTCTCTGACGGTGGAATTACGAGGGGATCGTGAAACAAGACTTTCCATCAACGGATTAAAAAGGTATTTTTCCAGGCCGCCCCAGAAACCTTCGCCTTCGGCTGGGTCATAAAGATTTCCTCCATTGCGTACTATGATAAGGTCAAGACTGGGCACCACCAGTAGGATTTGATTTCCAGCACCGGCGCCAGCAAAGGCATCACGGGGCACTTTGGCCCAGACACCATCAAAGTTCGTCCACCAACCTAAACCGGAGGCAGGTTGCGGATTACCGTTGGGTCTATCGGGCAAAGGCGTGCCGGCATACTTTAGCACTTCTTCGGCCCACTTACGGTCGATGAGCTGCTTTCCCCCCATGTTAGAAGGGGTCTTCGACTGCCAGCTTCCTTTATGCAGCATGAGTCGACCCACACGGGCTATGGCTCGGGCGGTAAAGGAGCCGCCACCCCAGTTTGCCACAAGGGGCAAGCCATTAACCGTGTATGTTTTGCCATATCCGATTGACCATTCTTCATCTTTGACCCCAATGGGTCTCATGATGCGTTCTCGTAATAAAGTTCGAATGTCGTAGTATTTGGCGCCTTTTAAGCTGGATGTAACGGCGTAAGAGAGCATAGCCATGCCGGGATTACTGTAGGCGTATTTTGTGCCGGGAGTGAAAATAATCGGCGCTTTATCCCGTGACAGAGTGAAAGGGTCAGGGTCTTTTCGCCAAAAACCTCCCTTCCAGCCCGGCAGCTTCGTATGGGGGATGTTATCCTGCTCGGCATCCTCGATGCCGGCAGAATGGGTGGCCAAGTGGCGGATGGTGATTTTGGATTTCAGTGGATGGTCTTTCCATTCGGGGATATATTTCCAGGCCGGATCGTCCACAGAAAGTCTGCCATCATTTAGGGCGATCATCAACGACATACCGCCGACTAGGGCTTTGGCCAACGAGGCTGTATAGTGTTTTTTCTCTGGCCCGTGGTTGAGTGCATACCATTCGTACACGATTCTGTCATGACGAATGACCAATAGCGCTTTGGTATTCCTAAGTGCCAAAGAATCCCGAAGGGTATCTAACCGTCGCCGAGATAATCCCTGGCTCTTGGGGGTTGCTTCTTGCCATTGAAACGAGGAGTTTGAGGAGGTTGCTGCTGCCCGCACCTGTGCTGCCCGCACAGAAAACGCGGGTACAGGTGACAAAGATAAAGACAAATAAAGGAGCAAAACCAGCGAGAGTAATTTTATTCTGGATAACATTTTCATTCGTCCTCCTAATATGCTAACAAAATAAGACAGAAGAAAGTCCATTTGGAAACAAAACTAAACATCCCGAAAATCCTCGACGTACTGGTAATCATGTAAGCAAACACACGAGTTGATTCATTATAGTTATTTTCATGATGCGAATATACGAGAAATGGAAAAACTCTACAGAAATCTCAATATGAAATCCCTATGAATGGCAGGACGTTTACGTAATTCCTGCTGAGAATGTTACCGAAAACTTAAAAAGTCTTTCTGCCACGAAGCTAAAGAAGAAACATGAAGTTTTAATAAGAATTGAATATTTCATATTTTCATTCTTTGTTGTACTCAATACTCCCTTTGACTACGCTCCCCCCTTCGCTATCCTTCTTCACCAAGGCTACGAAGGAACCAGCTTCCGTCTTCGCTGAAGCTACGACGGACAAGACGGAGGGCAGGCAAGGCTATGGCTTATTCAGGACAGGTCCTACCATACGATTTTGGTTGTTTGTTACGTATTATTTTAGAAATCCGAAGCACTAAATCCTAAACAATGTCGAATATTAAAAATTCCAATTTTCAAAACAAAATGACAGGTAATACCAATTGGAGTTAAAAGTTGACGAAAGTAGGTCATATAATATGAACATGACGAACTGGATTCCCGCTTTCGCGGGAATGACAATCATAGTGGTGCGAAATATAGCACCCTACTTTGCCTTTGAAGGTCATTCACACACGATAAAATTGATGTTCTCAAAATCTGCTGGCATCGGGCGGGCAATTCAATTATGATACGGCTTAGAAAATTCCGCCTTCCCCGCTGCTTCGCTTTGCGAAGCAAAACGGCGGGGGTAAGATGGCGGGCTGTCGTAATTGGTAATTGAAGACATAACAAAACTATTTCCAGTTACCAAAAACCATTTTTTATATTGAAGGAGATATTACAATGAAACAGTTACATATCTTTTTTCTGATTGGCGTCGTGGGATATGTCCTGGTTTCCCGCGAAGCGGGGTCCCTGCTCATGAGCAGCACGACAGCTCTACAGGCAGCTGAGGATGGATTCGCGCCTTTATTTCCGGGTGACAGTCTGGCAGACTGGAAGGTCAGTGACTGGTCGGATATTAGCACGCCGCAGAAGCTTCCGGGCACACCCTGGAAGATAGAGGACGGCGTCCTCTACGGCCTGAATAAACGGACATGGATTGTCTCGCCGAAGGAATATGGCGACTTCGTCCTGAAGTTCGACTCTATGATAACCAAGGGCAGCAACGGCGGTATAGGGCTGCGATTCCCACTCGAAGGCGACCCGGCCTACAAAGGGATGGAGATTCAGGTTGTTGACCACGACGTCTATTATAGCGGCAGCTCTCAGCCCCAGCAGCGAACCGGCTCAATTTATGATGAGATTGCCGCTAAAGACGCCACAAAACCCGTCGGCCAGTGGAACTCATGGGAAATTACCGCCCGCGGCAGCAAGGTACAAATTATGCTCAACGGCCAAAAGGTCATCGACGCGGACCTTTCCCGCGAAACAAAGGCTCGCCAGAAAAAAGGCACGCCTTTGGCGGAACGGCCGCTCAGGGGACATATCGGATTTCAAAACCTCAACGGCTCAATCACTCTGCGGAATATGATGATTAAGGAGCTTGATGGGGCTGAGGAGAAATTTGTGTCTTTGTTCAACGGCAGGAACCTCGACGGCTGGGTGAATGTCAATTGCGCACCGGAAACCTGGACGGTACAGGACGGGATGATTATCTGCAGCGGAGTCCCGACCGGCGTGCTGCGAACCGAGAAACAATACGAAAATTATATATTGGAATTAGAGTGGCAACACATGAAAAAAGAGGGCAACGCCGGCTTATTCATCCACTCCGATGACTTACCTATAACCGGGCAGCCTTTCACGCGGGCCATCGAAGTGCAAATAATGGATGGCCGAAATACCGAAAATTACACCAGCCACGGTGATGTATTCGGCATCCAGGGCGCCACTATGACACCGGATAAGCTCCATCCGAACGGCTGGATGCGCTCTCTGCCCGGCGAGCGACGATGTAATCCAGCCGGCCAGTGGAACCATTATCGCATCGAGTGCCGAGACGGCACGGTTAGCCTGGCGGTCAACGGAAAAGTTGTTACTCGCGCTTACCACGCTAACCCGCGTAAAGGATATATCTGCCTCGAATCCGAAGGCGGCCTAGCACATTTTCGTAAAATCCGTATTTGCGAGCTGCCCGGCTCCGATCCGCCGGATGATGTAGTTGCACAAAAAGACAGGGGCTTCCGTTCACTCTACAATGGCCTCGACCTTCGCGGATGGAAGCAGGTGCCCGGCAGTAAGGGACATTGGACCGCAAAGGACTGGATTTTAGATTACGATGGTAAAAGCAAAGCGCCCGGAGATGACAAGAACCTATGGACAGAAGAGGAATTTGGGAACTTCATTCTTATCGTTGACTGGCGCCTGCCGGACAAACCCAAGATTGACAATGTCCCTGTGATTTTGCCAGACGGCTCAGAGGCCACCGATGCCGAGGCCAAACAGTTGACTGTCCCGGTTATGGACGCCGGTGACAGCGGAATTTATCTGCGCGGCGTCTCGAAGAGCCAACTCAATATCTGGAACTGGCCGGTCGGTTCTGGTGAAATCTGGGGATACCGCACGGACAAGAATATGCCGCCGGAAGTGCGAAGAGGGGCAACGCCAATCCTCAATGCGGACAATCCGGTCGGGCAATGGAACCGCTTCGAGATTACCGCTATTGATGATAAGGTTACAGTCGTATTAAATGGAAAGACGGTAATTCGCGGGGCTCGCCTGCCGGGATTACCCGAACGCGGCCCAATCGCCCTGCAGCATCACGGCGACCATATCCAGTTTGCTAATATTTACATAAAAGAACTCGACTAACGAAAGATGGTGAATAGTGAGTATTCGACCGACCGGTATGAAGCAGGCAAGAAAATCGAGGGCATTTTAAAAAATGAGAATCGAAAGGAGTGATTTCTTATGAGATGGTCCATTAACATCGGGAAAATATTCGGAATAAATTTTAGGATTCATATCACATTCTTCCTGCTTCTTTTCTTCATCTTCGCTTCCGTATTAGACCAGCGAGGACTCGAAAATGCTATATATGCAACGCTTTTTATATGTGCCGTATTTGCCTGTGTGCTCATCCATGAAATCGGGCATAGTCTCATTGCGCGTCGCTTCGGAAAACAGGCCAAGAGTATTACGCTGCTTCCAATCGGAGGGATGGCAACTATGGAGGAAATGCCGGAAAGACCCGCTCAGGAAATCACAATGTCAATCATAGGTCCCTTCATAAATCTGGTGATTGCAGGCGTTTTGTATTTGTTTGTGGGTAAGTGGACGGGAATCGGAGTGCCAAATTTATACCCTGACTCTGCACGTACGTTCTTTGCCGGATTAATCGGCGTAAATATTATGCTCGCCATCTTCAATCTTATCCCGGCATTTCCTATGGATGGAGGCAGAGTCCTCAGAGGGATACTTGCTATGAAAATGGATTATGTGCGGGCAACCTCCGCAGCAGTATATATTGGACAGGTCTTGGCTATGTTTTTTATATTTTTCGGAATATTTTACAACTGGTGGCTGGCTCTTATAGGGCTGTTTCTCTATATAGGCGCCGGCAGCGAAAAACAGCACGTGGTTCTTCGTTCTTTCCTGCATCAGGTTCCGGCCAGCGAAGCAATGACGACCGAATATCGCAGCATACGTCCTAATGAGCCACTTTCTCGCGCTTTAGAACATTTTCATCACGGCTGCCAGGAGGACTTCCCTGTTATCGGCGAAACCGGCATTGAGGGAATTTTGACTCGCGACCGTATTCTCGCCAGCATCCACGAGAAAGGTCTTGATGTTCCTGTTTCCGATGTGATGGACCGGGATTTTACTTTGATTGAACCCGCGATGCCTCTCGACGATGTTTACAAAAAGCTTTTAGCCAGTCAAAAAACAGCCGTAATAGTGGCAGATAAAGGTGAGGTCAAAGGGATGATTTGTCTCGATGGTATCAGCCGATATTTTATGATAAAAACTGCTTTGAAAAGAATTGATTCCGAAAATATTCTGCCGAGACCCTGAATTACCTCAATAAAATAATATGAAAAAGAGAGCCTTACTCTTATTTTCGACCTCGTTATTGTTGGGAATTCTCAGCTATCTTGCGGGATTAACCCCTCAACAGACATTTATCGTGTCCATCTTCTCTCTTTCCATACTGGGGACATTGTTATTCTGGGATTTCAGGTTAAGCTTTGTATTCTTAGGCAGTAGTATGCTTTTCCTGATAAGCGGCGTGAATATAGTGCAATTCATAAGGTTTGCTTCTCTGGATGTCATCATTTTTCTGATTGGAATGATGATAGTTGTGGGTATGTTAAAGGAGTCGGGTGTTTTTCAACAGGTCGTTGCATTTGTTTTAAGAGCCCGGAGGATTAACGGGCTTAAACTGTTCGTGATAATCATAATATTCTCCGCGATTCTGTCCGCGCTGGTTGGCGAAGTTACATCAATGATAATAGTCGTGGCTATGATATTTAGTGTCTGCGATTCGCTTAAGATAAATCCCGGACCATTAGTTATATCTACGGTATTAACGACCAACATTGGTTCCGCTGCAACGCTCTTGGGTAATCCCATAGGTATATTGATCGCCTTAAGAAGCAATCTTACATTTGAGGACTTTCTTACCCATGCCCTGCCCGTATCGGCTGTAGTTTTAGTGATTGTTGCTTTTATCCTTTGTATTTGGTACAGAAGCTATATAAAAGGAATATCTTCAAAAATTACCCAAAGCAAAACAAGTGGAGACTTCCTGAAATATCAGGGAGTAAACACCGGAATCATCATTAATATGGTGCTGTTCGGCAGCATGATATTATCCATTGCATTACATAAAAGATTAGAGATGCTGCTCGGTTTTGAAGAGAACAGGCTTTTGGTGGTTTTGCCTGTTATCTTTGCGGGCATTGCTGTCATTTTCAGATGCGAAAAAGTAAAATACTGCATTAAAAATGAAGTTGAATGGAGGTCTCTGCTGTTTTTTATATTCTTATTCGCACAGGCTGGAATTATTCAATCCTCCGGCGTGGCTCAATTTTTGGCGGAGAAACTTGTAAAAAACTTGGGAAATCATCCAACGGTCTTGTCGGGAATAGTTATATTTTCCAGCGGTATCCTCTCAGGAGTGCTTGACAATACGGTCGTTGTATCATCTTATATACCCATTATAAAGAGTTTGTATTTAATGCATTTTAGCTTAAAACCTTTGTGGTGGTGCGTACTATTTGGTGCCTGTTTCGGAGGAAATATAACAGCAATAGGTTCTACCGCCAATATTATTGCTTTAGGGTTGCTCGAAAAGGAAAAGAATATAAAAGTCAATCCCCTCGAATGGCTAAAACTGGGATTGGTGGTCGGTATATTGAGTATGTTCATTGCTTATTTTGCTATAGTTTATGTACCAATCTTTTCTCAATAACCTTTTTGTTGGGAAACAACCAAAAAATGTGATGGAGAACTAATTATGAACAGGACTATTTTGCTGACAGTTGTTGTGGTTATGCTTCTAACATTACCTTTTGAGGCCGAAGCTGAGGAAAAGGTCTTTCGCATCGGTATGATAGGCCTTGACACTTCGCATGTTACCGCCTTTACCAGGGTCATAAACGACCCCGCCAAGAACTACGGCTGCAAGGTAGTCGTCGGCTATGCCGGTGGTTCGCCGGACATTCCTTCTTCCGCCAATCGAGTTGAGAAATTCACAAGCCAGCTTCGCGACAAATACGGCGTGGAAATTGTAGATACCATCGAAGAGCTCTGCCGGAAGGTTGACGGAGTATTGTTGGAAAGTGTCGATGGCCGGCCTCATCTGGAGCAGGTAAGGCCCGTGATTGCAGCAAAGAAACCCGTCTTTATAGACAAGCCTATGGCCGGCAGTCTGGCGGATGTGATTGAGATATTTCGGCTCGCCAAGGAAAATAATGTTCCGTGCTGGTCGAGCTCTTCGCTGCGTTTTAGTCCGGACATTATCGGCATGAGAAATAATGAGAAGGTCGGCGAGGTGCTCGGCTGCGACGCCTTTAGTCCGTGCAGTCTCGAAGAGCATCACCCTGACCTCTACTGGTACGGAGTGCATGGTGTCGAGATTCTGTTTACTATTATGGGCACCGGCTGTGAAAGTGTCACTCGGGTGCAGACCAGGGATTATGAGTTTGTCACCGGGCTCTGGAAAGGCGGACGAATCGGAACTTACAGGGGCATCCGGACGGGCAAGAGTGACTACGGCTCAATGGTTTTCGGCACAAAGGGGATAGCCCAGGGCGGAAGATATGGCGGCTATGAGCCCCTGGTGGATGAAATCATCAAGTTCTTCAAGACCGGCAACGTACCTGTACCGCCGGAAGAAACCATCGAAATCTTCGCTTTCATGTCCGCCGCCGATGAATCCAAGGCAAGAGGCGGGGCCGCCGTTTCTCTAACAGAGCTTATTGAAAAAGCCAAAAAGCAAAATGAGCTTCGCAGATAGCGCAGCTCGAAAAGATAAGCTGGATTGATTCAGGAGGAATATAATGATACTCGCTTCAGAGAATAAGAAGCGGTTCGCTGCAACTCCCTTCGAGGGGGCGATTATTTTGCTGGCCGGATTATTTATGTGTTGTTGGTGTCAGGCTGAGCCGAAGGAACTTACTATTAGCAATACTGCGATTTCAGTCACACTCAATACCGACAATGCGACCCTGTCTGTAACCGATAAGCGAACAGGGCACACCTGGCGGCAGCCGTCTATTACCAAAGGTAAAATAATCCAAAGTGACATGGCCGGAGACGGCATTGAAATGACCTGGCGTCAGTCCGGCCTGGATATGGACATCAAAACCGAATTGTTGCTCGATAATAATTTGCCTGAGTTTACACTTGGGCTCACATCAAAAGGCGAACTAAAGTGGTCTCTACGGTTTCCGCATCCGTTCGTAACAGAACCCGGCACATATCTTGTTGTGCCAATGAACGAAGGGATTTCCTACCCTGTTGAGGACAAGACGATTAGCCCCATGAGACTCGTCGCCTACGGCGGACACGGTATTTGTATGCCCTTCTGGGGGGTGACAGACGGCCAGCAGGGATACATGGCCATCATTGAAACGCCGGACGATGCCTCCATCCGGATTCAGCGAACCGATGAAAAGCTTTGTATCGGGCCTGAGTGGGACTCGCAAAAAGGACAATTTGGTTATGCCCGCCGGCTGCGTTATGTTTTCTTCGATAAAGGTGGACACGTCGCCATTTGCAAACGGTATCGTTCTTACGCCCGAAAGGCGGGCTTATTAAAAACGTTGGAGCAGAAACGCAAAGAAAATCCGGACGTGAATTTGCTTATCGGGGCGGTGAACGTCTGGTGCTGGGAAAAGAATGCTCTTGCCATCGTTCATGAGATGAAATCTCTCGGCATCAAGCGAATCCTGTGGAGCCATCGTGAGCAGCCGGATGTTATCAAGTCAATGAACGAAATGGACGGCGTTCTCACGAGCCGTTACGATATTTACCAGGACCTGATGGACCCGCAGGTTGTGGAGCAACAGCTTCGCCGGGCGCACCCCGACTGGACCCAAGCCGGCTGGCCGAAGGACATTATGTTGGATAAGAACGGCGACTGGCGCAAGGGATGGCGAGTAAAGGGAAGGGACGGTCAAATGTATCCGTGCGGTGTGCTATGCGACAGGCAGGCACCGGAGTATGCCCGGCAGCGAGTGCCTGCCGACCTGAAAACTCATCCTTACCGTTGTCGATTTATCGATACTACAACGGCCTCGCCCTGGCGTGAATGCTACCATCCCGACCATCCGATGACACGCGGCGACAGCCGGCACTGGAAAATGGAGCTGCTGAGGGTTATTTGCGAAGATATGAAACTGGTAACCGGCAGCGAGACAGGACACGATGCGGCTGTGCCTTATGTTCATTACTTCGAGGGTATGTTGAGTCTCGGCCCGTATCGAATCCCCGATGCCGGTCGAAATATGAGAGAAATCTGGGATGAGGTCCCTGAGCGCGTGGCAAAGTTTCAGGTGGGGCATAAGTACCGGCTGCCGCTCTGGGAGCTTGTTTATCACGACTGCGTCGTGGCACAGTGGTACTGGGGCGACTACAACAACAAACTGCCTGCGATATGGGATAAGAGGGACCTTTTCAATATCCTCTACGGCACCCCGCCGATGTTTATGTTCAGCCGCCAGGTATGGAACCAAAACAAAGAGCGCTTTGCTCAAAGCTATAAGGATGTTTGTCCCGTTGCTCGCGCTGTCGGTTATGCTGAGATGACCGACCATAGTTTTCTCACGGCCGACAGAAACGTTCAGGAAACGAAGTTCGCGAACGGCACTACCATAACGGTCAACTTCGGCAGCGAATCCTATAGTCTGCCCAACGGCGAAAAGCTCAACCCAATGAGCTACCATCTAATAGTAGAAAAATGATATTCGCAGGGCCCCCGCAAGGCGGGAACCCAGCGAGCTTCACATCGAAGCCGGTCAGTTGTCGTATTTAAGGTCACCTCCTTTGATGCGGCGGAGCTCTTTAAATCGCTGCGGCTGTTCGAAATCAGGTACCTGAGCAACGGTCTTATCAAAGAGGGCTTTGAGGCGTTTCACTACGTCCGGGTGCTTCTTGCTTACATCATGCTGCTCAGCAGGGTCGGATTCAAGGTCGAACAGCATTATATCCTTCGGTCCGTCCCCACCAACCACGCCCGGATAAGCACTGGGCCGAGCCTGTTCGTACGGAGCGATAATTGTTACGCCGTCCGGACCTCTCGGGTCCACCCAGTCTTCGCCGCGTTTTGGCAAACCGCCCGGTGAGCGGACGTGAAGTTTCCATTTGCCGCTGCGAACACTCATCAGGTTCGGGCCCTGCATTCCGAATATAGCTTCATGAGGACTCTGGGCGGTGGCGGATGTTAACAACGGCCAGATGTCCCTGCCGTCAATGACACGGTCTTGGGGCACATCAAGGCCCGCGGCCTTGAGAATAGTGGGAAATACATCGATAGAACCAGCCGGTGAATTGTTGACAAGACCGGCAGGAATCTTCCCCGGCCAGCGGGCAATCAAAGGCACACGAAGACCACCATCCCACGTCTTGCCTTTCATACCGCGAAGACCTCCCGTGCTGCCGCCGTACCACGGACCGTTGTCCGATGTAAACAGCACAAATGTATTATCATTGAGCCCTAATTGTTTGAGCTTTTCGAGAATTTGCCCAACCGACCAATCCAGCTCACGAATGACATCGGCGTAGAGGTCATCGGGTGTATCCGGCGTGTAGAAATCCTCGGAGGCTGCAAGCGGTTTGTGCGGCATTGCGTGGGGCAGGTAGAGGAAAAATGGACGATTGGACCTGAAGCTGCGCTCAATGAAATCTAGCGCACGCTGTGTATAGCGTTTGGTCAGCGTTGCCTGTATGACAGGGTACTCAACCACTTTCTCGTTTTCAACGAGCTGCACCGGACGCATATCGTTTGAGTACAGGATTCCGTAGTACTCATCGAAGCCCTGCCGGCGGGGCAGGTATTGGAACGTATGGCCCAGGTGCCACTTGCCGATACAGATGCTAACATAGCCGACCTCCTTAAGCGCTTCGGCAATAGTAATCTCGGAGTCGCGCAGCCCGACATCGTTGATGCCAGCATCAGGCGATGGATTGAACACGACACCGTTTCGGAAGGGATACCGGCCGGTTAGAATCGTTGCCCGCGACGGTGCGCAATAAGGCGTGGGCACATAAAAGTTAGTCAGCTTGGTGCCCTCGGCGGCCATACGGTCCAGATTGGGCGTCTCGAAGGGAGATTTTTTCAAACCGAAACCGCTGATGTCTCCGTAGCCTAAATCATCAGCGAAAATGAGGATAAAGTTCGGTTTCTTATCTGTACCGCCCCAACCTGCCGAGCCGGGCAGGGCCCCCGCTTTGCGGGAATCCAGCATCATCGCTGCAATACCGCCACCCATCAATCCTAAAAAATCACGACGGCTTAAATTTTTGTCCATGAGCAAACTTCCTCTTAACCTTTTAAGCTTCTCCTAAAAATAGATAAACCTAAACCGCCGCCTCCCATACAGAACTCCCTAAGCGGGTCAACTTATTTTTTCCGTAGTATTATATTGATTCAGTCCGAACGATACAATTATTTTATTGCTCCTCATACATTTTAAGTCAGTTATCATGTTGCCAGCACGAAGTGTTTGGTATTATAATATCTCACGGAACAAATATTAAACCATAGGTTTACATCAAGAAAGGCAGGCAAGGGACCTTGTCTGAGGGCCCCTGCAAGGCGGGAACCCAAATGAGCCGAAGAACCAAAAAGGCAAACGTACTGACTCGTCGGCAATTCTTGAAAAGCTCTGCAGGTATTGCACTATCTGTGCCGACAATATTACCGGCGAGAGTATTCGGTGCCGATGCACCGAGCAATCGCATCACGGTCGGAATGATTGGAATGGGTCGGCAGGCCTATTACTCAAATCTAAAACCATTCCTGAATTCGCCTGACACGCAGGTGGTAGCGGTCTGTGACGTGGATGCCTGGAGACTCGACAACGCCCAAAAGGCTGTGGAGAAGCATTACGCCGAAGAGCGGGTTGCCGGCACGTTCAAAGGCTGTTCGATTTACAAGGACTTCCTCGAGCTTCTGGCCCGGACGGACATCGATGCAGTGATGATTTCCACGCCGGACCACTGGCACGTTCCGATGGCTGTTGCCGCAGCCCGGGCCGGCAAGGACATCTGCTGCGAGAAACCACTGACCCTGAGTATCGCCGAAGGCCGGACCCTCAGCGACATAGTACAGAGGTACAACCGTGTGTTCCGCACCGACAGTGAGTTCCGTTCGCACGCGTGTTTCCAGCGGGCATGTGAGCTGGTGCTCAACGGGCGAATCGGCAGGGTGCACACAATCCGCACGGGAGTGCCGGCTGGTGACGAGGCCTGTGGGCCGCAGCCTGCAATGACGGTGCCGGAGGAGCTGGACTACGAGTCGTGGCTCGGGCCGGCTCCGTATGCACCATATACTCTTAATCGCGTGCATCCTCGACAAAGCTACGAGCGTCCCGGCTGGATGCGCGTCCTTGACTACTGCGAAGGAATGGTTACAAACTGGGGTGCGCATCTGAACGACATCGCACAATGGGGCAACGGTACCGAACGCACCGGGCCGGTGGAGGTCGAAGGTGCCGGCCACTTTCCTTCCGATGGATTGTGGAACGTGCTGCTGAGTTTTGAAATCAGGTACAAATATGCTAACGGTGTCCGCCTGTTCTATGATATAAGTCGGCCTTATGTGCGGTTCGAAGGTACTGACGGATGGGTCGAAGCCGATTATAACAGCCGCTCTCTAACGGCTCATCCCGAGTCAATTTTGAAATCGCCGATTGGCCCGGACGAAATCCATCTGCCTCTAAAAAGTGAAAAAAGGGATTTCATCGATGCCGTTAAAACGCGCGGGCAAACATTAGAAGATGCCGAGGTCGGTCACCGAACCACCTCTCTGTGCCAATTAGGACATATTGCTATCCAGGTTGGGCGAAAATTAAAATGGGACCCGGACGCTGAGAGGTTCATCAACGATGACATCGCCAATCGACTACTCAGCCGACCGATGCGCAGCCCCTGGCGACTATAGTAGTGAGTGGTGAGTATTCAACTCACAAATTAACCAATTAACTACTCACCAATTAACGAATTAGCTAAAGGATTAAGATATGAAAAACAGAAAAACTAAAAATTCAGACATTATAACCCGCCGTGAGTTCCTCAAAGACTCAATGGCTGCCGCGACAAGCACAATTTTATTAGGGCCGACAATCGTGCCGTCTTCGGTTTTTGGCGCCGACGCACCGAGCAATCGCATAACATTTGGCTGTATCGGCGTCGGGCGTATGGGACTCGGCGATTTGAGAGAAATTCTGGGTTTCAAACAAGCCCAGGTCATCGCTGTATGCGATGTCGATTCCAAAAGGGTAGAATATGCCCGGCAGCTTGTAGAAAAGCATTACAGCACCAAGGGTGGAAACGGTAACTACAAGGGCTGTGCAGCGTACAAGGATTTCAGGGACCTGGTTGCACAAGATGATATTGATGCGGTTTCAATAGCTACGCCCGACCAATGGCATGCGCTGCCCGCGATTGCCGCCGCCAAGGCCGGCAAGGATATTTTTCTGCAAAAGCCGCTGACTCTGACTATCAAAGAAGGACGCGTGCTGAGCGATACGGTTCGCCGTTATGGCCGTATCTTTCAGGTCGGAAGTCAGCAGCGCTCCGATTCGAGATTTCGATTTGCCTGCGAGCTGGTTCGCAACGGCCGAATCGGCAAACCGCACACCGTCAAGGTCGGCTTCAGCACGGACCCATCCACGACCCCCCAGCCACCGATGCCGGTCCCTGATTGGTTAGATTATAATATGTGGTTAGGCCCCGCACCCTGGGCCGCTTATACCGAACAGCGGGTCCATCCTCAAAAGGGCTACGGCCGACCGGGCTGGCTGCGAATCCAGGACTATGGCGCCGGTATGATTACGGGCTGGGGCAGCCACCACAACGACATTGCTCAATGGGGAATGGGGACCGAATACACCGGCCCAGTTGAAATCGAAGGCCGGGCCGAATATCCAAAGGATGGACTCTGGAACGTGCACGGTGACTTCCGCATCGAGTACACATACGCCAACGGAGTAAAGGTCATTTGTGCCGACAACAAAAAGAACAAACAAGGTATTCTTTTCGAAGGAGCTCAAGGCTGGGTGTACGTCATGCGCGGACAAATCGACGCCGAGCCAAAGTCATTATTGGACTCGACCATTGGCCCGAACGAAACCCATCTCTACAAAAGCAATAACCACAAAGCAAATTTTCTTGAGTGCATAAAATCGCGCGCCGAAACTGCGGCTCCCGTCGAAGTCGGCCACCGCTCGTGTAGCGTCTGTCTATTAGGTGACATTGCTATGCGGCTTGGCCGAAAATTAAAATGGGACCCCGAACAGGAACAATTCACAAACGATGAACAGGCTAATCGAATGCTCTCCAGACCGATGCGCAGCCCCTGGCGTCTGTGAAATTGATTATTGATTACTGATTAATGATTATTGAAAAACAGGAGACTTGTATGAATCGCTGGACCGGAGTTGCTGGAGTTTTACTGATAGTTATTGGCGCCTGCTCTTTGACTCCTGCGGAATTTGGTGCTAACGCACAAACAGGCCCACAAAAGGTAACTGCAACCCTCGAAAAGAGTCATATCGCAGTAACCGTTGGCGGTAAATCGTTTACCTGCTACAAGTTCGAGGCGTCTGCGAAGTATCCGTATTTCTGGCCGGTAAATGGACCGGCATCGGGCAGCTCTGTCACTACCGAAACATCAGAGCCGTATCCACATCATCATTCGCTGTTCTTCGGCTGCGACCGTGTCAACGGCGGCAACTACTGGCAGGAAGCTAACGAACGCGGCCAGATAGTCTCACAGGGCCCGAAGCTCATCAAGGCTTCAGGCAGACGAGTCGTTTTTACCGATACATGTCTCTGGCGGCAGCCGGATAAGGAACCGGTCATCCGTGACCTGCGGCGCATTACTATCACCGCGCCGAACAAAGACCTGCGATTCATTGACTTCGAGATAAGCCTGAAACCGCTGGTGGATGTCCGCATTCTCAAGACGAACCACGCTTTGTTTTCGGCCCGCGTTGTACCGGAGCTGAGTGTCAAGTCCGGCGGCACGCTTATCAATGCCCAGGGTAAGACCGCAGAGAAAGACACATTCGGCGTTACCTCGCCCTGGTGCGATTACTTCGGAACGCGCGACGGCGTTACCGAAGGCATCGCAATTCTACAGCATCCGGACAATCGCTGGTTCCCGGGCAAATGGTTTACTCGCGATTACGGTTTCTTCTCGCCGACACCGATGTTCTGGCTCAAAGACGACCGCCTCGACCTGCCTAAGGACAGGACGCTTACTTTGCGCTATCGTGTCGTCGTCCACACCGGCGATGTGAAAACGGCTGGAATACAGAAGATATTCAGGCGGTACAAACAATCTTCCAGACGTTCCCAGGCACGAAAATTACACTCGGAGATTGTGCAACGCAGCATTCTGTCAAGACTGCATCGATAGATTCCTGTTCTATTATCACTCGGGATTTGATATTTCTTATTGTCATTCCTGCGAACGCAGGAATCCAGTCTTCTTTTTTGTCATCCTGAGCCCTTCGCTGCGCTCAAGGGTAAACTCCGCGAATGAACTGGTCTCTGACTTATTTTATTATTCGGCATTCCTTTATCATTTTAAAAAGGGGCCTATACCGAATCAATCAGTATAGACCCCTAATTGACACGAATCTGTTTGGCTATCGTATGTCACCCCAAACGATTAACCGATAGTTCTGGTTATGGTGCCGGAGGATACAGCCGAATATCGTCGAAGTACATCTTACCTGAACCACCAGCCAACGGATTGTTCTTGTTACCAAAACCAAGGGAAATCGTATTGACATTAGTCAGGTTCACGCCCTGGTCTGCAAAAGCCTGCAGGTCGATATTCCATGCCGTCCAGGTAGTTATCTGCGCTGCATCAGGATTGTCATTAGTAACGATCGCACTGCCATTAAGCGCAACATACAAGCTCTCAGCAGCATTATCCGAGTCACCTCTGAACCAAATCGTCAGTCTGTTGACACCATTCTCGGTCCAGTCACGCGGGTAAGTCAAAGTTAAAGTTGCCTCAGAGTAACCAACACTGTTGTCGTAGAAAAGTGGCATTGACTGGTTACCTCCGTGAACGATAGTTTGTTCTGCAAAAGGAGGAGTGTCATAACCAACCAAAGAACCATTTGTCGGGTCGTCATATCCGTCTACCCACGCGTTAAATATCCTGTTGCTCTCGGGGTCACCGGGGTCAAGGTCGTTATAAGATTCAAAATCATCCACGGCAAGGAAGTTAGCTGTCGTAAAGCTCCAGACAGGGCCTGTCCACGGACTGTCGGGATTGACGTTATTTACCTCGTCAACACGCCAATAGTAGGTGGTATTCCACAGGAGTTTTCCTGGGTCATAGCTCTCAGAACCAAGGTTCCGGCTGCCTTTGTATTCAGGTGAGCCGGTATCGGCATTGCGTACGACCTCTTTATCTGTGCCGAAATAGACCTGATGTGAAGCTGCATTATCTCCCGGCGACCAGCTAAGAATCTGCGTTTGCTTTACATCCACTGCGCCGTTAGATGGCTTCAGGCTCCCGACGGCTCCCTGAGTAGTAAAACTCCATACGTGGCCTTTATATGTGTTGACGGCATCGAACTCATCGACCCGCCAGTAGTAAATCTTAGCCAGTTTAAGTGGGCCGGGGTCGTAGGTTGTAGCTCCCTGAGGGAGACCTCCAGTTGCGCTGTTCACATCGTCAAAATTCTCGCCGAAATAGACGGTGTGCAATTTCGCACCGAAACCTTCCGTCCAGCTAAGCTTCACATCCGGGGCTACAAGCTCAGCACCATCAGCCGGGTTGGGATTGTATGCAGTCTTGGGGGGAATACTAAAGCTCCAGACATCGCCCTTCCACGGACTATTCGGGTCTGCGTCATTGACCTCATCGATTCGCCAGTAATAAGTTGTGCCCGGAACAAGGCCTTCCGGATAAGCAAATCCGGGAAAGCCAACAACAAAAAACGTCGGGACCTGGTTGCCTTGAAATGTGCCTTCGGCGGCGTCGTTCACATCGTCGAAATTCTCGCCGAAGTACACATCGTGCGAGACGGCAAAATCTCCCGGCCGCCAGCTAAGGCTTACCCACGTATCCGAATGGAGGGCACCATTAGCCGGGTTGGGTGCTGAAGCCTGCCCAAAGCCGCCCACGCCCAGCATAATCTGCGGGATCTCATCTTCGCTGAGAGCTCTATCGTAGATAGCAACTTCATCAATTATACCATTGAAGAATGTCCCGCCCCTGCTTCTTTGTCCGATGGTAACTGAAGCTGTGTTTTCCGGCATCTTTCCCACATAGGCCCACTCCTCAGCCAGCTCTCCATCGATGTAACACTTGAAGATGTTCCCATCGTAGGTTGCGGCAATATGGTGCCACTCTTCCACCGGCGGGGAATCAGGAGCGCAGGTGTCTCTACCACCATCATCGTAAAACTGCCAAAAGATTACGCCCCCGGGAGTTTCCGTTAATTCATAAGGCAGGTCGTTTGCCGCCCACCCCCCCTTGCTGACAATCGCCAATTCCCCGCTGGCATTTCCTCTCATATAAGTCCAGGCCGAAATTGTGATTTCATCAGTAATTGAGAGAATGGGACTGTGAGGAATTTCAACGGAGTCATCACCGTCAAAATCCAGGGCACCGCCCAACTGGCCCTCGACCCACTGGGGGTCACCGTTCAGGGTGCCATCCAGGCCGTTCCCACTTGAGTCGTAAGCAATTGTCCCGGCGCCCTCATCAAACTTCCAGTACCCCACTAGTCCAGCAGATGCGCTGCTGACCAGGACCAGCACCAAAACAAAGGAAAATAAATAAATCACTTTCTTACACATAATAGTCCTCCTTCACCCCGTCCCGTCTTCGACGGGCAGGGTTCAAAAAATGAAAATTAGATTGTTAATTGGGATATAAGAATCCTCACTTGCGAAGCACCTGTACTCGCGTTGACGCAGGTTCGAGCACAAAGCTCACAAACAACTTCCAGCCTCACATAATTACTCCTCCTCTGTTCGTAAAATTACAAGGATTGTGCCCACAGGAAGCCCAAAATCCATTGATGCTCGACCCTGCGACTTCGCTCAGGGCAGACTCTACACGGGCATAAAAACAACCTTATTTATACCAAATTAGTTACTCTCCAGTCAATGAAAATCTCTGGGTTTTTTTGGTCGTTCACCAGGTTCTCGGTCAGTTGTCATATATTTCTGTTACTGCTGATGTAACCTCAATATCAGAGGTCTTGGCATAGCGGCACAATCGTCTATATGACGAATTTGGGTTAGGGATCTGAGCCCCTTCGAGCAGACGTTTTGATTGGCCGGGGAAAAACAACTCCAGATGTCTGCAAAGAGAGCGATGTAAATGACAATTCTCCGTTAGTATTAAATTCTTTCTAATCTTCAACGCTGACCAACAAGCCAATCAAGAATATTGTTAACTAAAGTATGGCGGACATCTTCGTCAGCAATAATATATGGAGATATACCGAGAAGGACTGTTCCGGCGTTGTTCGTTGTGGACCTGATACCAAAAATTGCATCATCAGCCGGGACAAGATACATAACGTCGTTATATTTTCGGAATCCATCATTTTGGAAATGCATTATCGGGAATACATTCTCAGTGTCAGTTATTCTGACCATATTGACGTAATATTGAATCAGGTGGCCTTCGATATTTTCTCCCAAATTACCGGTAATAACATCACCTTGCTGACCTGAAATCCAAATAGTGTAATTCGAGCCTTGTGCTTCTAAATTCCAGCCGATCCATTCCAAGCCGAAAAAGTTAAGATTGTCGGTATCGACCAGACTGCCGATAACACCGTCACCACATATAAAATGATTAACATTTTCAGTGTTCTTAATAATATCAATTTCATCAGGAGAAAGACCATCAGAGGGGCCTTTGTTCCAAATAATAAGCTTGACATTTGTCATTTCATTTGCGAAGGGCAAATAGTCACTTATATCAAGAGTTACAATGTCATTACGATAAGTATTATTGAGATAGGGCCGCATTGAATAATCGGAGCTGGTTTCGAGCAGTATTTTTTCAATTTCAGATGTAATTCCGGAAATCATTCTTGACCTTTTAATCGTAGGTGTACCTTCCAATTCGAGAGTCACTTTAGCATCACCGACTCCTAATGTTGTTCCGATTTTCAAGGTTAATAGTAATTCTGCAGTTGAATTTGCAGGAACAACAATTTGACCGATTGCCTGCTCAGTACCGGAAGCGGTGAGCTCTGTAGTACCGCTTGTGAATTCAGCCGACCAATCTGCGAGAGTTTTGTCAGTTGTTGATAATGTTACTGTATATGTTTGTTCTTTATTAGTAACATTTTCCAATGTATAAATATTGTTGAAATCAAACCCTGAGGGTAGAGCTTTTGCTGTAGGAGCATCGGGATTGATAATTATATTTAATAGCGAGCCGTCTTCAATTGCATTGGCGCTGTTAATAATTTCTTTATTATCCGCAGCATCCGCCTGGAGCATTCCAACAAAAAACAGATTATCAATGTTCCATCCCTCATCAATCGCTGATTCAAATTCGTATGAGTAGAAGTCGCCTGCTTTAACTGATGTCGGAAGCTCACCTGCAACACCCCAGGCGCCGCCAATCATTTTGCGAACTACTTTCATGTGATGGTATCCAATGATTGTTGAAGGTTGATTATAATAAGGATTGTCCTCATATCCGGGACGGCCGGAAAGATAATTTGACTGGTTGTAGCCGCTGCCCTCACCTGTTACATCGTTTTCAACAATGTAGGCGTTGAATTTGAGAGAGAAATCCATTGATTCGGTTATATTCGCCATAACGTGGATTCTTACAATGCGCGCCTCTTTGTCCAAAGTATAAAAACAATCAACTTCAGCCTTTGCTTTTTGTTGCATTTGAGATTCGCACGAAGTCTTCCAGGCGCTTCGACTTAAAAATACCAACCCTCCGAAATCCTTTCTGTCAACCGACCCTGTAGGGTATCCGGTCAATCCTAAAGCCCTTGCGATTACTGACTGTTCAGGAATTTCCATGTCGTCGCCGTTGTGGATTTTCACACCGATGACCCGGTCTCCGTACAGACCAAGAATCTCGTCCATCCTTACGGTTCCGTCAACGCACCAGCCACACCACACTCCTGTGTGCTGCTCTAACAAAACATTCTTTATTTGTGCATTTGTTCCGGCTGTTATGAGAGCTATCATTGTGATAGCTAACAAAAGGGTTGGAAGATTTTTCACAATAAAGCTCCTTTGAGTATGTTAACTTTCGCACTTTTTGAATTGTGTTAAATTGGGTAATTTTAAGCTTATGAGCCATTTCACGACAATATAATTATTTTTGTAATGTTCGAGCGATTTACCGAACATGCATAAATTACCAAATTATTTGTAAGTCCTTATTTCGTAAGGGATTCTTCTAATAAAAAGTGCGAAACTCAACAGTATATGAAACGCGATTTAAAAAGAATTCGTTACAATCAAACAAAAACTTTGGTGTGCCATAACCTCCTCTTGCATTTGAAATCAATTTCCCTGTCAGTCGTAATGCTCATCAATGGTAAGATACCAACTTGAGATTACTATAAATCGTGAAGATAATCAATAGAAAATTGTTCAAACTTGGGGGCTTTTGAAAAAGATTTTCGGGGAACGATTCACTCAAGACGCACTCCTTGTGAATGAGAGTTTGAGGGATTTTCCTCGCGATGACCCATTTTTTAGGAGATGGTTCAAAAAATAACCTCCATGTGCCGAAGTAGTTAAAAAACTACTTAGAGCTTATCCGAATAACCGGGTCGTTATGAGGCCGAGCGAAAAGTTCGAGGCCAAGGCGGCAGGCCAAAAATGCTCGGAGGCGTGGTTTGCTCCACGTTGAGAACGTTTTTGGCCGACAACGCAGGCATCGGGCTTTGTAGCCGGCCGCAATAGAGCGGGTTATTGGGATAGGCTCTTAGTACACGGAGGTACACAATGAATGATAATATTGTATCGGCCAGCGGTAAAGCTTTCCAAAAATTTATTTCACACTTGACACAGCAATTGACCATGTCAAAAGCCTTTGTACCTCATGGCTTATCGTACGACCGGTTACAGACAGCCGGTGATGTTGCTTACCGACATGGTTGTAGAGGATTTGATGGCCTTGCAAATCCGTAAGATATTCACCAGCGAATAAATGATCATCTTCGATATTCAAGACAGCCAAAAAGCTTTTGGTTCTATCGATTGCTCATTGCGTTGCAGGATGCATTTTTGGTTTATGCCAGGATGAAGTTATGGTTTTGGTGTAGACCGCCGCCGTGAGAAGCAAAGGCTTATAAGAATGAGTGTCGCTAATCTGTGGAGATATTGTTGTGGTGATGGTACGTTCTCGCTCGGCAGAAAGGTATAACTAATGCTGCTATTATCCTGATTTTGTCTCAAAATAAGAAAATTTTTACCCACTCTTATCAGCAACATACCGAAGAATATCTTAACTGACTCTAAACTCATCGCTTACAGTCAAACCTGCCTCAAAAATGGGTCATCGCGAGTCAGATTTTCCAGTTGACTTACTTACCAACGCAGTGTAGGATAAAGTAATAAACGATATAAGGAGAAAGGCCATGAGCAAATCAAGAGCATTCACACTAATCGAACTCCTCGTTGTGATTGCCGTCATTGCTGTTCTGATGGCTATTCTAATGCCGGCATTGAACTTGGCCCGGGACCAGGGGCGCAAGATGGTATGCTCAAACAATCTCCATAGTATAGCCCTGGCCAACCAACTATACGCAACCAATTTTGACGACTGGGGCGTGCCTTGCCGTTATATCTCCAACCATGGGGCTTCTGTATGGACAGCCAATCCCGAATTTCGGAAATACATCGGCTACGAGGGAGCCGAAGAGGTTCCGGATCTATCCCTTTATCAAACCCCCAAGAAATACAAGTGCCCCAGTGACAGACAGAAAGCCTGGTTGCACGCCTATGACATTGAAAGTGGCAACAAAGGGGGAACCCTTGTCAGCTACGGCTTCAATATCGAAGACTGGTATCCCTCGGTAGGTCAACCCTCATGGACTGCCGCTATGGAACTGACCATGTTGGCCTACAAGATGTCTTCCGTCAAACAGCCGGCACAGAAACTACACTTCAACGAAGCGCACGACTGGTGGAGTAAGTGGCGGGGAGCCAATTACATCGACGGCTGGGACGTATTGGGCCAGTTGGGCACTGTCAATGACTACAAGGCGGCCGGATGTGGGGGTCCCACCATGTATCGCCATAATGAGTCTGCAAATCTCGCCTTCTATGACGGCCATGTCGAATGCTGGCATAAGACCAAACTATGGATACCTGAGCACGCCACACAGAAACCGTACCAAACCGGCATCTGGGTAGTTAAGAGAGAGACCTGGGAAGAAAATGGTGGCGGCCTGTAAAGCCGTTTTGATTCTTTTAAATGTTCGCAACGCTAATTTGCTGCGATAAATCATACGCATATCTTTGCGTTTCTCCCATACCACCCCTCATCTTTCAATTTAAAAGCACTTCACAGGCCATTTAAACGATGAACTCGTCTTAAGAAGTTTCTTTTTGCAAAACAGTCTTGACCTCGCTAACAAAAAGGTCTATAATCATATTGTCATTTGGATGAAGCTCCTGCTTTCACACCCCCCTTCCTCCAAAAAGGCGGCAGGGGCTTTTTAATTAGTTCCTGTTGCGAATACAGTATTTGTCATTCCCGCGAAAGCGGGAATCCAGTTTTTTCGCTCTGGACCCCTGCTTTCGCAGGGGTGACATCGTCGATTTTCGTTTTCCGCAACAGATACTAATTAGCACTCCCGCTCATAGCCCTAAATTCTGCCTTCCTTTCAGCTATTTTTTAGCTTGGTTTCTATGAAGCCATCGAATTTCGCTTCCTGTTTGCCCAAAAGAGTCCGGTAGTTTCTTCTATTGACAACGAATAACTGTGGAATTAGTATTCAGATAGCAAAATGCTATGAGAAACCTCTTTTTTTATAGATTTCTCCACTTCGTCCCCGTGCTTTCTTGAGAAAGCAAGAACAGGGGCTTCGGTCGAAATGACATTGGGTCTTTTCAAAAGAGCAATAAGAAAAGAGGGATAAGGTTAGCAAAGCAACTGAGTCGATGTTAAAGGCCGGGTCAGGTTTTGAGAAGCAATGAGAGGAATTAGACGATGAATAAAGTTCTCATTATAGTCGGCGATGCGACCGAGACTGTTGACACACTATATCCGTATTACCGCCTGCAGGAAGATGATTTTGAACCCGTGGTGGCCGGTCCGGAAAAGCAACGTTACCATATGGTCCTGCACGAGATTCCGCCGGACTGGGACGGCAAGGTCACTCGTGAGTTCGAGGGTTACACTATTGAGGCGGACATTGCCTTTCGAGATGTGAACCCGGAAGAGTATTTAGGCGTTTTTTTCTCCGGAGGTCGTGCCCCGGAATATATACGGTATGATGAGGACCTGGTCCGTATCACACGGCACTTTTTTGAGCAAAACAAACCAATCGCCTGTGTTTGTCACGGCGTGGAGATACCTGCTTATGCCGGCTGTGTTAAGGGCCGACGAATGGCCACTGTGCCCAAGTGCAAATTCGACCTCGAGGTTTGTGGAGGCACTTTTGTCGACGAGCCGTGCGTTGTGGATGGCAACTTAGTCAGTGGACGGACGTATCATGACCACGGCCGCTATGTCGGGGTGTGGATTAAGATGCTTCTCAAAGCTCGCGCAGCAGCCGAAAAGGCGGGAAATCAAAAATGAAACGAATACGTCAGGCGATAACACGCCGTACCTTTATTAAAAGTACTGCGGCGGCAATTGCAGCACCATATATTGTTCCTTCTTCGGCCCTCGGCCGGGATGTGCGACCGGCCCCGAGCAACCGAGTAACAATGGGGCTTATCGGCTTGGGCAGTATGGGAATGCGCCACGTAAAAGGATTCCTGCAGGAGGACGATTGCCAAATCATTGCTGTCTGTGACGTCGATGCCAGCCGGCGGAACGCTGCAGCCCAGGATATTAATAAGCAGTACGGCAACAAGAATTGTGCCCGGTACAACGACTTTCGGGATATGGTTTCCCGCAGCGAAATTGATACACTTTGCATATCAGTTCCGGACCATTGGCATTCTATCCCGGCCATTAGGGGTGTCCGCGCCGGCAAGGATATTTACGGCGAAAAGCCCTTGGCCTTGACAATCTCGGAAGGCAGGGCTATGGTCGAAACAATGCATCGTTACAACTGTGTATGGCAAACCGGAAGCTGGCAGCGGTCAACGGAGCAATTTCGTTTTGCGTGCGAGCTGGTCCGTAATCAACGAATTGGCAAGTTACAAAAAGTCGAAGTTGGTATCGGCGGAGGGTATAATCCAGGCGGCGGTCAGCCGACAGTCCATCGAATTGACCCTCAGCCGGTTATGTCGATTCCGGATGGCTTTGACTACGAGATGTGGCTTGGCCCTGCTCCTTGGGCGCCGTACACTGAAAAACGCTGCCATTGGAACTTCCGCTGGATAATGGATTACTCCGGTGGCCAGGTTACTGACTGGGGAGGCCACCACATCGACATTGCACATTGGGGCATGGGCTGTGATGAAACCGGACCGGTTAAAGTTGTCGGCAGAAGTATATTTCCCAAAGACGGACTGTGGAACACCGCCGTTGACTACGACTTCGAATGCACTTATGACAACGGCCTAACACTGCATGTCGGAAGCAATAATCATTATCCTCAGGGTGTCCGATTCATAGGAGACAGAGGCTGGGTGCATGTAACACGCAGCGGACTTGACGCAAATCCGAAACGTTTACTCAAAGAAAAGATTGGTCCTGAAGAAGTGCACTTAGCCAGGCCCTCCGGCAATCATCGTCAGGGTCATCGTCGTGATTTCTTAGATTGCGTCAAGACGCGTGCCCAGACTATTACGCCCATCGATGTGGGCCACCGGTCTGCTGCAGTTGCACACTTGGGAAACATCGCAATGCTCTTAGGCCGTGCGATTCACTGGGACCCAAAACGAGAACAGATTATCAATGACTCCTCGGCCAGCCGTATGCTTAGCCGTGCAATGCGCTCCCCCTGGTATGTCTAAATAATGCAATCAGAAGAAGCTAATATTATCCTGATTGTAAGCCAAATTTGTCTAATTTTTGCAGAAGGCATACAGGTTCCTGGTAAAGTGCATCCCGGATAATTCCGATAATCGTTTCGATTAGGTAATCTCATCTAACAGCTTGATGCAATCCCGCACCAATTAGGCGTGAGCTTATGCTTGCTAAATTGGTGCAGGACTATCGGACACAGAAAAATTGCTTTTTTCTACCGACAGTTGATTTGATTAGCTGGGAATTATTACTTATATTTTATTTGATGGCTTTGGGTTCCCGCAAGGCAGGGTCCCTCATGGAGGGTTTTATACGCTCGTGGACAGTGGGATTACAGAGTATTGGTTTTGAATATTCTGTTGATTCCCTGAAAGGAGAGTATCTTGTCGGTATAAACTAAATCCGGAGGATTGTCAGAATTATGGCACGGCTATTTGGATTTCGACTTAAAGACAAGCAGCCCGATAAAAATCGCGATAGCGATTATTTAGATAACGGCGGAGCCGAGGAAATCAGCGGTTTATCACAATTGTACTGCCCGAAGCAGGATAGTGCCGCTCATGTTCGGGATGCGGCGGATGTCCTCTGTGAGATGGGAAAAATCACCACTCAACAGCTTTCTAAGATAAAAGGAGTACAGAAAAAAAGAGCAGATAGCGACGTCTGTAAAATAATCGCTGAATTAAAATTAGCTGATGAGCCTGAAATTTCAATGGCACAGGCCAGCTTGTACGGATTCGAGTTTCGTCAGGTTGAGCCGGAACAGGTTGAAAGAGAGGCGTTTGATAAACTTGAGTTTGACTATATAAAAAGTAACCACATTATGCCAATAGCGGTACGCGGTAAAAGCCTCGTCGTGGCAACAAGCCGCCCAGCCGACCTCTTTGTTATCGAAGATGTCAAAAGACAAACTAAGATGAACATTAAAACGGTCGTATGCCTGGAAGAAGATATTGATAAAGTTTGCAGTACCTTCAATGATAAGAAAAGCGACTACAACCTTGACGATATCATAGAAGACATGGCGGATGTTGAGGTCGTCCAGGACCAGCAGGAAGATTCCGAAGACCTGGAAC
>CAYUFX010000042.1:0-35052 GCA_964444135.1 uncultured Pirellulales bacterium | reverse complement strand
AAAAAACAAACCCAATTCAAACCCAATCAAACCCAATCTCCGAAAAGCCAAAATGGACGTAAACTTATATTTTATAGAGGATTACAGAAAAAAAGATGATTTCTTAGTCCGAATAAACAAACCCAATTTCTTCAAAGGCCAAAAATGAACGTAAACTTATATGTTATAGAGGATTATGAGAATGAAACCGCCTTACGGCCCAAAAAAACAAACCCAATCAAACCCAATCTTGTCCGCCGTAGGCGGATTGCAAATGAACTTAGAGCTTAACCGAAAATCCGGCCAGACCTTTTATTAGACGTTCTGAGCTTTTTTAGAAGAACCTGAGGCACGAAATTGCTAAAATAGATTAGCTTTGGGTTCCCGCCTTGCGGGGGCCCTCTCAAATATACGAAAGCAGGAGAATACAACTATAATCAAAGGGGCTTGAAGATGTCAAAGAGCTTAAATCGTCGAGAGTTCTGCAAGAAATCTTTTATTACCTCCGTAGCTTTTACATCGGCTTGTGGTTTCCAAGAGAAAGCTTTATTAGCAGCACCACTCAACAGTACTGCTGTACCGGCCCTAAAGGATTCCACTATAGGTTTGCCGATGGGCAAGATTGGCAACATTAAGATAAGCAGGTTGATTATCGGGGGTAATCAATTTAGCGGCTGGTCTCATAGCAGAGATTTGAAGTATCTCCGTGAGTTATTCATAGCCTACAGCACGGACGAAAAAATCATGCAGACCCTTGAGATATGTGAGGAAAATGGTCTAAACACAATCATAACAGCATCGGCGGGGTATCTTAATAAGTACTGGAAGGAAAGGGGCGGACAAATCCAGTGGATTGCACAGGTCCACCCAAAATCAAATGACCTGACAAGCGATATCAAAAGGGCCATTGATAATGGGGCAGTTGGGGCATATGTGCAGGGCGGTGTCGGAGACAGTTTCGTCAAAAATGGTCGTGCTGACCTGCTCGGTAAAGCCGTCGAGTTCATCAAAGAAAATGGATTAATCGCCGGTATTGGCGGGCATTCAGTGGAAGTGCCTATTGCTGTAGAAAAGGCGCAGATAGACGTTGATTTCTACATGAAAACTCTACATCACGGAAATTATTGGTCCGCTACACCGAAAGAAGATAGGATAGAATTTAATGTTGATAGCGGTAGTCCATACGACCACGATAACATTTGGTCCATTACCCCAGAAAGAACTATCGAATTTATGAAGGGTGTGGACAAGCCCTGGATATCATTCAAGGTTTTGGCAGCGGGTGCTATCCATCCGCGGGAAGGTTTTAAGTATGCTTTTGAAAATGGGGCCGATTTTGTCTGTGCGGGCATGTTTGACTTCCAGATAAGAGAAGATGTAATCATTGCCAAAGACATATTGTCAGGCAAAGTGAACAGGCAACGTCCCTGGAAAGCGTAATATCAGTGCGGCTACTTGTATCGCAGAGGGCATAATCATTTGTCAGCACGCAGTGTCCCTTGCGGGAGAATTTTATGTTCTGCGAGCCGGCGAATTTTATACTATAAAAGTGATGTCTCCCGCCCTTGGTTCCAGCTTCGTATATCTCACAGAACTAATAATCGACAGCATCCTCCGGACGAGGACACGCATCCACGAACTTGACCGCCTGTTCGATTAAAATCTCACCGGTCATTTCTCCCAAACACGTTCTGCTAATGTAGTCATAGCGGTCAAAGCTGTTCCAGTCCACCTTTGTCAGAATATAGCCAAAAGCATCGTTGGTCAGACCGAAGAGAAAGTTATGCCTGCCGTGCATCTTGCGCTTCAAGTAATAGCCGATGTTCGGCAGGGCTTCGCCGGGAATCGTAAGTATCTGAGCATCGGCGAGGTTCACGACGTTGACCTGCGTAGCTATGGTGCCTCTTTCGTTTAGCTCAAAACCTAAAGGGGACAGCTTTATAATGGAGAGTAGAAGCTTATTTTCTACCGGGAATTCAACGGTTGTGCTGCCGCAAAACAGGCTGGGATTTTTCAGGACCGGGGCATCGGCAACAATACGGAGAGACTCATCTGCGAGAAGATGGCCGATGCGGATACATTCATCCCATGTCTGAATATCTTTACCATCGGGGCCTCGGCAGTCGGCTGTAACCATTCCTCCCAAGGCACTATTCATAAAGATACCGATACCTCCACCCTTCTTCTGAATACGGTCATAAAGGGGCCCAACAAAATCCGGGCAGAGGATTCCCTGGTCCGGCCCGATTACTTCGGGATGACAGGCATAGTTCACGAGAGTAGCCAAAGGTCTGCCTTCAATGTCAAGGACCTGAATGACATTGCATCGAGGGTCATACAAATTCTCTGCGTAGTAATTGTAGGCTATTTTGCCTTGTGCCCTGCCGGTAGCGATTCTGATATGCGAAGGCTGTAACCGCCGGACAGCCTGGTTGATTGCGTCAGCCAATTTCGTGCAAACAGTATTGAGGTATTCAATGTCGGCAGCAGTTTGGCCGTTCTTGTTCGGAAAGCCATAACAGTCCGGCCCGCTGTGGTTGTGGGTGGCGCCGATGAGGATGTTTTCCAGTGGAATGCCGGAAACCTGTTGGCGAACCCTGCTGCAAAGCACCCCGGGAAATGCGAGAAAATCGGTGCTACAAATTGCAATGCGAGTGTCGTCCTTTTCAAGAACGAGCGCACGCACCGTTAATTCTCCAATCTTCCGGTTGACAGGCTCAGACGGCCCAACACCACCCGAGACAGGCAGCAGAGGAGCAGGCGTTACGTTACGAAAGACAATGGCAGCACGGAATGCCGCCAGGGCAGGGCAGGTTTGGACCATAACAGAGAACAGAAGACAGAGAACAGAGGACAGAGGAAAGAGGACAGAATCTGACCTCTGATTTCTGACTTCTGACCTCTGACTTCTGACTTCTGGCTTCTGATTTCTGACTTCTGGCTTCTGATTTCTGACTTCTGGTGTCAGACTATGCCATTTCCTATTCATATATTGTTTCTCCTTTTCACTGGGTCTGCTTTTACCGCCTGAATTAGTTTGCCATTCAGCGACAACCCTATTCGCCGCGTTGCAACCCGTTGCAACGAGTCGCAACGGGTAGGTTAGGCTACGTTCACCGGCGGTCAACTTCCATTACACATACTCTCCAGAAACTCATCGTTGGTAGGGTACTTTTTGAGCAATTTGAAGAGAGAGTCGAGGGCAACTCGAGGCTCATAGTTTGACAAAACACGCCGGAGCGTGTCCAAACCGCTACTATGGTCCTGGCTGTAGAGTTTGGCTTCCTTTCGTGTGCCGCTGGCCGGAATGTTGATAGCCGGAAAGATTCTCGCCTCTGCCAAGGACAGGTCGAGGACGACCTCGCTGTTGCCCGTCCCTTTGAACTCTTCGAATATCAACTGGTCCATTCGAGAGCCGGTGTTAATTAGACACGTGGCGACGATAGTGACCGAGCCTCCGTTTTCAATGTTACGTGCCAGTCCGAAAAGACGACGCGGTACTTCCATTATGCCAGCTTCCAGTCCACCGCTCATAGTGTGGCGGCGCGATGCGCCTCGCCGCCGGGTCCTGTTATTGAACGCCCTTCCCAGCCGCGTGAGACTGTCGATCAGCAGGACCACCTCACGCCCGCATTCCAGCTCTGTTTGTACATGGGCAAGCATCAGCTCGGCGAGCTCGGCGTGCTCGTCGGCACTGTGGTCGCTCGGGCTGGCCACCACCTCGGCGCCCTCCACAGCCCTGCGAAAGTGGGTAACTTCCTCCGGCCGCTCATCCACTAACAGCACGATGATACGGCTTTCAGGGGAACAGTGGCGAATCGCCTTGACGGTCTGTTCCAGGAGAATGGTTTTTCCCGCCTTGGGCGGCGAGACAATAAGCTGACGCGTGCCCTTGCCTATCGGTGCGATGAGGTCAACTATGCGCATGCTCTCCTGGCCGCTACCGCCCAGGTTAAATCGTTCGTGCGGATCGATGACAACCAGATCGGCAAAGCGTGGGCGTTTACTGAAGGCCTCCGGTTGCATACCGCCCAGGGACTCAATGGACACCAACCTGCGTTTGCCTTTCTTTCGCTCGATTTGACCGGTGACTGCTGCTCCTTCGGCCAGGTCAAAGCAGCCGGTAAGATCCGGGTGGACCATCACTTCGGCCCGCCCCCGCCGATAAGACCGGTCCGCGGTTCTGATTGCAAACTGAAGTTTGCTGACACATTTCAGTATTCCAGTTGTCATATCGGCCATCAAAATCTTCCGTGGGCATTTCTACAGAGACAAATGGTGATTCAAGAAACGCTTGTATTATAGCATATTGAACGACGTTTGCAACCCTCGCCTGCGGTTTATGCAGGGAGATTTAAGTTCGTTATTTTTGAACTTGCTCTCAAGTTCGTTATATTTGAAGCAGGCAGGGTTTAGTCTTTTGTGCAAAAGTTATTGCAACTTCTGTCAGGACAATCGCTTCGAGCACTTTTGTTTGGCTTTTGGAGGTCGGCAGTGTAATATAATAATAGTTCAGTGGCAAAGGACCGAAGCAAGAAATTGGATCGAGGACTTTGGGACCGTTGTTGAATGCAGGTTGAAACACAGGAGGTGAGCTTGTGAAGCGAATTGTGTTGATTGGTGTCATAGTGCTCATAGCCACTATCTTGTCCGGGCATTGCACCGCCCGGACAGGACAGGAGAAAGCCCGGGCACGGATGAGCGACCTGCGTTTCGGGTCCTACGCCACATCACGCCAAGTCGAGCAGCTTGCCACCAATGAGGCGGTGCGGACGCGGGCATGGGAAACCATACAGCGTATGGGCATCACGAAGCTTTATATCGAGATTTATCGCGGCGGCCATATAGTCTCAGGCGAACACCTTACCTTTATGCGCGACTGGCTTCAGAAGAAGGGCATCGAAGTAGTCGGCGGCATCGCAACTGTTCCCGGCGGGGATTTCGGCGTCCGCCAAAAAGGACCGCTTGGATGGTTCAACTGGCAAAACGAAAAGACACAACGCGTCCTCGAAAAAGTTATCCGTATAGCGGCGGGCATCTTCGACACCTTTATCGTTGACGACTTCCTTTGCACAGGCGACCTGAGCGAGGAATCGAAGACCGCCAGGGGCGAGCGTTCCTGGGGTGAATATCGGCGTGCTCTGCTCAGCGAATTAGCTCAATCGGTCTTCGTTGGGCCTGCGAAAGAGGTCAATCCCGCCATCACGATGATAGTCAAATATCCCCAGTGGTACGACCGCTTCCACTTGTTCGGCTACGACACGGAAACATTACCCCGGATATTCGACCAGGTTTGGGTCGGCACGGAGACACGCGGCCACAACACACAGCGATTCGGTTTCGTTCAACCCTACGAGGGATTTGTCAACTACCGCTGGCTCGCGGGCATCGCGGGTGATAAGATCGGCGGCGCATGGTTCGACCACGGCGACTGCGCGGAGTATGACTTCCTCGACCAGGCCTATACGAGCGTCCTGGCCGGGGCGCAGGAGCTGATCTTCTTCAACTTCGGTAACCTCATGGAAGGCCACCCGGACCACGAAAAGATTATCGCCGAATTCGACCAGCTTGCCGAGCTCGCGGCGTTCGTTCGTGAACATCCTGTCGTCGGCGTTCCTGCCTACAAGCCGCCCAACAGTGACCCTGCCGGCGATATGTATATAATGGATTTCTTAGGCATGTTAGGTATTCCGCTGATACCTGTGCACGAATTTCCGGAAGGTGCGCCGGTCATCTTCCTGCCCGCCCAAGCGGCTGCAGATGCAAATCTTTTAGAGCACATCAACAAGGCCCGCGCCAGAGGCGCCCACCTTATAGTCACGACAAGTCTGCTGGTTGCGTCACCTGACGGGGATGAGCTTGCGCGCATGGTTAAGGTCGGCACAAATATAAAATCAAAGCCCATCCGCGCATCGCTGATGTCCCTCTCACCGAAAACTCAAAAGCTCGAAAAAACGAGTGTGCTTATCGACTTGGAATCGCCAATAGAAATTGAAGCCGGCCCCGGAGACATATTGTGCACTTTCGGCAATAAACAGGTCGCTCTTCTTACTGTAAACGAAACGTCGAGCGGCAGTATCAGTCTGCTCAATACGCACACCTACAGCCAGGTCGACTTTGATGCAGTAGGTGAGGTTTTGCTCTGTCCTCGGCCATTGGGCCTGGTCGATATGCAGGGGTCAGCCCTTTCCGCTCTTCGCAATGTATTTGCCAATCGTTCGATAATAGATAATGACGCTTTCATTCCGCCAAAACTCCAGCTCCCGGCTTTTGATGGCCCAGGCTGCGTTACGTTCCATCCTTTTGCCTCTTCGGTCTCCGGGAGCTGTGTCATACAAAACTTCGATGATGAAGCGGTGAATGTTACCGTTACCATTCGGATTCGAGAAGACAAGCCCCATCGATTTATAGAGGCGTTCACCGGAAAGCCCATTCCTATCCGTAATACCAAGTCCGGGCAGCATACTGCGATGGACTTAGCTATTCCAGCAAGGGGGCGGGTTTGGATTCGATGCGTTGATTGATATGCTGACACCGAAACTTGCGTAGATTCACGGCTCTAAGCCATCCCAAAGCACCGTAAGGTGTCCCTTAGGGACTGCGCTTGAGGATGCCGCCCATCAAATTAGAAGTTACAGAATAATATTGCAGAGCAAAAATATTTAAAGAGATACACCTAATTTTGACGAAGAAAGATTTAAGGCTTAAAGAGAATGGAACTGTGAAATTGGTCAACAAGATAGAACAAAGAGTAGCTTAGGTTTTAAAAGAGCAGTTTTCTACACATAATTTTCCTCCGAACGGCAGGTTTGTCTCAAGCCTGCCGTTCCAATATTTTGTATAATGAATCAGCAATCTCTCGGCACCATCTCCACACACAAGCAGAGCGGTTTACCAAAAGGCCTCCATTTAAAGAAGGGAGAGGAAAGAAAAAACAAGGCACGACATCTTTCCAGATATCCACTATAAATTCACTTGGCTGCTTCTTCTTGCAAGAATTGGGTTTAGCGTATTAAAGGTGAGAAAGGTAATACCGGGATTTCACCATCGTTTACCAGGAATGAATCCAATCTATCGCCTGGTTTGCTGTTTACAGGCCAAGGTATGCCACCTCGTCGAATATCTCCACCGTCCCAGTAGGTATAAATGTTATCATCGTTAATGCCGCAGAATGGGCGTTTTTCAAAGCCTACGTGGTTGTCCATAAACAATACGTTTTGTCCATCTTCCTGATGTGCGATCGCATTTCCAACATTGACCGCTTTCTTACCACCATCAGGATTGAATACAGACATCAAGGCAGGATCCTTGCCTTCGGAAGTGGGAGAGGCAATCCACGGGTTCCGGTCGGCTGCCACCGCCATACCAGGTTCGCTTGATGTGGTCAGATGGTACAGACCAAAAGGCATATGGTAGGAATAGCTGCAGCGAATGGTTGGTTCAAGACCAAAGTCCCAGAGGTCGGTAAATTCTCTGTCGCGTACGCCATCATCGACGGGTTTAAACTCGGTCGTTCCCTTATCGCCCGGGCAGACAAAGGATTTCGGCGCTACACCCGAATGCTTGACCAAAAGATAGAAGCAGGACGTAATAGTTCCCTTGCCGCCGGTGCCATCGGCACTTAAGCCGTAAGCAACAAATTGGTTGTCGGCCATCCAGAAAGGTATTCTGTTGTACCATATACTGTTTCTACCACCTGCACGAGGCAGTTTACCGTCATAGTCGTCGGTGTATATCTGTATCGCTTTAGCGATGTCGAATAGGTTCCTGGCACATTTCACACGGATAGATTTTGTTCGGGCATTGTAGTACGCAGGCAATAAGATGGGTAGAGACAACAGACACACAAACACGCACACCAACACGACAATTAGAACATCTGTACGTGTCAACTTTTTTTGTTTGGATAACTTCGTCATCTTTATTCTCCCTCCAAAGGCTTTCTTCAGCTAATCCGAAATTTCCCAATACAACGCTTCACAACACTACTAAGCCTCTTTTTTAAATTATAATACCATCTTGAAGCTCGATACAAATAGAAAAAAAACGGTTTCCTTGGGCATTTATAACCAGGGTCAATCCCCCCGCCAATCTCCGCACCCAAGTCGTGGAGATAAAGCAGATGAATTACATCGTGCAGATGAGATAACAATGTAGTCGAATGGCCTGCAAACAACACTTCACAAATACGGTACCGGTGTTGGGTTGAGCCAATCAACTACCCGATTTTTGAGCGCCCAGGCTGTAAAGAAGTTACCAGCCGGATTGTGGTGGCCGATGTAGTATCGCTTGAGGTAGGTGTTGATATCTACTTTGAATCGCTTGTAATCGGCACGGAAAAAATCACGCATATCAATTACGGGATAGGGCTTATCTTTGAGCCAATCGACAAAACTCTGGTCAAATCGCGGCGTGCCTCGCAACTCTCCGGCAATATTGCCCTGGCCAAATGAAAGGATTACCATTAGCTTTTTGCCTGTTTTTTGAACGAACTGTTCGGTCCAGGTAACAATGTTCTTCGTGGCGTAAAGCGCTGCTTCAGTGTGTATTTTCCGAATCCTCTGAGCCGCCTTGGTATCGGTGTCTTCTCTATCGGCTACTCCAAAACTATCTGCAACAGGCTTTACCAGCTTTTGTGAGAGGTTCTCATCGGACCGTGCAGCCAGCACCAGTTGCAGCACCGGGTCGTCCTTGAACATTTTCCAGACATAATCTTCATCGCAAAGTTTATAGACATCTTCCGGTTTTCGGCACATATTCTCTATCTGCCTGCACCGGTTTTGCTGCACATTCACCTGCAAATGAGGCAAGGTGTAACCGCATGGTGTGCGATGGCCGAAGCGAATGGACCGCCATGAGTCCAGGTTGCGAAAGTGGTCATCGTCCCAGATGTTAAGGATGATATATTCAGCTCCGTTTTCCTTTTCAACCTTAAGCATACGGCGAAAGGCTTGATAGACGCTGTAGCCGCCTACACCATAGTTACGGATTGGCTCTTGCAGGTGTGCCGCTAAGTATTCCTGCCAGGTCTCACCGTCGCTGACCTGGTCGCAGTGTGTGAAACTGTTACCATAAGTATGAATACGGCAGGGCTTATCGAGATGATTGACGACCTTGCGGGCTCCATCGGTTTCGTAGCTGTAGAAACCCTTAGAGCCATCGACACTGCGAGGTCGGATGGAATCACAGAGAACCCAGCCAAGGTCGGAATCGAATATCCAGCCTTGATTGCGACTGAGCTTCTCCGAACCCTGCCGACCGTGGACAAAATTATGGACCTGCTCGCGGCTGGGCATAAGAGACCGCAGGTATTCTCTGATACGAGTGGTGTCTATGTCACGATGGAGACCCCTGGTCTTCGTTGTTGTGCAGAGTGTCATTGCCGCTCCGGCCGCTCCGGCAGCTTTTAGAAAGTCACGTCTTCGCATACAAAACCTCCTAAGCAAGTGCTCCTGTTCAGGATTTCACATACCAACTTTTTCCAGATATACTGTCTTTTTCTAAGTCATCACAAGCATATTACCTGAACCAGTTTCGATTTTACCATTGTTCTCTGCCTGCACCTGTGCTTTCCTGCACAGGTAGTCGCAGGTACAGGTGGTTTATTTGCTTTTTATGTACTTGTTTTTATGTTCACTGTTTGTTTTTGCCCGCACCTGTGCGTACCCGCATAGGTAGTTGCGGGTACAGGTGTCTGCTCAATTGTCAGCGCAGGCAGGGGCAGTCCAAGCAAGGCATAAAATAGTCCAACCACGGGCAAAATAATAATCTCAAAGCCTCCGAGCAGCAGAAATCCTATAAGTATCAGCATTCCAAATCGGGCAAAGTTACTATACGCGTTAATAGCCTCCGGGGATTTAAGCCTGGCATAAACCATCCTTGAGCCATCCAGGGGCGGTATGGGGATGAGGTTAAACACAGCCAAAATAATATTAAACAATATAGCCAGTAGTACAAAATTACCAAGCAGCGGTGCCGCTTCAAGGCTGAACATTCGGAAAATCGCAGCCAAAATAAATGCCAGCAGTATATTGGAAAGAGGGCCCGCGGCTGCAACCATGAAGATTTGCTTTTTAGTCAGGATTGTAAAGTTGACGGGTATGGGTTTTGCCCAGCCGAAATGCACCAGAAGCGGTAGAATTATTGTGCCAAAGAGACTAATATGCGCAAAAGGATTCAGGGTCAACCGTCCCATTCTTTTTGCTGTGTCATCGCCATATCTGTAGGCCATCCAGGCATGGGCATATTCGTGAATAGTCAATGACACAAGAAAGATAGGAAGTACAAATATAAATGTTGAAGCTCTACTACTTAACATAATATCTATTCACCACAAAAAGAAGATGATAATCGTATCATACAAAATACTGCATGTCGTCTCAACAATGAGATTAATCTGTCCCTTGTTCGCAAACAATTTCAGCTCCTGCTTCAATAGTATTACGATTACATAGTTTTCTTTCAAAAGCTGTTTTTGTTCTTAATTCTTTCCGCTTTTTCAATATTTCATCAAGCCCACCTTGCTGATTCTAGCCGGCAGGCACTTCTTTGGGAACGGTGCGCGCCTATGGCACGCCGGACGAGTCTCCTGCCTTTCTTTTCTTTAGCAATTCCTCTACCTCCTTCTTGTGCTCTGGATGTTTCAGAAAGTCCTCGTCATAATACGACAGCCCATCAATTAGCTCTATGCGCCATTCTTTGTCATCGGCCGTATATAATTCAGCGAGTGAGCCTTCATAGTCCTCAGGAGATGCGCGCACCCCATACATTACTACGGGTGACATTATTAGATTGACTACGCCGTTCTTCTTTACGTTCACCTGTAGTGGGTCAAGATCCAGGATCAATTGAGCGAATTGCCTCGACTCTGGGTCGGGGTCACCATGTATCCGGTACTCACCGGGCTCAAGCCGCCCTGTGGCTACTTGCCTGGAAATTCTCCTGCAGGCTTCCAAGAGCGCTCGATGATCGGTCTCATACAAGAGTATCGGCCTGCGTGCCTCCATCCCGTTCAGGTCACGCATGGCCCATAATGCGAAATACCCCAAATACGTGACCACGGCGATCCCGCAAGCCAAGCATACGATGAGTGCAACAATGAGTATCCACTTATCTCGTCGTTTCATTTTCGTGATAGTGCCTATTTTCTCCTTTTTTGCAACAATCTTTCAATGTCCTTGTCGTAATCTTTATATCTATTGTATCTATCATCATAATACCACAAACCAGGAACAAGTTCTTTCTCTTTATCATTATAACTAGGCTTAAAACACTCAGGATATGCTCTTACACCAAAATGCCACATAGTTCCTCCAGCTGATATTGTCACTATCCCAACATCGCTTACAGTGACTTGATGTGCTCCAATATCTCGAATCACAGGGTACTTTGATAACTCAGAATCAGGCACTATCATGTAATCTGCCACCCACTCACTTATAGGATTTTCAGCAAGAACTTGTTTAGAGAGTGTTCTGCATGCTTCCAAAAGGGCTTGATGGTCCGTTTTACACAATACTTGCTCCTGCATTCGGCCTTCCTGAATCCCCAAAAACAGCATGAAAAAGCAGAAATATAATGGTAATATCATTGGTTTAAGCAGAACCCACAAAATTTTAACAGTCAAAATAGTAAACAAAATAATAGACAGAATGATAATATTTCTTTTAGAAAATATCTGTTTATTTCCCTTCATTTATTATATACCTCAAAAAATATGGACTATCGCCTTCCGATTTATATATGTCTTAGAAATTATTTAACCTGATCTGCTTTACTTTTCTTGTTAATAACTATTATAACAGCTTTTCATCTGTGCAATCTGACATTTTTTAAAAATACACTCCGAAATACTTACATCACTTCACGGTTGCTTTTATTGGGCAAATCTGGTACTAAAGGGACGTGAAATTTAGGAGAATACTAAGATCAGTGAATTGAAATTCTCATTAGTTGAACTCAGGAGGTTATTATGTGTGATTGTTGTATGAACAGGAGAGAGTTTGTAGGATTGACAACGGCAGGCATAGCCGGTGGAATTCTCGGTCTTGGCACTTCGGCCCTTGCCGGCGGGAAAATAGAAGAGTGGAACCCGGATAAAGCATTTCTCGTCACGGGGAAAAAATTAACGGTCCAGCCGGTTCTTATGTATAGGACGCCCGTGCGAAGGGAACAAACCTCCTGGAAATCGTGGGGAGGGGTACAAACCGAGCAGGCTGCATCAGAGGAGGCAAAGAGAATATCAAAAGAGCTAAACTCTTTAATCACCGGAGCTGATTTCCCTCTCGAAATACTACCTGTGGTTAAAGTTAAGTCCACTGAAGAGGCGTTACAGGTCCACAGAAATAATTATGATGTAATCATTGTCTATCCGGCCACTGGTTCGGGCGATATGCTCAGGGCATGTTTTGCCAGAGAAAAAGACAAAGACACCATCATATTTGTCAGACATAGTTCCGGTCCGACCTATTACTGGTATGAAGCGCTCAGCGTCAGATATCTAAAAACCGATGAAAACGAAGCATCGCAAAACAGCCGACTCAATCACGGTGGTGTATATATTTATGATGTCGTTGTTGATGATTACCAGGAGCTTCTCTGGAGGTTGCGGGCACTATATGGGCTAAAGAATTTTATAGGGACGCGAATAGTAGCACTTGGTGGTCCATGGGGAAAATATTCCCCGGAGGCCCCCGACGTAGCCCGTGAAAAATATAAAATCGAAATCATAGAAGTCAGTTACGAAGATTTGGCCCCGCGCCTTAGAAGCGCCAAAGCAAACAGCACTCTGGTTTCAAATGCAGAACAATGGACTGAAAAATACCTTTCGCTGCCCAACACTGCTCTTATGACCGACAGGAAGTTTGTGGTCAACTCTTTTCTGCTACATAGTGTCTTCAGAGAGTTAATGCGAGAATATGACGCACCGGCATTCACAATCAGGGCCTGCATGGCCACTATCATGCCAATGGCCGAGACGACCGCCTGTTTGACCTTAAGCCTGCTCAATGATGAGGGAGTGCTCGCCTTCTGCGAATCGGATTTTGTTATTATACCCTCGGGGATATTACTGCATTATATATCGGGCAAGCCGGTTTTTCTGCACAACTCGACGTTTCCACATAACGCAGTAGTGACCTGTGCACATTGCACCGCTCCCCGCCGGATGGACGGGACGCACTATGAACCGGCAAAAATTATGACACACTATGAATCCGAGTATGGTGCGGCACCGAAGGTGGAAATACCCAAAGGACAGGAGGTGACATTTATTGACCCCGAATACAGTACGGGCCGGTGGGTCGGATTTAAAGGGATTGTTAAAAGTAACCCGTTTTATGAAATATGCCGTTCCCAGCAGGATGTCGAAATCCAAGGAGACTGGAAGAAACTGCTCAGGGAAGTCCGTGACTCTCACTGGATGATGGCTTATGGCAGCTATCTCAAAGAGATAGGATACGCAGCGCGAAAAATTGGAATCAAGTGGATAGATATTTCAGAAACATAGTAATAGCCTATCTGAATAACTATTTGCTCTCGCCTGTCATTCTGAACGGAGCGTAGCGAAGTGAAGAATCTCCTCTTCGTTGGCCAGATTCTTCGGCTTCGCCTCAGAATGACAAAGGAAGAAGGATTATTCGGATAGTCTCTAAACGCGAAATTCTTCGAGATTCATAATCGGCAATATTTGTATGAAATAAAGCAGGTTTATTATCCTCAACGCCAGTACTAAGAATAGCAGTCCATTGAAATCAAAAACGTTCACAAGAAGTATGACGGCGGTTATTATCTTCGTGGCTATATGTGCCTTGACCGCTTACTTTGCACCGGTTGGCGACCAGGATTCACAAACAGGCATACGGTGGTATAGCATCGTTCCCCCCGTACTGGCGATTTCGCTGGCTTTTTTGACACGCCATGTCCTGCTCAGTTTGGGAATTGCTATTGTTGCAGGCGGTCTGCTCACTCAGGTTCCACATACCCCGTTGAGCGCTGTCGCCTGGTTAGATGGTCTCAAGACGGCCGGCAGTCTTGTCGTAAAAACTGTATGGCTATACACCGAAAAGGGCGAAATAAACTCAAACCTCCTGATACTTGCATTTATCCCCCCCATCTTCGTGATGATAGAGGTCATCATCGCATCCGGAGGTTTTAAGGGAATCATCCTCTGGCTCTTGAAGTGGGTAAAGGGTAGAAAATCCGCTCAGCTCGCTACCGCACTTATGGGGATACTCTGCTTCATCGACGACTACACCAACGCTATAATTGTAGGCTCGATGATGCAGCCAATCACAGACCGGTTCCGCGTCAGCCGGGAAAAACTTGCCTTTCTTGTGGATGCCACGAGCGCACCTGTCGCAGGACTTGCAGTCATCAGCACATGGATCGCCTATGAAGTGGGCATTCTTGGTCAAATCTCAGACAGGCTCGGCATTGATAAGAGCGGATATTCTTTGTTCTTTGATGCCCTGGTTTTTCGCTTCTACTGTTTGTTGATGATTGCTTTCGTCTTTCTGCATATCATTATAGGCCGGGACTTCGGCCCGATGAAAACCGCGGAAGATTCGGCTAAGGCAAAAGGTTCCGGAGAAAACAACCAAGCAGGCCCATCCCAAAAAACTCCTGATTCGAGTACACATGCCGTCGCTCAGCAATCCTCCCGGGCAATCAATGCCCTTGTACCACTGGGTGGACTTATATTGTTTCATATCACCGGGCTTTGGCTCGATGGCGGCGGACCGGCCAGACTCAGGGAAGGTGGCTCACTCTTTAGCTTGCTTTACTGGCGCGACGTTATTAGTGCCGCCGAGAACACCCACCTGATTCTCGACTATGCAGCACTGTTCGGCCTGGCACTGGCTCTACTCTTCTCGCAATTCTTCGGGGCACTACGTATGCCCGTCATAATCAATTGTTTCAAGCGGGGCATCAGGCGGGCTATGATTCCCTTTGTAATATTGATTCTCGCCTGGTCGCTCAAGAGCTGCTGTGACAGTTTGAAGACCGGAGAGTTTATAACAACAATACTGGCAGGTAGAGTATCACCTCATTGGTTTCCGCCGGCGGTTTTCCTTGTTGCCTCCGTGACCTCATTCGCAACAGGCACAAGCTACGGAACGATGGCCATCCTCATCCCCACTGCCATTCCAGTCGCCTTTGCACTTGACGGGAACAGCTACGGCCTGACCACAATGATAAGCGTCGGCGCAGTCCTGGACGGCGCAATCTTCGGCGACCACTGCTCGCCCATCTCCGACACGACAATTATGAGCTCTATCGCCAGCTCCTGCGACCTCATAGACCACGTCCGCACGCAACTGCCCTACAGTCTGTTTGTCGCCGGGCTTGCCTTGCTCTTTGCTTACCTTCCCAGCGCTTTTGGCCTTGCGTCGAGATGGAGCTTTGCCCTGGCGATATTAGTCATGGTATGCTTTCTTGTTATCCTGTCTCACAAACAGGCACATTCACGCTAATTATAGTGCAGGAGAGTCACCACAATAGCCGTCTTTAGTTCTGGACGGTGGTTTCGTATCGAACACCATCGGGGACCGGTACGGGGACGGCAATAGTGATGCCATGGTCACCGGCAGTTTTCCGCGAGGAATCGACGGCGATGAAGGCCGTGTAGGCCGACATCAGGCCATACTCAAGGGCTACCTGCTTGATTTCATCAGGAAGGTCCGGGTTATTGTCGTAGGCGGCCTGATTAGCCAGGGTTTCTATTTTTTTACGAGCCCACACGCAGGCGATGCCCTGATGAGCCGCGGCGGAATCATCGAGGTTGACGGGAATCGCAATTTCCTGTGTCAGGTCGCCGACTTTGCCTGTAACACGAATGGTTGTTTTACTATTGCCTTTGAACCTGCCGGTGAGAATTACAGGACGGCCGACAAAAAGGTCACGAATATGATAGGGATACATATCCGTCACCTGCATATTACCCCAGTCGATTGTTACGTCGGTAAGGGCCGGATGGCTGATGCGCTCGTAGAACAGGTCCACGACTTCCCCGGCACCGTCGTCCAGGCCGATATAGGCAACGGCACCCTTTCCGAGTTTGGCCATCCTGTCGAGCAGGTATCGGTTGACGGACGAGCCGACGCCAAAACTGAAAATTCGGCTTGCGCCAAGACGCTGATGAATAGCTGCGAGGATTTCTATCTCGTTGCCGATGTAGCCATCAGTCATAAAAGAAACCAGGCGAAATCTGTGCGGGTCGTGGGCGAAGTCCAGAGCGGCCTTTATGCCCTCAATCATCATCGTCCCTCCGCTGCCTTGTAGATTTTCAACATATCTGATAGCTTTGCGAATATTGTCCGGTGTCGCAGGAATAGGGTCGGGCCCGAATTGGGAAGCATTATTTGAGAAGCGAATCACCTGGAAGGTATCGTTCGGCTGGAGTTTTCGAAGAGCACGTGTCACCGCCTGCTTGGCCTTGGCGATTGGTTTGCCGTTCATACTCCCGGAGCAATCGAGGACAAATATCATCTCCATCGGGGCTCGCTTGAGATATGAAAGACTTTCCGGCGGATACAACATCAACGTGAAGAATCCGCCTCGTTTGTCGTGGTGTGTTACTAAGGCCGACTTTACTGTTTTGCCTGCGACCTTATAGCGAAGGACGAAGTCCTTGTTTGGAATGCTGTCGAGGCTGCTGAGCTTGACTGATAGTTTTTCAGGTGATGTAAAAATCTTCTTAATAACATGGTTTGTGCATTTAACCTCTTCGATTTTTACACCTGCGTCAACATCTACCGTAACGGCAATATCATGGCCGCTTCGCTCGCCGGGTTTTAAGTACTGCACTTCGGTCTTTTGACCGGAGATGCCGTTTTTGCCGCGGGCGACCGCGCCGACGCCGTCGGTATATCCGGGAGGATTGAATCGCGGCCCGACGACCATTGGGAAAACAAACTCATACCAGCCGTCCACGTATGCTAAGGTGTTGAAATACTTGATATTGACGTCGATGTTTTTTCCCGGCTCGATGTTGGCGACCTTCTGCGTGAAGATATTTGGCCGCTCCTGGGTAAGAAGTGAAGCGACATACCCCTGTCTCCGTGCTTGTCTGTAGATTTCCTCTGCCTCTTTGCGCTCTCGAATAATGCCGCGGATTTTTCGTTCGCCGATTACCATAATAAATTCATTGACCGCTGCGTTCTGCGGCAGCGGAAATACGTACACCGCTTCAATCTTCTGGTCGTAAGGATTATGGAACTGCTGAGTAACGTCAACGGTGGCTATATAGCCGCTGATTTGTCCCTTAACGTCTGTGTGCTTGAGGGGCAGTGGTATTTCCTTGTCTCCTTTAGGCAGCTTAGCTAACATCGCCCCACAGCCGGGAGTATCCTCATCGGCGGGAACCGCCTGAGTCTCAGGCCGGGCGATTACCCATATCTCATCGGCCGTGACACTGAGTAATCCAGAATGTATCCGCCTTTCTTCCAAACGCTGAGCCTCTTCCGACAGCGGTTTGCCGGCAGAAACAATCCTGCCTCCAACTCGTCGGCTCCGAAGCGGTTGTCCCGCAGACGGTGCAACGCCGGAACCATTATAGCCGCCCATACCTCTGGATATTTTTTCACCAGCCGCAATTTCAGAGCCGCCTGTCAAACGATTTGCTGGAGGTGCCTCTTCATATCTATACCAATCCATACGACCAGCAGGTGGTGGAGGAAGCTTCCCGTCACTTTCATCTATCTGCCGTCTAAAATGGTTTGATTGGCTTGTGGAGAATTTGTGCGTTCTGTTTAAGGAGGGTACCAGTAATCCTAATAACAGTATTACTACACCAAAAGCGATAGCTAAAAGAAAAAACATTCTCTTAATACTCATTTTCTTTCTCCTTTTTCGAATGAGATTTTAGCGGGTATTTCCTTCGCATCTGCATCAGCGGCGACGGTGAGCTTTAGTTCGTAATCAGGCTCGGCATCGCCGATAATTTGCAGATGGATAGTGGCGATTCGGGTGCGCCCTTTGGGTAATTCGCTGCCGGTATTAAATGCGGCGATGATTATACGGTCATTGGCTAAGGCGGCAGGGTCGTAGTAAGGCGCCTCCTTGAATGCTTTGTGCTGACCGCCCTCTACGCCGACGATTTTAATTTGTCCGGCAGCAGCTTTAAGCTCGAACTGATAAGCGGCCAAAGATTTGTTGCCGGAATCAAGATAGATATACAGCGGTGCGAAACGAACTCTCGGCTGAACAGTCGTAATGTCCTGCTCTGACTGCTGGGCCAAAACAGGAACGATTATGCTTATGCTCATCAGAATAATTGCGGTAATCTCTTTCATTATAAAACTCCCTTATTCTTATCTAATCGGACAGCGGATAAGGCGACTAAATCAACATCATTACGATCGACAAGGCCATCGCCGTTAATGTCCCATCCCTGCTTTCGCAGAGCCTGCTCCGTACTTGATACGGGGGACAAGCTTTTGTCGGTACTCTCGGCGGATTCGATGAGGCGAGCTAATTTGAAGGCATCGAGGATGTCCACTCGTCCGTTCCGGTCGATATCAACCGCCTGGGCTTTAACAAGGACAGTGCGACTCGTACTTGGCCCGTGCTTTTGCGTTAGATTCAAACTGAAAGCAAAAATAATAACAGCCGCTGCGGCGGCAATCCGCCAAATACTGATATGATGGAAAATCCGGTGCCGCCAATGTCGTTGAACAAGGCGCTGATTGGCCCGGTCCATAATGGCCCTGTCTAATTCGGGCGGCACGGAAAACTGCGGCTTAAAGAGAGCATTTAAATCTTCTGAGAGTTTGGGTGATACTCTCAGTTCCAAATCCTCATCAAAATGTCCTTTTTTTTCAGTCATAAATACAGCTCCTATATATTAAGTAAATAAACCGCCTAAAAAGTTCAAAGTTTTTGAGATTTTTTCCGCAAGGTAAGATTTCTTACTCATTCGAGGAAATAATCTTGTGTGCGGTGGTCGTGACGGAGTCTCTTTAGGGCGTGGTGCAGTCTGGATTTTACCGTGCCTAAGGGGATATTAAGGGCGATGGCTATCTCCTGCAAAGTCATATCATCGACAAATCTCATCAGCAGGACTTCCCGCTGCTCATCGGGCAATATAGTCAGGACGGCGGCTAATTCCGAACGGCTGCTTTGAGCATCTTCCAATACAGGCGCGGTTAGCTCGCCCAATATTTCTTCGTCTGATGTAAAACGACGGCTTTTGCTGCGGACGGCAATAGAAAGATGCTTGACGACTGGATAAAGAAACGTCGTCATAGAAGCGGTAAGTGCAAAGGCGGGGAACTTGCCTAATAGGTAGGTAAAGGTTTCCTGGAGGACGTCAAGGGCATCTTGCTGGTTGCCGGTAAATCGCCAGGCCAAACTGAAAACCCAATCCCGATACCGCCGATAGAGAGCTTCGAAGGCGTCCGGGTCGCCTTGATTTACCAATTCAATTAGTTCCTGGTCAGAGTCCATAGTGAACTAAAGTTTGAAGTGCCTAAATTATGGATATCAGCGGACCAGGCAATCAGGATGCAGACTACCAGTATATCAGAGTATCAGGAAAAAGCTACCTGATGTTCTGATAACCTGATGTCCACTACCTGATATTCTGATACGCTGATAACCTGAATCTTTAGCTCATTTTAGGCACTTTAGCTCACTTTAGTCTATTTTCGGTTAAAGTGTAATTGCGTTGTTGCCGATAACAAAAAAGAGTTTAAAAAACGATTTTTTCTCCCCTCCGGAAAACATCGGGTGGCAAACTGTTGCTCGATGTTTTCTTTTTACAGGTTTTTTCCGCAGCATTTTTTGTATTTTTTTCCACTACCGCAGGGACAGGGTGCATTACGGCCGACCTTAGGCTGTTCCAGTCTTATCTGTTTTACTCTCGTCTCGCCCTGTGGTGCCTGGGCGGCGGCCCGTTGCCGCTCAGCCATTGCGAACTGGCCGACCTCATCGTGGCTCGTTGCACTTACGTTCCATACACTCCTTGCTCTGGCGCCGGCTTCGAGGTGAACCTTGAAGATAATATCCGTAACGCGGTCTTCAATGGTATCGAGCATCTCCTCGAACATTCTTGAACCCTCACGTTTGTATTCGGTCTTTGGGTCTTTCTCTGCCCAGGAGCGCATCCAAATACTGTTTTTGAGATGGTCCATCGAATAGAGATGGTCCTTCCAGGTACCATCGTAAACCTGGACTAAAACATACTTTTCAAGGTCGCTCAGCTCGGCTCTCAAAAATTCTCTTGCAACTTCAGATAAGTTATCTTTGAGTTCCGGGCCGTCGCCGGCCAGGTCCTCCTCGGTCAAAGAGGCCTCGAATCTTTCATTAGCCCAGCTCACTAATTCAGCTCTGTTCAAGCTGGTAATTTTATCGCCCAGCTCCTGGTCTAATTTCCCGTTGTTAAAGCTCTGGCTTAATTCGAGCAGTTGTCTGTGCAGCTGACGAGGCTTTGTATTTTGTATTCGGTCAATAGAAAGATTAGCGTTATATTTTTTATTGGCCCAGTCGGCGAGCGCTTCGAACGCATATACGTTTGGACCCTGCGGGCCGTAAACCATATTCATCGCAAATTCAACAGGATACTCAATCTCTCTTTGTTTGTATTTGGCTGCTGTTTTTTCCTCGAGCTGCCGACGGATTTGTGAGGCGGTAAGGTCTGTTAATTCTGCGATGTCCAATTGTATATCGAATTTGGCTCGTGCCCATTCGGCAAACGTGCGGAGGGGGAAATCATCCTTCAGGAATTCGACTAATTGTGAACAATCTTTTTTTTCGATTTGCTCTGCGGCGGCTGATATCAGCTGCTCTTCGATCTCTTCGGGCGACTGGTTTTTAATTTTGCCGGGGCTTAAACTGACCTGAAAGGCACTCATAGCCCATTTACACAATCCGGCGATGTCCCAGGTTTGCGGGTTACCGTAGTCTTCCAAGTATTCACCCATGGAAAGCGATATATTATTAGAGGCGTTATCCTTTGCCTGCCGCTTTATTAATTGTTCAATTTCCTCTACCTTGACACCGGAAATATCCGAGAGCCTCAAATCAACACCGAAGCTGGTTCTCGCCCATTCGCTGATGCACTTAAGCGGGTAGTCCTTACTGAGTATCGTGCTGCAATTTGTTGCGATAGTCGAGTCAATCATTTCCTGTATGAGGTTTTTGAGCCCTTTTCCAGTCAGGATTTCGCGTCTGCGCGAGTAAAAGATTTTCCGCTGGTAGTCCATTACCTCATCGTATTCGAGCAGGCTCTTGCGTACCTCGAAGTTTCGCTCTTCAACTTTTTTTTGAGCCTTTTCGATGCCCTTGCTTATCCTCCGATGATATATGGGCTGTCCTTCCTCCCAGCCGATCCAGGAGAGTGCCTTGACAGTCCACTCAGGAGCAAAGACTCGCATCAGTTCATCGTCGAAGCTCAGGAAGAACTGGCTGGAGCCGGCGTCACCCTGTCTGCCGGTTCGTCCCCGGAGCTGATTATCGATTCTTCTGGCCTCGTGCCGTTCAGTGCCGACTACGTGCAGTCCCCCGATTTCGGCTACACCCGGGCCAAGTACAATGTCCGTGCCTCTGCCCGCCATATTTGTTGCGATTGTAATATTGCCTCTCATTCGACCGCTCCGGCCTTTGTGCTGCTGGCCGGCTTTGGCAACAATGGTCGCTTCTCTTTCGTGATACTTGGCGTTGAGCACCTCGTGTTCGAGGCCGTATCTTTTCGTAAGAGCCGCCGAAAGCGCCTCGTTTTTCTCTACGCTGACCGTCCCCACAAGCAGAGGCCGGCCGGAGGAGCTGATATCGTTTATCTCTTCTACTATCGCGTCAAACTTTTCTCGCATCGATTTATATATTGCATCGTCCCGGTCTTCCCGGATGCAGGGCTCGTTGGTGGGTATTACGACTACTTCGAGCTTGTAGATGTTCATAAACTCTTCAGATTCGGTGGCGGCGGTGCCGGTCATCCCCGCTATCTGGTCGTAGAGTTTGAAGAAGTTCTGGAGCGTGATAGTGGCGAGCGTTTGAGTTTCTTCTTTTACGGTAACAGTTTCTTTTGCCTCGACCGCCTGATGAAGCCCATCGGACCACTGCCGGCCATGCATCAACCGGCCGGTAAATTCGTCAACGATGATAACCTTGCCGTCCATAACGACATAGTCTTTTTCCCGCTCGAAAGTAACGTGGGCCCGCAGGCTCTGCTCTAAAAGATGAGGCCATTCCATATTTGAGCCGGTAAAAAATGAACCCAAACCGGCTATTTCCTGTGCTGCCCCCACTCCTTCATGTGTAAGATGCACCGCTTTTCTGTCGTATTCAACTTCGTAATATTGCGTGGCCCCTGTCAGCTTAGCCTGGGCGGTTTCGAGCTCATCACGGTTTTTCCCGATTGCCTTCTGGGCTTTTTCAATTCGGTCGTTGTCCTTATCTTTTTTTGCATCAGCCAGCTCGCCCTGAGCGCTGGCTATGGCCCGCTCGGCAGAATCAATTTGCCTTTTGGTGCGGTCGTAGCTGCTTTGAAGACTGAGCAGCTTTCTTGCGACCTGGTCTGCTTTTTTATATCTGCTGACATCATCAAAGGCAGGGCCTGATATAATCAGCGGCGTCCTGGCTTCGTCAATCAGTATCGAATCAACCTCGTCAATTATGGCATATTGCAGAGACCCCTGTACCATTTGCTCAAGTGACGTTTTCATATTATCGCGAAGATAATCGAAGCCGAATTCGTTGTTTGTGCCGTAAGTGATGTCACAGCCATATTGGCTTTTACGCTCGTCGCCGGATGTGTCCATATCCGCCTGAATCGCACCGACAGTAAGGCCCAGAGCCTGATAGACCGGCCCCATCCATTCTGCGTCGCGCTTGGCCAAATAATCGTTGACGGTAACTATGTGAATCCTTCTTCCGGTTAAATGGACGAGGTACGCCGCCAATGTTGCCACGAGGGTTTTGCCTTCACCTGTAACCATTTCGGCGATTTTGCCCTCGTAAAGAACGTTGCCGCCGATAAGCTGAACGTCGAAATGTCGCATCTTGACATTTCGCCTTGCCGCTTCGCGAACAACTGCAAAGGCCTCGGGCAGAATATCCTCCGGCCTGTTCCCGGCTTGTATAGCCGCCTTGAACTCGGCGGTTTTTGCCCTTAAGGCCTCGTCATCGAGTGTTTTTGTTTGCTCTTCAAATTCACCTGCTTCCCGGGCGATTACCGAATAGGCCTTTATCAGCCGCTCGTTGCGAGAACCGAAAACCTTTATCAGAATTTTGCTTAGCTTATCAAACATCAATTTAAAGTGTAAAGGGCCTAAAGTTATTTGTTTTCTTAACTTTAGCTCACTTTAGCTCATTTCTATTATTTCACTCGTGTTACATACTCGCCGGTACGGGTATCGACACGGATAACCTCGCTGACTTTAATAAAAGGCGGCACCTGTACGACCAGGCCGGTTTCGAGCGTCGCGGGCTTGTTTTGATTTGTCGCGGTGGCGCCCTTAATCTCAGGCGGTGTGTCGGTAACTTTCAAATCCACCGTGTTGGGCAGAGTAACTATAATGGGCTTACCCTGATACATACTGACCTGTAGCTGAGTGTTCGGCTTTAGATACTTTGGCACATCGCCGAATGCATCATCATCGAGACTAATCTGGTCGTAAGTCGTGGCATCCATCAGCACATGTTCACTTCCGGCTGAATAAAGGTATTCGTATGTTCTTTTGTCCAGATACGCCTCTTCGACGATTTCCTCCGAGCGCAAACGTACATTTTGAATTGAACCGTCGGTCAGACTTTTCAGCTTTGTCTGATAGACCGCACCGCCTTTGCCTAATTTGACGTGCTGATAATCAACAATTGCGTACAATTTGCCGTCGATCTTAACGGTCTGACCCTTTCTCATCTCAGATGCTCTCATTTTTTACTCCAAAAAAATCAATTATTCATAGCCAATCAGTATATCTTGTATTTTGCAAAATTGCCACAAAATGTCAACAAAAGGAAAAATGGAAAGTTCGTCCCAGCGATTGTGTGGCTTTTCTGAAAAAATCCAACAGTTCGATAAAACACCAATACGTTCTTACTCTTTCACCCTAATGAACGGTCTTAACAACGAAGAAATAAATAATTTATTCCAATATGACCCTGTTGAGTAATCGTATAATTTGAACAGCCTAAAAAAAAGGTGCACTTGACGGTGATGTTGGATTCTGACAAACCAATTCGACTGATATTAAGGAAAGACTTATTATGCTATCAAATGTCATTAATTTTCTTGATATTGATATTCTGCTAACGCGCTGGAAAAGCTGTCCTCGTTCGAAATCGTTTTTTATAAGACAGTTTAAACACCCGCAAGGTATATTCTTGGTTGTCTATTTCTTGGGTTTGAACAAGCCCTTAACGCCTTCTATTAGGCCCTTGCCCGCATCCGCTCCTTCTTCCAAAATCTTTGCACCTCCTTCGGCCGCAGCCTTGCCGTTGACCTTTGTATAACAGAAATCCAATCTCAGCATGTAAGCAGAGTTTTATTACATTTCAGGAATCCATATAAGACCCTACAATCTACTAATCATTGTCTATCAACGGGCACAACTGTGCACCTCTCAAGATAAGAGACTATATCGTTAAAAGTTGTAGCCGATACCCCAAATGTACTTAACGTCCGTAGCACCTTTACCAATAGCAGGCGTAGCGTCATAATCAAAGATGACCTTAAAATTTGTGAACATTGTTTTGGTAAAATTGGCGCGAACCTCAGCTGTTGACGTGAGAAAATAATCAGAGAACTGCTCTATGCTCGGATAGTAGGTAAGCTCGTGAATGAACTTGACGTTCTTCATTAACCTCTTGTCAAAATTGTACCCGGCCTGGACCGATATTTCACTTTTGCTGTCAGTTTGGTTGTCAAACTTTTCATAAAGAGAGGCAAAACCGGCTTCGGTCGAAAAATTCATATCCTCCGACTCAATCCACTGATAACCGCCACCACTGCCGACTATCACCCTGCGGTCAAGCTCGGCAATTGCATCCTTTTCATACCGGCCGTCCAGATATCCATACAGCTTTTTTGTAAAGAAGTAGTCGTACTTCGCTTTTGTCCGCCACCAATCCTCTGTGGTATTTTTCTCTCCGGTGTCCGGGTCTTTTTGACGGGCCTTTGCATAATCTGCGCTAAGCCTTGTGCGGTCCTTCTCAGTTCTTTTACTGAGATTAACACTGGCACTAATGCTATCGGTTTCTGTGTTGCCCTGTGTAGAAGTGAGTCCAGCCGAAATATTTCCTGTCCACTTTGGCTTAGGCTTTGGTGGTGGATTTATCGAAGAGATGGCTGCAAGCTCAAACTCCTGAGTCTTCAGTGTTTCACTGTCTTCTATAGCAAACCAATTTGGCTCGGCTTTCGCCAGCTTCTGATTTAGGACCGTTCCGTCTTTCAGATGCACTTTAATCGGTACATCGCTGCTGAGAGTCTGTATGTTCGAGATATCAACGGTTACCCTACCTGCCAGGTCTGATTTGAAAACCAATTTCCCATCAACAAGCTGTTCAATCTTGCCGCTAAGACGGTCCCCATTCTTAAAAAAGACTTCATCCGCATAGATTGCCTGGCCCAACACCCACAAAAACAGCAACGCGGCTAATATATTTTTGAACATCGTAATCTCCTTTAATTTCAAATCGTTCACAAAGTCACATAATGTCTATATGTACTGATTGGGAGAATTAACTTTTCTTGTCTGATTTGTCTGAAACTAAATCACATCCATTGTAATTCTACATGCTTGTTCGTAAAAGTCGAGAAATTTCAGGATAAAATCTCATTCTTTTGGTGTGCTGCTCCATAAGCCAAATCTTTTATCATAGAGGACATTCATGCTTTTTAACGCTCTTTACGTGGCACAGGGAGTTTCTTTTGCTCACCATCAACCGCCTAATCCTCACGGGAATCTATCCTAAAGAGAATCGCCATCATGGTCGATAAAAAGAGGAACGGTGCAAAATGAAAAAAACAGGCAACAGTAAAAAAACAATCAAATCCAAGCTGTCGGTACACTATGGGCTCAATGCTCACAAATGGGCCACCAAAAGGAAGTACGATGTCTTCTTTCAGGAAAGCCTGACCTCGAGCTAAAAACAGACCCCAAAAAGACTCAATAACCTTTGACCAGGCTGGATTGTCCAGCTTTTTCACATCAGGTTCGCTCGCACACACTGCGCCATCACCCCAATATGGAACAACTGCTGTCAATTTAAGAGGCTGGGCGTTTATGGCGATTCTTGTTCCTTTGTATCTTTTCCGGTCCCCGAAAGAGGAACAGATGATGCTTGAGCACTTCGGTCAAGATTACTATCTGGACATCAGCCGAACCGGCAGGATTATTCCGCGGATTTGGAGATAGAAACGGTCACACAAACTAATTTGTTTGGGGAAATTGCAGCTTTGGGCGATATATAGTTCGTAAGCAGACTCATAACAGCAGAAAACAGGTAACTGTATTGGCTATCCCAAAAAACAACCAAGCAAAAAGACTGAGCTATGGATGAGTTGGTGTATAGCCTAATCTGCCCCACGTACTCTTCTGCATCCAGTATAAATCCTGATAGCCGTCATAGCTCTGAGGTGTGAATCCTGAGCCGGCATGACCACGCTCGAGATTTCTGCCGTTCTTTATTGTTTCGATGCCTTTCCACTTTTTGTAATCACTATGTCCGTCTGCGAAAGAGACGTTCGTGCCGTCGCCGTGCCGGACGGGGGCGTCGTCCCACCACTGCTCAGTATCATAATAAACGGCAAAAGCATCAGGAGTAACCCAGCCCTCGTCGATAAAAACGAGTCTGTAGGTAGGTGCCGGACTGTGAATCTCGCTCATCCTCTTGACGTGTGCGCCACGTACTCCTTGAGTCGGGGCATGGTTAACAGCGTTCATGGAAAACATGATAGCGTATGTCAGCATCTCTCCCCGGCTGCCGGTCGGGCAGCGGTAAAGTTTCAGGTCCTTACAATAGGGCCACAGTGCTCCTTTCTTAATCTCACTTTTTTGCTCTTCGGCTGGTAATTGTTCGCCCTGCTGGTAGTTGCTATGCCAACACGTGCCCACCCAGGCTAACTCATTTTGGTGGTCGCCCCAGGACGTTTGGACATTGCTATATCCTGCTGCACCGTTGACGAGCTTACCGTCATTTTCATCCGCGTACATAATCCACCCCATCGCCAACTGCTTCAGGTTGTTAAGGCAAACCGCACGCCTGCCTTGCTCCCTGGCTCTGTGCAGTGCCGGCATCAATATCGCCATCAGGATAGCGATGATAGCAATTACCACCAAAAGCTCTATTAACGTAAACCCCGTTAGAAAACTCCGGTGTTGTTGCCTGATTCGCCGAAGGCGAATTTCCCCGTGTCTTTCAGGAAATCTTTTATTAGCCCCCTTAGAAATTTTTATTTCTAACGGGGTAAACCCTTTTCCTTTACCCATATCAGTTCTCCTTACTCTTTTGAAGAAGGTTTTTCCACATCGAGTTCTTTCACCAGAGACAATGAATTTCCCTGGTATATTTCAGCCATTATTATAATACACTAAGCCGCAGAAATGCAAGCTTTTTTCGATAATTCAATCCGTTACCAAACAAGATATAACACAATCAAATCCAGGCTGTCGGTATACTATAGGCTCAATTCTCACAAATGGGCCACCAAGATGGAAGTACGACATCCCCTTTCATAAAAGCCTGACCTCGAGCTAAAAGCAGAGCCCAAAAAGATTCAGTAACCTTTATCAACAAGAACACGTAGTGACTGACCTCAAGTGCACTCATCACCTGCCCAAAACAGCTCACTTGCAGGCCCAGTGGAATAAAAACGATATGTACAAAAAGTTAGGGCTATGGATGAGATGGTGTATAACCCAATTTTCCCCAACAACCCTTCTGCATCCTGTACAGGTCCTGGAAACCCGCGGGTGTTTGCGGCGTCCACCCGACCAGGGGTCCCGTGTTTTCCTCTTCTCTGGCATGCTTTATCGTATCGGTGCCCTTCCACCTCCAGTGGTCACTGTGTCCATCTGCAAAGGAGAGGGTCGTCCCGTCCCCATGTCGGACCGGAGGGCTATCAAACCAGTACTCATCTCTATAATAAACAGCATAAGCATCCGGAGTCATATAGCCTTCATCGATGAAAACAAGTCTGTAGGGAGGTGCCGGGTTATGAATCTCGGTCCTTTTCTTGATGTGTGTATTAGGTACTCCTTGAACCCAGGTATGTTCAACAGCATTCATAGAGAACATTATAGCGTATGTTAGCGCCTCTTCTTTACGCCCCGTCGGGCACCTGTACATTTTGACATCCTTAACATAAGGCCACAAGGCGCCGTCTCTGATGGCGTCCTGCTGTTCGTCCCAGCCGGTTGCAAGACGGTCCACCCAGGCCTTTTCACCTTTGTGTTTACCCCAGGTCGTTTCGGCATTGCTATAGCCTATGGCGCCGTTGACGAGGACATCGTTGTTCTCATCGGCGTACATAATCCACGCCATTGTCAACTGCTTCAGATTGCTGAGGCAAACCGCACGCCTGCCCTGTTCCCTGACACGGTGCAGTGCCGGTATCAATATTGCCATCAGCACTGAGATAATGGCGATTACCACCAAAAGCTCTATCAATGTAAACCCCGTTAAAAAACTCCGGTGTTGTTGCCTGATTCGCCGAAGGTGAATTTCCCCGTGTCTTTCGGGAAATCTTTTATTAGCCCCCTTAGAAATTTTTATTTCCAACGGGGTAAACCCTTTTCCTTTTCCCATACCAGTTCTCCTACTCTTTTGAAGAAGCCTTTCCTGACCGAGAATTTTCAACAGACATGATGCGTATCCCTGGTGTACATGTCAGCCATTATTATAATACACTCAGTCGCAGAAATGCAAGCTATTTTCGTTAATTTTATCCGATAAAAACGAGACAGAAAACAATCGCTAGAACAGTCTGTGAAACACTATTTAAAACTTCTATGGCGATTGTGTGAGCCGATCTCAATCAAAGTTTCGCTCTCATCGTAATTAGCGAAATTGATTCCACTGTAAAAAAACTTTGGACAGGGAAATGACTGAATACAAGACGCCGGAGCAAAATGACCCTCAAAAGGAATCATTCTCAACGGGAGCCGTATCATCTATCTTTCTCTTCTTGAGGGGCGAGGTCCACAGAAAAACCTTGTGTTCTCTATCGTCCTCATTGGAAGTGAGCTTGACGACCTTGTCCGGCTTGACTCCTTTCATTCGGAAGTCGTGGGAGACAATCCGCGAGCCGGGCTTGAGCTTCTCAAGCTGAGGAATCAGTTTCACATTCAGACTCGGAAGCAGGTAAAGAGTGATTACATCTGCCTTGCTGAGGTCGAGGGTGAAGATGTCCTTCTGCTCAATTCTAACCAGGTTTCCAACGTCGTTCTTCTCCACGTTTTCAAGCGACTCTTCCACTCGCTCCGGGTCTATGTCGTAGCCCACGGCCTTGCAGCCGAACCTCTTGGCCGCCGTTACTACGATTCGGCCGTCCCCGCAGCCCAGGTCATAAACCAGGTCGTCTTTCTTGACTTCCGCTAACTCCAGCATCTTGTCCACCACATCCTGGGGTGTAGGGACAAAGATGACATCCGGTTCGCGGCTGCTCTCGACTTCCTCCAGCGTTTCCTGGGAGCTCGGAGCGCCTACCGGAGCGTTAATCGCTCTGTAACTTTGGTTCTCGACTTCCTTCTGTGTTTCCTCGACGCTCGCAGCGCCGAAAGAAGCGTTAAGCGCTGTGTCACTTTGGTTCTCATTCGCTGGTTGATAGGCAATAATGGGATTTGCTTCTTGAGAAGCGCAGCCAACAAGAATCACAGAGCAACCAAGCAACAAACTAATCAGTCTTTTCATTCTGTTTCCCTTCAAAGATTTCCTAAAAATTAAACGGATAAAAATATATACCTCCTCGCTCAAAATCAAGGAAAAAGTGGAAAAAATATTTAAAATTCAGAGGTGCTAAGGAAAGAACAGGGCAATCAATCGACACGTTTTCTTTCGATAAAGTGCTCTAACAACCACTGGATATCTTCATTGCCGGGTGAAGATGTCGTTATTCCGGAATGAGAAGATGGTTCCTCGGCATTTCTCCTGATGAACTCAAGGGTCCGTTTATCCACCCATCTGCGCCTGTCCGCGTGGCCATCGGCAAAACCAAATGTGCTGGATTTGTTGTGATAAGAAGCCAGTGGATCATAGAAGGTCCAGCTACCCGGATTAGATAAGTAGTTCGTACCGCCGCCAAAAGGCAGATGCCATCCTCCTTCGTTTTCGCCATAGCGGCTGCCGTTATGTTCCTCTTCGACAAATACATAATACTGCGGCGCATCTTTAACTTCCTGCATTCTTCTATAGTACTGGTACCCGCCGCGAGGAGTGAGGTCTTTAGCGCGGAGCGGGCCGAAGGCGTAGGAGATGGAATAACTGCGAAAACAATCACGGGGAGGCCGCCTTGTACTTTTACGATTGTCACCCGGACAGTGATAGACATCCACATCCTTGACGTATTGCCACATCGTCCCTTGCTGTATCCCTCGATAGCGGTCCTCGTTCGTTATGTTCTCCGGCGCCGGATTATAAGACAGATTGCTGCCGGCAGGATTCTTGGGCCGATGAACCCACGGGCTATCGTCATCCGCCTCATCATAGCAGGCCCCATTGCACATCAGCACGCCGTCGTTGTCGTCGGCATACATAATCCATCCTGCGAGCAGACTCCTGTGGTTACCCAAACAGACCGCCCCCGAGGCGGTCTCCTTGGCTACCTGGAGCGCCGGTATCAATATGGCCATCAATAACGCTATAATGGCAATCACCACCAAAAGCTCGATAAGTGTGAATCCTACTCTGCGAAGTCGCCGACGCTCCATTAGCCGTCGGTCAGAGCCTATGGCGGAGGCCGAAGCTTTGGCGACGAAGCGTACATCGCTACGTAGCACGAGTCTTCTTTTTTCATCCATATCGCACCTGTAGTTTCTTGAGCGCAAATTTACCAACCTCAAGGAAACGATAAACTTTTTAAGCCCAAAATGCCCCAAATCCTTACTGAGCGTTTCAGGCTTGCCTCCTCTCAACATCACTGCACCAAAGCCGAGTAGCTAATCTACAGCGATCAACATCTGCGCAGCTAAGTAACAAAACGAACCGGGTTTTTCGGGGGACAGCCACCTCGATTCACTTCTTGAGCAAATGCTTTTCGAACCACGCCACCAGCGAATCGGCGGCACGCTTGCCGTCTTCACCCCGGAATCCGTGACCGGCACCCTTGATAACCAGCAACTCACTGGTTACTTTGTGTTTCTTGAATTCCGCGAGGATATTCTCGCTGTGCTCGAGCGGTACCAGCTCATCTTTGTCACCGTGAATAAGCAGCGTGGGCGGGTCGTCCTTTGAGACATGCAACAAGGGCGAATAGTCTGCCGCCTTCTCTTCTTCGAAGTTCAGGGCCGGGTAATCGGGCAGCTTGTTGACCAACGGACGGAGGTCGGTAGGTGGAAAATAAGCCACTACGGCAGCAACCCGGTCGCTGACGCGAAGAACTTCATCCTTCGAGTTGGGATCACCATTGTCGGAAGTCGTACCCAGCATCAAAGACAAGTGTCCACCGGCACTGGCACCGGCAACACCCAATCGCTCGGGGTCAACATCGAAATCCTTCGCCCGCAGGCGGATAAAACGCACACTGCGGCGTACGTCCTCGATGATCTCCGGAATCACGTACTTCGGACTGCTGCCGTGACGCACGGCAAAGACGGTAAAGCCTTTGTCTAACATCGGCTTGAACCAGCTAATGCTCTGTTCCGGCGAAAGCCATCTGGAAACCCAGCCGCCGCTGACCATAAACAGAATCCCCACCCCATTGGCCTCCTGTTTGGGCTTGTACACATCGAATGTCAGGGCCATGCCGTGCTTATGCCCATAGACAACATCCGGAACAATTTCGACGCCTTCAATGCCATAGGCCTGAGCAACATAAAGAGCAAAAGCTACAATTATCAAACTTCGGAGCATCCACTTCATAGTCAACCTCCCGGTATCTGGTTAACATTTTGATAAGGCCATTCGGCCGGTTGGATTTTTGAGACCGGCTCATTCTATCGTATTACCATCACAGTTTGCAAGAGTTTTTCCCTGTATTTGCTCACGTCCGGACACCACAGACCCGTCCCGCACTAATCGTCCCGCACCAAAACGGCGTGAGCCAAGGCTCTTTTGGTGCTCTAAACGCCTGATTAGTGTGAGGCAAGAGCACATTCCACAAAATATCGCTGGCATCGAACGACATGATTTTCAACCAAATCCGCTGATACTTACTTGAAAAGTAAGAAAGGATAAGCGCGTTGAAAGGGCAACCTTATGCGTCAAAATAGGTAAAATATCCACAAATTTTCAATCAAAAACGCTGATACTTGGAAGCAAAAATAAAATTTTCCGAAAAAATTTTAACTGCCTTTCTGATATCGAGTTACGAGATTCGGGAATCGAGAATCGATGCCTTTTTTCGCATCAAATACGCAGATAGCTCCAATTATGGAGGGCTGCTTTTATAGTAGCTCTGATTTCGGGCCGCCACACCCGAAACTCCTGTTCTAAAAATTCAGGATTTTGAATTCACACATTGTTTCATATTTAGGATTTCGGATTTTGTGCTTCACACCCATCAAAGGGCTCAGCAATTCAGATTATAATCAACATCCCTCACCGTCTTGAGCGTATATTAGTTCTTCCCGTGCTCTTATATCGGCGGATTCGCTTCGGCTATCCCTTCAGGCGCATCCCTTTGACCCAGGGCAAATACGCCATCGTTGACCCGGATGATTATTACTGGCTCAGCAAGCACAAATGGACCACATCGAAAGTCTATACTAAATTCTACGCCGTCCGCTCCGAGTTGTGCAAGAAAAGCGGTAAGCGAAAGTCCTACCGCATGCACCGCGAAGTAGCCCATACTCCCGAAGGACTGGAATGCGACCACATAAACAGCAATAGTCTCGATAACCGCAAGGCCAACCTAAGGTCCGCCACTCGCCAGCAGAACTGCTGGAACAGCCGCAAGCGCAGACCCAGAAGCCTCTCCAAGTACAAAGGCGTCTCCCGGAACAAACGAGGCCAACCCTGGAAGGCAATACTGACTGTCAACGGAAAGAAGATGTATCTCGGCTGCTTCGATAACCAGAAGCAGGCAGCCAGAGCATACGATAAAGCTGCACGCAAATATTATGGTGATTTTGCCGCTCTAAATTTCCCAATGTCGCCAAGCCGCTAAGGCTGGAGTTTATCCGCCTTTGGCGGAATGCCACCGCCAAAAAATTCTTCGGCGAATTTGCTTCACTAAATTTCCCGTAAACACGTATTTACACGAACAAGGAAACTGACTGTCACAGAATGACATAGAAAACAGAAGATAAAATCTGTCATCTGACTTCTGTCTTCTGAATTCTGACTTCTAATTCACCAATTCTCTAATTTCTAATTCTCTCAGATATTGCCCCCCAATTCACTGCGTCGTCATTCCGAGCGCAGTCGAGGAATCTATTCTAAACTGTCATTCCCGCGCAAGCGGGAATCCAAAATCAACCTAATTCACTATTTCTCCAATTCTCTAATTCTCTAATTTTCCAATACTAACATTGCCTTCATCTTTCAACTTCAAAAGAAAAAAAGCAAAAAAACTGTTGTGCTAAAGGTCGAAAACAGCTAAAATATGGCAAGCACACAAGACGAGAGACGAGACACCGACGACGAGCCATGAAACTGCTTGATACATTAGAAAATTTCGGGCAATGTAAGGTTTGAAAGTCTGTTGTTTGCTAGTTTCATTGATCAATTTGATTATTGGTTGTTGCTAAGAACAATGGAAAAAGAGGACTTATTCACACTTTATCGATTGGTAATTGAGCAAGAAGAGTATTTTCTTACCGAACATCAGAAGCGCATAGCTTTCTATGTGGGATTGCTTTCAACTTTGATTGTCGGCACAGTCGCAGGGATCTATTATGCCAAGAACTGGTACCACTTCGTACCCCTTGTGGTTGGCCCGATCTTGATCGTCGGTATAGCGTCACTGGCTAAACGCGGAACCACGCGGCTTTACCAGCGCTTCTTAGAAACAATTACTATTCTTGCTAAAGTGGAAGAGGATCTTGGTCTTACGCAAGAACGAAATAAAGACTCGAAAGTCTCAGATATAAGGTGGGTAACAAGTGAACCATTTGTAACTAAACGTCACATGGACAGCCGAGCAGAAGGCAAGACTTCAAAGGACTGGGTAGATGTCCATCTTACGAAAAAGGATAACTATCATGGAGTCACAATGAATCTTTTCGGCCTTGCTCATCTCTTGGGTTGGTTACTTTTCGCATTTACGGTATCTATTGCCTTCATAAAACTGTTACTAGCGTTGTCTCACTTGTTTCTCTAAATTGGCCTAGTAGGATAAATGGTTAGTATGGCTCTGTTGAAAAAATCGATTCTGTCTGAAAAATAAGTGGGTATTTCGTATATTTATAAAGGATTATTGATCCAAAAATATGAGTGAAAGTCAAAAACAGACTAACAAGATTGCAGTCTGTGTTATGCCTTGGGCTGGATTGCGACAAGAGGTTCAGGTTGGCCCTGTCAGGTTTTGGCCTTGGGATGAAAACAAAGTCTGTGACACGGCGGTGCGAAACCAATTGAATCGTTATTTTAGTTGTTTTGTAGACTATTATGGTAAACAGGTTAATACTCTCACGATTTGTTCTTATGGGGAATCGGATTTTCGTATACTAGATGACATTAAAGAGTACAACGAAATACGTTCCGCTGTGGACATCTTGATATTTTCTGCAATTTGCACGCAAACGAAAATAGGTGTTTGTGCGAATAATCAAAGTATGGGGCCGCCAACCGCAGACCGATATCAAATGACCGGTCAGGTAATGAAGCCACCAAATGATAAAACTATTGTGATAGGCGCTGGTAGCTTAACAAGTTGTGACCAAATGGACAAAGTTCATATATCAAAACCCTGGAGTGTTGGTGTGGCATGACCCCAAAAAACTGTACCATTGAGAATTAGAGGGTATCCGATAAAAT
>CAYUFX010000041.1:0-36467 GCA_964444135.1 uncultured Pirellulales bacterium | reverse complement strand
GAAGACATCGGCTAACCGCCTAAAAATCTTGAGCTAAAATGGCGTTGTAGTACTATGATTGCATTGCCTGGGCCTGTTTGAGGCAGGCCCAGGTAACGGCCTCAACTCTTCTACAATGGCGATGGTCTTTTTAGCTATCAATGATTTTGTCGAATGCGGCAACTTTATCCACTTGTTGCAGCGTGTCATTATTTGAACGGTTGATTTGTCAGCACCGATAGCAGCAGAGGTGTTGGCGATTATCATATCAAGGTTCTTTTCTTTCATCTTCTTTTCAGCACGGCTTCGGACAGCTTTGTCTTCAAGGGCAAAACCGACAACGATTTGATTTTTGCTTTTATGTTGTCCCGCCCATTTCAAGATGTCGGCTGTCGGTTTCAATTTGATAGTTATATGTTTGCCGGTCTTTTTGATTTTGGTTTTAGCCAGCTGGGTAGGGGTGTAATCGGCCGCAGCCGCTGCCATAATCAGACAATCGCACTTCTCAAAATGCTTCTTGACCGCATCGAACATCTGGGCGGTGGTTTCAACTTTTACGAGTTTCACCTCGCTCGGTGGCCTTTGGGCGGTTGGCGCGGTTATGAGGGTTACTTTATGCCCGGCCTTGAGCGCCGCATGGGCAAGGGCGTAACCCATCCTGCCGCTGCTTGCGTTGGAGATAAAGCGGACCGGGTCAATGTATTCACGAGTGCCGCCTGCTGTGATAAGGATGTGCATTTTAAACCACAGATTACCCGGCGCAGCCTCGGGCTTCGCCCTTGGCCGCAACCAAAAAGTTCTTTCTGTAAAAATATCTCATAACTTCTTGTAAATAATGATATTACAATAAGTCATAACAAAAAACACACATAAAAAACAAGGAGTTGAAAGATTGTAGTACAGATAAAACCCCCGTTAAAACAGGGGGACTAAATAGCAACAAAAGTTATTCTGTCTTTTTTGGTTTGACTTCGGCGGCGATTTTTTCGATCGCTTCCAAAATGTCCTGCGTCTCTGACATTCTGCCGATGCCTTCAACTCCGCTGGCGAGTCGGCCCTCGACAGGGCCTATCAACTGAAAACCCATTTCTTTGACCGTCCTGACATTGCGCTGCACGGCCGGATTATTCCACATATTATTGTTCATCGCAGGAGCCAAAAGTGCCGCCTCTGATTTAATCAGCCGCCAGGCCGCACAAAGAACCGTACTAAGTAAATCATCGCAGATACCGTTTGCTATTTTTCCGATGATATTGGCCGTTGCAGGTGCCACTACAACAATATCGGCCCGATCAACCAACTCAATATGGCCGATTTTATATTCATCGGGCATACTCCACAGGCTCGTAAAAACGGCTGAGCAGGTAACCGCCTCGAAGCTTTTTGGGCCAACGAGGCGGCAGGCGTTTTCGGTCATTACGGTATTTATCCTTGCACCGGCAGCGGTCAACTTGCCGGCTAAATCGACCACCTTGTATGCAGCGATTCCACCGCTGACACCTAACAGAATATTCAGATTCTCAAGCATCTCGTATCTCGTTTTACCCCGTTAGAAATTTCCCCTTTTTGTTCCGCATCTTTATCATTTCTGGAATTTCTAACAGGTTTTTTCCGCCGATGCGTATCGGAGAGCTGATTTGTCCCTAATTTTCCTTCGTTCTCTCTGAGGCCTTTGCGGGCAATCCGTCATCGACGGTGATTTTGTCCTGCAGGATCTCCTGAATAACAATTTCGAGCATCGTTTTGTCTGCGGCATTCTCAATCAACGGCCTGGCACCCTGCAAAAGCTCGCCCAATCGTTTTTGAATCAGCGCCGTCAATTTGAATCTACCGCCAACTTTGTTAACTATCTCTTCACTCTTGAGCTCTTCTATCATCTTTTACCTCATATCCGAGTTCGGGCTCCATCTTGAAATACGCTGCAAAATGTGAACCTTCCCAAACTTCCTTCGTCGCGTTTGTGGTCAGCCTCCTGCTTTACGGTTCGTGGTTTATCGCTCGTACCAACACCAGCGGGTTACGCCTCACTGCTCGAATCCTCGATTATTTGCACACACTCGTCCACTGCCTGCTGCAAATCCTCATTTATAACCATATGTTTATAATATTGCCAGGCCACGGCGATTTCATTGCTTGCCCCGCTAAGTCTTTCTTCAGCGGCATCAGCGGCTTCTCTGCCCCTGTTGTCCATACGTTCTACAAGGTCTTTTTCGGTCGGCGGTAAAATAAAAATCATCACCGCATCAGGGAAAATTACTCTGGCTTGTTTGGCACCTTGAACGTCGATTTCAAGAATAACGGTCTTACCGGCCCGCACAGCTTCTTCAACCTTGTCTTTCGGCGTCCCATATAGATGACCGAACACCTCAGCATGTTCCAACAACAGGCCCTTATTGATTCGCTCTTGAAACTCCTGTTCTGATATAAACCAATAATCCTGGCCGTCAACTTCAGCTTCGCTCTTCGGCCGGGTAGTAACCGAAATGCTGAGATAAATATTATCCAGCCGTTTAACCACCTCTTCGCAGATAGTGCTCTTGCCAACACCGGATGGGCCGCTCACTATCACCACTTTGCCTTTTCTGTTCCCAATGTCGTTCATTCCAGTTCCAGTTCAAACTTGCGAGGCCCTTTACGTTCTGCATCCTTTCTACTCTACATTCTGAACCTGTTCCTTAATCCGGTCTATTCGGCATTTTATATCTACCACACAGCGGATAATCTCAGTATCGGAGGCCTTGCTGGCAATGGTGTTTGCTTCTCTGAGCATCTCCTGGCTGATGAAGTCTAACCTGCGTCCGGCCTGGTCATTAGCCTGACAGCATTGAACAAATTGCTGCAGATGTGAATCTAGCCGAGCAATCTCCTCGGATATATCCGACCTGTCTGCAAAAACTGCAACTTCTCTGGCAAGGGTTTCTTCATCCAATGTCAGTCTTGCCTGTGCAAGCAGCTCATCGACTCTTTGCTTTAGTTTTTTTGCGTACTGTTTGAGAACTACATCGCACCGAGCCTGTATTTTCTGCAGGTTTTTTTGTATGGCCACGCATTGTTTTTTCAAATCATCATGGAGCAGCTTTCCTTCGGCGGCTCTCATTTTTTTGACCTTATCTATGGCCTGCTGACTTATTTGGCAAACCAGCTTTTTGATTTTCTCGGCCTCCTGTTTATCAGGGGATGCCGGCTGAATGATACCGGGCAGGTTCAACAAATTACCTACATCAACGGTCCCCTTAACAGAAGCCGACGACCCGGCCCGGCTCAATTTTTCCACAACCGCCCGCAGGGCTGACTCGTTAATATCAAAGAGCGCGTTGGCCGAGGTATCCTTGAGCCGAAGCACGTAATTTACCGTCCCGCGCGACATATTCTTTCGCAGAAGTTTTTCAATATCTTCTTCCAGAAACGCCGCTAATTCCGGCAACCTTACAATCGTCTTTAAATAGCGATTGTTAAGGGTCTTGATTTCAACGACGTAACTTACGCCGTTAACTTCACCCTGCGCCTCGCCATAGCCGGTCATACTATTTATCATAACGTTACGCTTTCAAGCCGAATTCGGCCGTGCACACAACCATTATATGTGCACCTTGAAACAATCTCCTCATTAACTACCGGGCGAATTCACATCAATACCGCCATTAGCATCACTTGTCGTATCCTCGATGCCGACGGACGGTGGTAGCTGCTCCGGGCTTGTCAGCGGCTGCTGCTGAGCCGGCTGGTCCGCTCCATAACCACTGTCACTCGGTTTGTAGAACCTGGCCATCACCACTGCAAGGGTCAGAAATATACCCACCAAGACTATTGTTACCCAGGTCAGGAAGTCACCAGTTTTGGAACCCAGAATCCCGCCGGCCATGCCGCCGCCGAACGCCGCACTTAAACCACCACCTCTGCCCTTCTGAACCAAAATGATTAAAATCAGCGCCACGCAGCAAATAATGAACAAGTATGCGACTACCGTCAAAATGAAACTTGCCGCCAACAATGGAAAAACAGTCATATTCGTTACCCTTTCAATTATATTACCGCCTGAATTATTGCGAGAAAATCATCTGCCTTCAAACTTGCCCCGCCGACCAGCAGGCCGTCGATATCAGGCTGGCCCATCAACTCTGCGGTGTTGTTGGGCTTTACCGAGCCGCCATAGAGAATACGAATTCCCTCAGCCAACTGGTCATCATACATCTGGCCCAACAGCTTTCGTATAAAATCGTGCACTTCCTGGGCCTGCTGCGGTGTCGCCGTCAGGCCTGTCCCGATGGCCCAGACCGGCTCATACGCTATGGTTACCGCTGAGACCTTTTCGGCACTCAGGCCAGCCAGCCCGCTTTTTATTTGCCGAGTTAACACCCCATTTGTTTGAGAGGCTTCCCGCTCGGCGAGCAGCTCGCCTACACATAATATCGGCAAAAGTCCACCCGCAATTGAAGCAGTAACTTTTTTATTTATCAGCTCATCAGTCTCACCGATTACGTGTCGGCGTTCCGAATGGCCGCAGAGACAATACGTGCAGCCGATATCCTTCAGCATCGACGAACTTATCTCACCTGTAAAAGCACCCTTGGATTCAAAGTAAACATCCTGGGCACCGATACCAACGTTCGATGCGCTAAGGGCTTTGGCCACAGCCTGCAGATAAACAAAGGGAGGACAAACCGCCACAGTTAACCTTCCGCTCGCCGCTACCTCCATTGCCCCGGAAGCAACACGCTCAGCCAGATCTACGCTGGTGTAACTATCGGTGTTCATTTTCCAGTTACCTGCCACAAACGGCTTTCTCATAAGACTCTCCTATGTTATCCGTGACTAAGGCCTCAGCAAAATCGAGGTTAGGCATACTTAGGAAAGAAAAAATTGTTTTTTAATTTTTTCTTTTCAAACAGCACGTTGTTGTGTAATAAAAAGTTAGCTGATTATTCAAGAAAATCGAAAACCTGATTTTCTTAAATAATATATGCCTAACCTCAATTTTGCAAAACTCCGGTTTTAGTTTTTAGTTCAACAATGAACCATCTACCCGACTAAAGCAGCTCCGTCGCTCTCGGAAAACTGCCCAATATCGAAAGCTGCAAACAATGCTTCCGCGCTTCATCTATTCCCTCCCGGACGTTCTTGTCCGTTCTGTGCCCCAAAAAGTCCACGAAGAAATAGTACTCCCATTCCCTTTTTCTGCTGGGCCTGGACTCGATATTTGTCAAATTGATACCGTATCGCTTGAAAACATCGAGCACATCGGCCAAGGCGCCGGCTTTATGAGCGGTGCTGAATAATATAGCTGTCTTATCTTCGCCGGTCGGCCTTGCGTCTTCTCGGCTGATTACCAAAAATCTGGTTATATTGTTGGCAATATCCTCGATATTCTCGCAGATGATTCGCAGTCCATATAATTCCGCAGCTACATTGGAGCCAATCGCAGCGGCCCTCGGCTCATCGGCTGCAATTTGTGCCGCCTTGGCGGTGGAAGCTACGGAGACAGTTTGTGCCTCCTTAAAGGTGGCACTTAGCCAGTTTCGGCACTGGGCGAAAACTTCCGGCTTCGAGTAAATCTTCTCGATTTCTTCCAACGGACAATTGCCCAAAAGACTATGATGGATTGACATCAGGACCTCAGCACAGACCTTCACATTCGACTCAATCAGGGCATCAAGCGTCTCTATTACGCCACCGCCCATAGTATTCTCTACCGGCGCAAGGCCCAGGTCGCAATGACCTTTGCTCACTTCATCAAAGATACTTGTGATATCCGCCAACGGTTCATATTCGACACTCTGGCCGAATTTGAGCATCGCTGCAGTATGACTGAAACTGCCGCCGGGGCCAAGATAGCCGATTCGCAACGGCCTTTCCAAAACAAATGACCCACTCATCAACTCGCGCCAAATAGCCACCAGACACCTGTCCGGCAGCGGGCCTTTATTGGCCTCGGCAATCCTGGCAAACACCTCTTTTTCACGGTCCGGCGAATAAACCGGTTTGTCGGTCCTGGTCTTTAGCTTTCCTATCTCCACCACAACGCGCGCACGCTCATTGAGCAGCTTGACAAGCTGATGGTCAAGTTCGTCTATTTTCTTTCTCAGCTCTTCGAGAGACATAAATTAAAAACAAAAAATCAAAAATAAAAAGCTGTTAGCAAATCTTGGCTGCTATCCGCTATTTCTGTAAAAACTAATATATTTAACAGAATTTTACTCTTGCGTCAATGAATTTGGCACATTAGAAAATATTTAGGCGCGCAATTCAGGTAAAAAAATGCAAAAAGTGATAAAATATGTGATTTTTAAGACCAAATGGGGCTATTTTGGCCTTGCCGGCACCGAATATGCCCTTTGCCGGACCCAACTGCCCGGGCCGAAACCCGAAAAAATCAAATCAATGCTTCTAAAAAATTTCCACAACCCGCAACTCGACAAAACCTTTTTAAGAACACTTCAGGAACAGATAACCGCCTATTTTGAAGGTGCGTACATAAATTTTAGCCGGGATATCCCTCTGGTCCTTGACAGATTTAGTTCGTTCGGCATCTCGGTTTTAACCGCCTGCAGGGCCATAGAATTCGGCCAAACAATAAGCTATTCTGGCTTAGCGAAAAGATCAGGCCGACCCAACGCAAGCCGGGCAGTCGGCAGCGCTCTTGCCAAAAATCCACTGCCGTTGATTATCCCCTGCCACCGTGTAATCCGAAGCAATGGCAAACTCGGCGGCTTCTCCGCCCCCGGAGGAATAACACTCAAAAGAAAGATGATTGAGCTTGAGCATAAAACCCTTAGGTTCTGAACCTGCTGCATATCTATATTTCAACTCTCTCTTCTCATCAAAAAAATTTTTTATAAATTTATCATTTTTCGTTGATAATTCAACGTTTATCATTTATAATTCAACGAAATATAGTTGAAATCGGAAAATTTTAGAAAGGAGCAATAGTATTATGAATGAATTCATTGAGAAGAACAGGCAGTTGTTAAGGTTTTATTGTTTAGCAGCGCGAATCTTTGGATGGGTACTCATATGCGGAGGCACTATATGGTTTTTGCTGTTTGTGCTCGTTACCTTAGCTGTGAGTGATGCAGCAGGTACGATAGGCTGGCCATATACCTCAGAGAATTTTATATATGCCTCTACATCGTTTGTTTTCGAGTTTGTTCTGCCCGGGCTGATTGCACTTTTAGTAGCACAGCTTATCAGATACATGCTTGAAAATGAATATACGCCGGGTTGGATTCTGCGATATGGTGACAAAGTCCTCTATGTGTATGCGGCACTTCTGACAGGACAAAATGTTTTGATATATTACATTTTGCACGTTGTCCTATTTGAAAGAAACAGTCCGGGGCGTTTGCTCCTCGTTCAACCTTTAGTGGTGCCGTTAGCAACAAAGATACTGATTTTAATTGGATTGGGGCAGATACTCCGCCGGATTCTGCTCGTCATTGAAGAGTCAAAAACGCTGGTCTAAAAGGAGGTTCGCAAATGATTAACGTTCGACTGGATTATGTGCTTTTGGACAAGCGGATGAAGCTAAAAGATTTAGCAGAGGCGACAGGTCTGGCGGTAAACAACCTTTCCATTCTTAAAACCAACAAGGCCCGCGCAATTCGCTTTTCAACTTTAAACAGCTTATGCAAAGCATTGAGCTGCGCGCCGGGAGATTTGATTGAGTATGTCCCGGATGAGGATAAGAATTCTTAAATTTATTCCAGATGCACAACGCCGGTTCGCTGGTCCGCCTCAAGGCTGGCCTTCTTGATAATATCGTAGAGTTCACGGGACCTGTGTATCTTTTCAAACTCAAACTTCGGGTCCGTCTTGTCGGTCGTTATTAGCCCCACAGTACCGATGCCGAAAATACAGTCGAGCACGCTCCTGCGCATCTTCAGGTCGATCACCCTAAACATATCTATATTATCAACCCTTCTGTCGAGGATACCCCGGCTCCATTCAATTCTATCAGGCGAAACTTCGTAGCGGGTCACTTTGAGCCTGACAACTTTTATCACAAGAATAAGCACTACAATCAAGCCAAGCCCAAAGCCTGCGATAATCCTGTACCCGCCAACTGTCCAGCTTTGGCTTTCGGTAAGTCCCAAACCTAACAGGTCATTAATGAAGCTCTCGAGGGGCAGCCTTACCAAAAGGCCCGCCAGAACAATAAAGAACAAGCCCTTGACCATCGCCGGGGCCATCCCCCACAGAGAAGGCCTGGCTACAAACAGGACGTTATCGTTTGTTTCTTCGTCCTCGGATGACTGCGAATCCGACTCCGGGTCCGCCTCCAGGGCCTTTGCCTTGTCACTGTTGAGAAATTCCCCACAAAATCGGCACTTTATCGCTTTGGCCTGTATAGTCTCAGCACAAAAGGGGCATTGCTTTGTCTTGAAATTAGTGAATATCATTAACTGTATATCGGAAATACACCAGAATTTGAGCAATAGATTCTTCGTCTATCACTTTCGAAGGCTCGAACTGAGAGATTTGTTAGTTTCGTTTGAACACAAACCAAGAACAGAGATTTACGCCGAGATTTCCACAAAAACAGCTCCCCCCCAAATCATTTTAACATCTTACCACCTGTGGATTTACAAGAAATTCCAGCCTTTTGTCAGCTGAAAAGATAAAATCTTTTACAAAAAATGTAAAATACACTTGACAAAATGTAAAGTTTACTATACATTTGCAAACATAGATAGGCCTAAAAGTACAAGAGGTTAAAAGCATTAGCTGGCATGCTGCACTACGAAATGCCTGGAAAAGCATTAAGCGCAGATGGGGAGGCACAAAATATAAGAGGCGAAGAGCATAAGCTGCGATACAAAATGGCTGCAAAGCATTAAGTTAAGAATGCGGGAAAGTGAGAAAAGTCATAGATAAAGTATCCTGCTATGAAAACAAATTGAAAAAAGGGGGAAAAAATGAATAAGGCACAAAAAAGAACATGGCTCCGGTTTGCAGTATCTTTTGCAACGATATTAATCGCAGCAGTTGTTATCGCATACATACGACGTAACGCTATAGATATTTACGATATGAGTCAGCCGACACGCTATATAATATTAGGGCTTCTTTCCGCTATCCCTCCGGTTCTAATTGCTGTCATAGATTGTCGCCGGAAAAAAGTCTATGATGAGCGGGATAGGCAGATCGATAACAAGGCAGCTATTTACGGCGCTATAGGAGCTTTCATTTTTTTAGCCGGGGCAGGATGGCTTTTAATCGTTATGACCAAAATGGGCTCCATTAAAGCTCCCCTGGTAATTCTTTTGGTCTACTTAGCCTACTTTGTCTGGATTCTGGTATCGTCCACGGCATCTCTATTTCAGTACGGCTGGACAGTTAAAGGAGAAAAATCATGAATAAAACACAAAAAATCGCTTGGTTTAATTTAGTGGGGACATTGCTATGTTTCGCTTTAGGTATCTACATAGTTGTCGAAGTTTTCATTTTGCGAAGACTACCCGAAGGCTTTGGCCGATTTTGGGGATTACCGGCCTTTTGGCTGATTACAGGCGTAGCGATTATTTTTATCCGAAAGAAGCAAAGCCCGGCTGAAGTTGATTGCGACGAACGTGACAACTTCATCAAGAAGAGAGCTGTATTGGCCTCCTTCGTTTCAGTTTGGATTTTATTATTCGCTTCAAGTATAATTCCACGATTTATTGTTGGACAGGATGGCTCGATTCCGGTTTGCCTGCTGCCAATTATAAACTTCGGCATATTTCTTATTGCTATGCTGGTTTGCTCTGTGGCGATTCTGGCTCAGTACGGCCGCACAGGCAAAGGAGAAAAAGCATGAATAGAGTACAGAAAATGTCCTTAACTATTGTAATCACATTTTCGCTCGGTATTTTTCTTGGGATTATATTAATCTTAATGCGATTTTTTGATGTGGGTATTCCCAAAATTGTCTTTCTTTTTCCAGTTTTTATTGCAGGCAGTGGGGGGATTATATCGATTACCTGCTTTAAAAAGGATAAAGGCACGATTATATTCGACGAACGAGATAAGCTGATTGAGAAAAATGCAAACTTAGCCGGCTTCGGCGCCGTATATTTGTACGTTATTCTCATGTCTTTCCTCCCGATTGGCATCCTGGGCGAGGAAGGATCCATACCAGTGACATGGTGCCCAGTACTGCTCATAGGAGCTGGATTCTGCCAGGCTTTTGCACAATCTATAGCAATCCTTATTCAGTACGGCCGGAGGGACAAAAATGGTGAAAAGAAATTTAAGTAATCAGATTCGACGGCTGCGCTTTGAGAATGGTCAAATGACCCAGCAGCAGTTGGCTGATAAAGCAGGTGTAACTCGCCAGACAATTATTGCCATCGAATCCGGCAAGTATGCACCATCGCTGCCCCTGGCCTTCAAAATAGCCCGAACTTTCGGTGTGCCGATAGAGGCTGTATTTCAATATGAGAACGAGGATTTATAGTACCCCGGCCCATAACAATTTTCCAGATTACGAGCAACAGAGCAACCGCTTTCAACCTATTACGATATGAAGCTATTCGAACTCCTGCAGTAGCTTCAGCAGTTTGCGGTCAAGTTTATGGCCGTGGAAGTCCTCGTACTCGACGTCTTTTCGGCCTGAGTTGAGAATGCCGAATGAACCTCGGAGGTTCCAGATAGATAAGCCGATGCCGTGGTCGGTAAGAATCTCCAGGACATCCTTCAGCCAGGCCAAGACCACTTTGTGCGGCGTTTTGTTATAGGCGCCGCCTTCACCGCAGTGCACGCCGACGCCTTTTTTAGCAAGGTCGGCCCATTTCTGGTAGTGCTGTTCCAGACGCTTGCGGTCCCAGCCGTGCCCGGGCCAGGCCGGCTCGGGGTATCTATCACTGTTTACCCACGAGGCCTTGTAATGGCTGATAAACATCGGCTGATATGCCCGTGTACTCTGGGCGATTCCGAGGTCAGCCAATTCCGGCGCCGGCTCATTGCCCCAGCTTATACCATCGGCTATGACGATACGGTCAGGACTTATTTCACGGATGGCCGCCACGGCAGTCCGGACTACCCGTTCATGGTCGGCACGGCTCATACGCTCACCAATCGAAGGCGGCTCGTTGATTAAATCGAAGCTGAGCTTATCTCTCGAAACGCCGCGATAGCGCTTGGCAAGCATCTGCCAGTGGAAACAGAATGCGTCGAGCGGCTCCTTGTCCTTCCAGAGATTGAACGGCTCGGTGAATTCTCTGTTCACCGAGTATCCTGGCCCGCGGTGAAAATTCAGACTGACATGCAGTCCGTATTTGCCGGCAAGCTCCACAGCCCGGTCAAGCTTCTCAAGCATCGGCTCATAGAGCTTGTAGTCGTCCCCATCTTCTATCCACAGCCGATAGCACATTGGAAAACGAACGAAGTCAAAGCCCCAGTCGCGCATCCAGCGGAAATCATCTTCCTGAAAATCGCCTTTGCTTCGCATTGTGAACATATCCAGCAAATTAAAGCCCCGCCAGCGCGGCAGAACCGTTTGCGCAACAGAATTGCCAGCCTTTTTCTTCTTCGGCTGTTGTGCATACGCCGGCAGCGCCGCAACAGCCGCTCCGGCAGCCATTATTTTCAGAAAATCCCGTCGATTATTGTCCATAAGATTTACCTCACCTGAAAAAACTCCTCACAGCATAAAATTTGAACGTTGACTGTTTGATACTAAAAATAGTAAATAATAAATATAAAATAGTCAATAGAAATTGGTCAATAGAAAATGGCACTACCTATAGTAGCAATAATTGGTCGGCCGAATGTCGGTAAGAGCAGTCTGCTCAATGCGCTGGCAGGGCAAATGATAAGTATCGTCGAGCCGACAGCCGGCGTTACGAGAGACCGCGTCAGCACGCGTGCTGTGTTGCCCAAACGTTCGTATCTTGAACAGAAACAGTAAATTTCCCTGAAAATGCTGTTGAAAAACCCAGTTTTTCCCGAAATTACAATAGGCGCTAAATTTCCTCTGAGATTGTGAAATACGAGACAAAATGGCGAAGAAAGACAAACACGAAGTGAGAGACCCCATTCACGTATTTGTACGACTCGATACGGATGAACGCAAAGTGTTGGATTCTCCGGAACTTCAGCGCCTCAGGAACATTCACCAGCTTGCCTTGACATATTTAGTTTATCCCGGCGCAACGCACCGGCGATTTGAGCACTCCCTGGGCGTTATGGAACTTGCAACGCGTGTATTCGACGTCATAACAGCGCCGCCTATCCATGACAAAATCAGGGACATCATACCCAACAAAGACAAGAGAAGCTATTGGCGCAGAGTTCTCCGTATGGCGGCCTTGTGCCATGATCTCGGGCATTTACCGTTCTCACATGCAGCAGAAACGGAATTATTACCCGAAGGTTGGGATCACGAGCGCCTGACGAAAGAGATTATCCGCAGCGATGAGATGAAAAGCCAAACATGGGAACTATTGGAAGTACCAGTTAAAATAGAAGATATAGTCAAGGTTGCATTAGGGCCGAAGGGGTCTAAAGAACTCATTTTCAATGAATGGGAGACAATACTCTCCGAAATCATCACAGGAGATACATTCGGCGTTGATCGGATGGACTATTTGCTGCGGGATTCACTTCATGCGGGCGTTGCGTACGGCAAGTTCGATCATTACCGCCTTATTGATACGTTGCGCATTCTACCCAAAGGAGGTGGCGAAGATGACTCAGATGAACCAACCCTGGGGTTAGATTATGGAGGCGTTCAATCAGCCGAAGCCCTGCTGTGGGCACGATATTTCATGTTCAGTCAAGTATATTGTCACCCAGTACGTCGTATCTATGATATTCATTTAAAAGACTTTTTACAGAAATGGCTTGAAAACAGGAAGTTCTCGACTGAGACAAAGGATCATTTGGAAATGACGGATATTGAGGTATTGGCAGCCCTTAGAGAGGCGAATTCGGATACAAAACATCCGGGCCACATTCACGCAAAGCGAATCATTAAAAGAGGCCATTTCAAGCTTCTGTATTCCCGGAACCCAAACGACCAAGATATAAACCCAAATGCAGCAGTAGCAATTTACGAGGCAGCCTGCAAGGAGTACGGCCCAGATTTCGTCAGGTCCGATGAATATCGCCAGAAAGGCGGGAGTCAATATTTCCCGGTATTATGTAAAGATGGTAGGGTATTGCAATCCGTTGACTTATCTGATACACTATTAAAAGTTCCAGTTGTGGTATCTGATTTTGTATTTATCGACAGAAAACTCCAGCCAAAAGCCCTGAAATGGTTGGAAGAGAATCGTAACAAAATAATAACGTCTAAAGAGGAGATCGAGGAATGAAGCGATTACAGAGGTCTGCAGTAATCCTATCTCTTGTAGAAGAACTTTTGCAAAGAGACAGTTGGTGCGGTGAGACGCATATTCAGAAAGCTACGTATTTCCTCCAAGAGTTGTTGCGCGTACCTCTTGGTTTCGATTTTATCCTTTATAAGCACGGTCCATTCTCATTCGATCTGAGTGATGAATTGATGGCTATGCGAGCTGACAACATGGTCCAGTTGAAGTCCCGCCCACCCTACGGTCCCAGTATTATACCAGGACCAAATAGTGAGCGACTAAAGCAACTCTTTCCCATAACGCTCCAAAAGTATAAGGAACGAGTCGAGTTCGTGGCAAAGGAATTAGGTAGCTTTGGAGTAGCTGACCTTGAGCGCACAGCTACAGCTCTCTATGTTACGCTAAAAGATACTACACTTGGCGATGACAAAATAGAGGAGAGAGCATTACTCATCAACAAGCTTAAACCACACATTTCAATAGAAAACGCCCGACTTTCACTCGAAAATGGGAAAGAAATTCGCGAAAAGGCGAAATCCCTGGTAGGAATTGGTTGACAATAACGTACAGCCGACTGTATGACTACATAAACGCAAGGGTATCTTTTATAGATACTTCCCGTTCGAAGTCCTATGACAAAAGCTCATAGTCTCACCAAAACGCATTACGATTCCATCTTTCAATCAATTTAGACCTTTGGTACAATTCGATTTTCAAAAAAGATAATTCAAAATTGGATGACTTATGGCTTTACCCACAGTTGCAATAATTGGTCGGCCGAATGTCGGCAAGAGCAGTCTCTTAAATGCGCTGGCAGGGCAAATGATAAGTATCGTCGAGCCGACAGCCGGCGTTACGAGAGACCGCGTCAGCACTTTCATTGGAAGAGACGACTACTACTTCGAGCTTATCGATACCGGCGGATACGGGATAGTCGATAGCGACCATTTGAGTGAGCATATCGAACAGCAAATCCTCCAGGCGATAGAATCGGCGCAGATCGTTCTGTTTATGGTCGATATTCGCGACGGCCTTGTGCCGTTAGATGAGGAAATAGCCCGGCTTCTGCGCAAAAACAATCTCGATGTCATCGGCGTTGCCAACAAGGCCGACACGGCGAGGATGTTTCCCGCCGCCGCCGAATTTTCCAAATTGGGCTTCGGTGAATTTTTGTGCGTCTCAGCGACGAACAATCTCAATAAAATGGTTCTGCTCGATAGAATTTTCGATAAACTCGGGGCTTTGGAGCCGGGCAGGCCGGCAGAGCCGGCTATGAAGATAGCTATCGTCGGCAGGCGAAACACCGGCAAGAGCACTCTTGTTAATGCTATGGTCGGCTCCGAGCGGGTAATCGTTAGCGAGACGCCGGGCACTACAAGAGATGCTGTCGATGTGCGGTTCGAAAAAGACGGCAAGACCATCACCGTCATCGACACGGCAGGGATAAGAAAGAAAAACAAAATGGCCGACAGTATTGAGTTCTACAGCTACGTTCGTGTGACGCGGTCTATTCGGCGTGCCGACGTTGTACTGTTTATGATTGATGCTGCTGCGCCGGTCTCGCAGGTCGATAAGAAATTAGCCAAGTTCATCGCAGAAGAACACAAAAGCTGCATAATAATCATCAACAAATGGGACCTGGCCAAAGATTCGGCTGCCACTGATGACTACCAGGAGTATTTGACGAAAGTGCTGCCGGGCCTAAAATATGCCCCGATAGCCTTTACGACGGCGACCGAAGCCAAGAATGTCCAGAGCGTTCTGGATTTGGCGGCGGAAATCTTCAAACAGACCACGACGTGGATACCCACCGCCAAATTAAATAAGGCGTTTGAAATTATAAAAGAAGAAAAGGTCGGCGCGACTAAAGGTAAGAAGAAAGGTTGGCCGAAGATATATTATGCAACGCAAATTGCCGTTAATCCGGTTACTATACTTATGTTCGTGAACAGACCTGAACTTTTTGAAGAAAACTATCGCAGATTTATAATAAACCGCCTGCGAACTATACTGCCGATAGAAGAAGTGCCGATAAGATTATTGGCCCGGCCGCACAGGAAATAGTGGATAAGAAAAAGTAAATACAAAATACGAGGTACGAAAAATGGACACACTTTTGCTTATGTTGGTTTGTGGCGGTGGATATCTGGTCGCTTATCATACCTATGGGCGATTTATAGCTAAGAAGATATTCAAACTCGACAAGAATGCTCATGTGCCGAGCGTGGAACTTCGGGACGGCATTGATTACGTCCCCGCCCGTAAGGGGATAATCTTCGGACATCATTATACTTCGATTGCCGGGACAGGGCCGATAGTAGGCCCGGCTATAGGAATTATCTGGGGCTGGCTGCCGGCTATACTCTGGGTGTTTCTCGGTTCTATCTTTATGGGGGCGGTGCACGATTTTGGGGCGTTGGTGGTCTCGTTGCGAAACGAGGGCAAAAGCTTATCAGAAGTCGCCGCCAAATATATCAACATGCGCGTGCGATTCATATTTTTTGCCGTTGTGTTCCTGAGTTTGCTGATTGTTATCGCGGTATTCGGCGTTGTGATTGCAACGGTCTTTACCAGATTTCCCAGCGCCATTATTCCGGTCTGGCTTCAGATTCCGATAGCCGTGGCGCTGGGTTTTGCCGTCTATAAAAAGACTGCCAACGTTGCCATTGCGACGACAATAGCCGTAATCGGAATGTACCTGTGCATTGCTATAGGCAGTTTACTTCCCGTCGAGCTTGGCACAGTTTTTGGGATACCGCCCACGGGATTGTGGGTGATAATCCTGCTGATTTACGCCTGGGTGGCTTCCACACTGCCGGTAACAACGCTTCTTCAGCCGAGGGATTATATCAACGCCTGGCAGCTATTTATTGCTATGGGTCTGTTGGTAGCCGGCGCAGTAGTAGCTTCATTATCGGGTAAACTGCCTTTGGTGGCGCCTGCCGTGAATAGTGAGCTGCCGGTCGACACGCCGCCGATTTGGCCTTTTATGTTCGTGATAATCGCCTGCGGCGCCATCAGCGGCTTCCATTCGCTCGTGGCCTCCGGCACAAGCTCAAAACAGATATCCAAAGAAACCGACTGTCAGTTCGTAGGGTATGGCTCAATGCTGCTCGAAAGCTTCTTGGCGGTGCTGATTCTTATCTGTGTTGCAGCTGGTATTGGAATGGCTCTGAAACTCAATAACGGCACAACTTTGACCGGCCAGGCTGCCTGGCAGCATCAGTACAGCGCCTGGATAGGAGACAAGGGATTGTCCGACAAAATAGCGCCGGTAGTTATTGGTGCGGCCAATATGATGGGCAAACTCGGAATACCTGAGGCGATTGGAATTACACTTATGGGTGTATTCATCGCATCGTTCGCTGGCACGACCCTGGATACTTCGACGCGAATCCAGCGTTACGTGATAAGTGAGCTGGCGACCGACCTGCGAATTCCGTTTCTGGCCAACAGATGGGTGGCGACCAGCTTCGCTGTGCTCACGGCGGCGGGGCTGGCATTCGCCACGGGAGCAGACGGCAAAGGGGCAATGGTGCTTTGGCCTTTATTTGGAAGCGCAAACCAGCTCTTAGCCGCCTTAGCTCTGCTGTTGGTTACACTTTATCTAAAACGCAAGGGCGGACTGAAGTTTATTGTTACCGCGGTGCCGTGTCTGATTATGTTAGTGATTACAAACTGGGCTATGGTCAAAAACGAAATAGGTTTCATCAACAAGGCCGACTGGCTTCTCGTTATAATCGGCGGTGGGATTTTTGCATTAGCGTTGTGGATGACAATCGAAGCCCTGGCAGCCCTTTTCAATCCGGCCCGGAAGGCGGAGTCGGGGCAGAAGTTAGAGGTATCAACTTAAACTTGGCCTCCGCCTTTGGATTTTTTAGCTTAATTTCGTTTTTGCGGACGGATTCTTCGGGAAAATTGTAAACTACCTCTCTCTGTTGTTCCACCTCTGGTCCCTTTTTTTCGTCACCGTCAAGAATATACAGAGTCATCTGGAACGGTTGATTCTCATAAGCAAGCTTGGCTTCCTCAGTAGCTAATATAGTAAAAGGGCTAACTACGTCGTTATAATTGACATCCACTTTGTATTTGCCCAGGAGATTCACACTTAGTGCGAATACAAGCTTGGCTCCTCTTATAGTGTGTTCGCTTAATGGGTCCGCTTCCAAGGGCATTTTGATTTTCACGGGTGTGGGGGCCTGCCTTATCTGGTCCGGTGCTAATACGACGAACGGCGTTTTTACAACGACCGAGAGCCTTGCCTGCTCGATTTCCCTGGGCGTCAACCGGACCTGCGCCGTCAGCCTGCTATCAGCAGGCACAGACATAATAACTTTCGGCGGCTCAATGCTCTCAACCCCCAAAGGAGCTCCACTTTCATTAAAACATTCGATATCCAGAGATTTTTTAAAAAGCTCTACAACATTGACGTCTATACTCTCCGGCTCGCAGGCTTCAACCGTAAGGCCGTTGAGCTCTTTTATCTTTTCACTCCCTTTGACAAAATCCAGAAGGCGTAGTTCGTGCGAGCCGGTAGTAGTCATTTCTTCCCGGACAGGGTCCAAAAAGAAATCAAGTGCCAGCGAACCGTCATTCAATTTTCGCCTTACCTCGGCGATTTTGGACGCCGGACCTTTGAGGACAATATTGTCAATCAAAGCCGATGGCTCATTATCGAAGCTAACCCAGAGATTCGGGCTGAAGGCTACATTTATTGTGGCCTTGGGGGCGGTGTATTCTTCGTCCAGAGCCAGGTCAACCCAGACCCAGATCAGGACCGTCAAAAATATCACGATTGCTATCTTTCCGAATTTAATCTTTCCTATCATCATATTGCGTATCACACTTGCCTCTGCAAGTCTCATCACTCACACCTGCGGTTACGCCAGTGCAGGTGCAAGACGAGGCATCAGGTATCCAGTGCTACTCTGCGAAGTACTTGGCAACGAAGAACGAGTGCAGTTCAATTCACGAAATCACGTTTGCAAGATGCTTTCTCAACGCAGATTCGTCTATATTACGCGTAATTTTGCCGTCTTTAGCAAGAGAAATGATGCCGGTTTCCTCGCTTACCACAAGACAGGTAGCATCTGAGCCCGTCGTTATGCCTAAAGCTGCACGGTGTCGCGAGCCGAGTTCAACGCCGCCGATACTGTCGGCCTCAGCCAAAGGTAGCTGCACACTGGCGGCAACCACTCTGTCGCCTCTTATTATAATGGCCATATCATGAAGGGCCGTGCCGGGGTGGAAAATGGTCCTAAGCAGGTCAGCCGTTACCTTGGCATCAATTCGAACTCCGGTTTCTATGAATTCGCCCAACGCCACCCGCTGTTCAATAACAATAATGGCTCCGATACGAGCGGCGGAAAGTTCGGTTACAGCGGTAATTATTTCTTCTACGGTCCTTGTTAGCTGCTGTAACGAGCCTGCCCAGAATCGCGGCTGGCCAAGACGCATAAGCACTCTTCGAATCTCCGGCTGGAAGGCGGCAACGGCAATAACCAGAACGCCAATCAAAAAGCCCTTGTAAAGGTATCGAAGCCGAGCAAAGTCGAACTGCCGGACGAGCAAATTTGAGATGAGCACCCCGATAACAAGAATAAGTATCACGCCTCGGAACAATCTTTCTCCGCGAGTGCCTTCGAGGAAATCCACAATCCAGTAAACCACCAGGCCGATTAGAATCAGCTCAATGCCAACAACCCACCAATCATTGTTATTGGCCACGCGGCGGAAATAATCAATGAGCACTTCCACTTTCAATTTCCTATTGAATATCGACTATTGACTATTGCAAAAAATTAGAATTCGAAATCAATAATAAATAGTAAATAGACAATTGTCAGGGTATCCTTTTGTCGGTGAGCTTGCTGGGTTTATCAAGAAGCATAAGCGTGTCTAAATCTGCCATCATCTGCTGTTGATTAATACGAAGAGCACGTTGATGCCTTCTGCGTCCTTCAGCGGCTGTCTCACCCGGCTGTTCGTAAGAACTGCAGCCGCAGGGCAGGAAAACAAAAATAAACAAAACAATTGCCAATACTACTCTGCGAAGCAGCTCGCTACGTAGCACGAGAATCACCTTACCCCTGCTTCCGCAGGAGTAAACTTGTCCCCGCGAAAGCAGGGATACAAAAAAAGAAACGCCTTTCATCTTTTCTTCCTTTTTGAAATCACCTGTGCCTGCGCAACCCCCGTTTTTGCTTTCGCAAGAAAGCTCGGGAGTGCAGGCAAAGAACTATTCGCTCGCACCTGCGGTTACGCGAGTGCAGGCGGCACAAAACAGAAATCCGACCATTTATTCATTATAGCAGCCGCTGAAATTGTTGTCAACCCCGTCAAAATTTTCCGAAGTGTCCAGGCAATATTTTGACCTCGCGGCTGTACCGGCGTATAATAAGAATGATAATTGACAGCCGAAGCAGGTCCCATCCCGCGATTTATCAGGGCACAAGACATCTGCTATGGTGTTTAGGGGCTTTGGATCAGTATCAATAGGAAATCACTGTCTGTAATTTATCTTCTTTGTGGTTTTGAAGACTTTTTTTTAAGGAGCAAAACCCCAATGGCGTTGCCAGACACGAGTATGTGCCAATGTGATGTCGATCGTGCGGCTGAGATTTTTGCTGAATACGGCGGTTTTATTCGTGCAATTATTCATTCCCAGGTTAAGAGTGAAACTCAAGCAGATGATATGTTCCAGGATTTCTTTCTTTCTCTTGTTTATAAACCTGTACCCCAAAATGTCAAGAATATCAAAGGCTATCTCTATAGAGCGATAACCAATGACATTATTGACTCCGTTCGTCGAGTAGAGAAATACCGGAACAATATGCATAAATATAGTAAACATCTTGATCATCCTATCAACAAAAGAACTCCGGAAGACGCCTTTATTTGTGTGGAAGAAAAAAATAAGATGTTCAAACTCATCAAGGGGCGGCTACGAAATAACGAATTTCAAGCGATCACTTTGCGATATAAGAGTCACTATAGCATTAAAAATGTGGCAAAAATAATGGGTGTAAAGTGTAAATCCGTCAGGGAATATACTTCTAGAGGATTTGGGAAAATCCGCCAGTCCTTGAAACTAAAATGAGGTAAAGGTAATGAGCGCTCCAAACCATAATTCATTATGTGGAGAGGCCAAGCTGTATTATTATGACTTCCTACATGACGAAAGCCGTGAACTTATTCCAGAGTCTATTGTTAACCACATGGAGCAGTGTCAACACTGCCAAGAGCAGATAAGTCACTTCAAAGGTGTGTTGTCACAAGCTGATTCTTATGATGGTTCGGGGCAGGAACAGGTTAGCTCCGCTGTTACCATCATGCTGAAACTTCACTTTGCCTATATCGGCAAACCTGTAACTTGTAAGACTGTCAGACCTTTTCTCCCTGGCTTGTTAGACCCTGCTTTAGAGATTCGGATACCAACACCGATAACAGCACACTTGGATAATTGCCGACAGTGTGCCGAAGATCTGGAGACAATTCGAAGTCTAAATCTTAGCCGTAAACAGCTATGCCGTTTTAGTCAGTTCCTGGCAGAAAAACCCGGTGACGATAGTGTTAGCTGCTTGCAGGCTCGAACTGCAATATTAGCCGTTGCCCTAATGACTTTTCACAAAACCAATGCAGCGATCCTAAAGCACCTCTGTATTTGTCCAAACTGCAGGAAAGCTTTATATCAATATCGTGAAAGCGTTCGTGCAGACTTGCTCTGTTGCGAAAAGGCTCCAAAGGAATTCCCTTGTGAAGAGGTTTCGACAGCCGACATTTTCGACTACTGTCTGCCCTACGGAATTGACCCAGTGGCTGACCAGTACGTCAAATTCCGGGACTCTCTTACCTCGCACTTGAGTGGTTGCCCCGTCTGTTTAGCCAAAATTCAGGAGTTGCACAATACCCTGTATGGAATTGCTGAAAGACACGAATCTGAGGTCGTAACGACATACCATATAGATAAATCTGCCAAGGCTCAGGCGTTCAGCGGATCTGATGACCTTTACGCCGGTTTCCCGATAAGAGTGGAAATAGCAAGTCGTGAAGAAGAGGCAGATATTGGGCAACCAGTGCCAACTATCGATTTTACTACCGCCTTGAAACGAAAATTATCAGCAATGAATCTGAAACCGTTGGTCAAACCCGGCCTTGCAGTTGCGGCTGTTATATTGATAGGGCTTGCTCTACTGCTCAATATACCAACGGCCAAAGCAGTTACTATCGAGCAAATCTACAAGGCCATTGAGAAAGTCAAAAATGTCTATATCTCAAGTTTTGGCCCCGACAAGCCGGAACCTACGCAAGAGATATGGATATCACGTAAATTAAACATTTATATGACCAAAACTGAAAAAGAATTAGTTCTGTGGGATATTCCTAATGGAATAAGAAAGATAAGGCGTGTGGATACTGACGTAACAGAGATAACTCCATTGACAAATGATAGTGTCGCCAGTGTCGAGAGGAAAATGAGTGGTTCTTTAGGTTTAATGCCTTTTTATAACATATCCGAAATTCCCAAGGATTCCGAGTGGAGGAAAGTAGATGATGAAAACCTGGAAGTAAATAGGGGAATTGAAGTACATGATCTGGAATGGGCACAAAAAATGTACGACGGTTCCGACGAATTCAGGAAGTGGCGGGTTTTTGCAGATGCGAAAACGAGCTTACCTCGAAAAGTCGAGTGGTATACAAGAGTTGCTGATGATGCTGAGTTTGTGTTGGAAACAATAATGGTCGCTGAATATTTGGATGAGAGTGAAATGCAGTCTGTTATTAAAGAGGTCTCTTTTTAAGACAGTAATATCTCATTTCGGATGCCAAAGAGGGCTTTTGTTTTTATAGTCCTCGGCTATTTTTTCAACGAATAAATCATCAGCCTTTTTTCGGCTGATGTGTCCATCCGCAAAACCAACATTGACGCTTTTATTGGGATGTCGACCATTCAGAGCGTCCCATTCCTGGCCGGGCCATAAGTTTTTCTCTTTGTTAATCTCAAGGCCGGGCAAATAAGCAGCATCTTCTATAGTACTACCAAAAAGTATAGGAGGAACATCTGTAACATGCCACCAGCTTATTAAACTGTAACCACTGTCGACTATCAGTACAGTCTGACCAGGATTTGGTATATCGGTACTACGCAAAGGCGTTCCAATGAACTGAGCGTGGCTTCCCTGGCCACGCGAGCTTTTGCATATAGATTGATTAACACCATAATTTCCACACAGTACATTGTTTTGGAGCCTGCTGTTGCTTATCTGCCTGGATGGACACCAAACAAATGAATTTTTGTCAGAATCCTTTCTTGAATAATCAGTGATATGGTTAAACCACCACCATCCAATTCTATCGTATGCAGAATTCCCAGCATAGCCACCAAGAGGTGGATCCAAAAGAGTTTTGTCAAAAGCATAAGGGAAAGTCTCGTTTTCGGTTTCATACATGAACAAACCAAGGACTAATTGCTTAATATTTGATCCGCATAGAGTTGCTTTAGTGTACTCTTTTGAAGTTTGTAATGAAGGCAGAAGTATCGCTATGAGAAGCGCAATTGTGGCAATGACTACAAGCAATTCGATGAGTGTAAAACAAGGGCGTTTCATAATCGCAAATTTTATGGTCGTCTTTGCGATGAGTCAACATAGATTGGAACGCTTTTAATGGCAGAGCATTAAAAAAGGGCAGATGGGAATTTTTCCCATCTGCCCGAATATTTACCTCGCCAAATTCAACTAATCGCATGCCCGCATATAATAAGAGGTCCATTCACCTGTTACCGTGCAACTAGAAGGGTCATAAGGATCTTCTATACAGGGGCTTTCTTCGGAGCTAATCATTCTGGAGCTGCTGCAGCTACCGCTGGGGGCAGTTTCGCAACCCCATCGTTCATAGTACTCCTCGTAGGAACCACCGCACATGCCGCCGAAATAACTGCAATACGAAACATTGTATTCCTGCAAGAGGTTAGTGCACGAATAGCCGGAGCCGCCGATTATTGTTCGAAGTTCACCATCGTCTATATCATCGAAATTTCCTGCGATAGGAGTATTGGAAATCAAAAGAGCAGTGCCTTTAGTACAGTCCATCCCGCAAAAGCGAAGGTCCGTACGATAGTAGAATTTATCATTTGCCAAATCTATCCTACACACATGCTTATCATCAATATCACCAAGCACGACGAAATGATTCTTCTTTGGAATATGCTGGATTACCTCACAGCCATCCAGATTTTTAAGCTTCTTTATGTCAAGCTTAACGGCACGGCAATAAAGGCCCAGGTCCTGTGCAAATTGCTTCATAGCAAAAAAATTTGTGGTTGTTTTTGGTTTACATACCAGTTGTGCAAGCTGTTGGTCAATAACATCTTTGCCTAACTGCGAAGCTGCATATTTTAACGCTGCCGTTGCGCAGTTTTGCGGCTGTGTGCCTTCGGATGCTGCATAAGCCAATCTCTCAGCCAAGAGCATGTCAGTATCAACAATATGCGAGTAGTGGTACATTGCAGGTTTAGCGGTTAGGTTAGAGCGATACTCTATCAATGCATCAGCTTCATACTCAACGTTAAAACTCCAAGGCATGGGAGCTTCGTCCCTAATCCCGGTAAAGTTCCAAAAATCGCTGGCTAACAGTTTATTGGTCCAGGCATCGTATCGCTCTATCAAAATATTAGTAGGAACCCAGTTACCTGAGACCAACTCATAGTTACCGTATTGTTTGGAAATAATTGTATCGAAATCATTGATTGAATAGGAAATAACCGCATAATCTTTTCCTGGGTCCATTACGAAGACCATTTCTGAACCATCTGGATTGTTAAGTGTCAGATGTATCTGATTTTGGCCATCGATATTTTCCTCGACTGCGGAGGATGTGTCGGTAGAAAGGTTCTGGTACGTATAGTAGCCATATCCCCAGGGGATAATCCCGGCGGTTAACGGGCCATTGACGACATGCGGAGTGGAACCTGTTGAATCAATGATTGCATGATTGCCAGGCAGAAAGTACCTTGTGTACTTTACACCATCCCACGTGAATATACGTCTGGCGTTCCAGTCTAAATCAAACTGCTTGGTCATAAAATTATCTTCTAAGTTTGCGCCCGGCTTTACTGAGTCTGTACGCGAGCTTACGTTGATTTCCCAGTAGAATCTGTTGCCGTCGAATCTTACAACCACAGTTGAGTTCATTGTGTATTCGTTGGAAAGTCTATAACGAACATTGAATGGGATGGCATCGAATGGGATGGCATCAAGCCTCATTTTTTGCCAATTTTCGGTTAATTTGCGTTTGTTTGAGTTGCTTTGGTATTCTTTAATCTTTTCGTTGATTCGATTGTTGATCTCATTAAAGTTAGTTGTTTTCGGTGCTCTGTATTCTTCATGTCTTGCTTCAATTGTACCCGCAGGTATCCAGGTATTTCTTGGTTGGCTCGTTAGCTTCTCAAAGATTTGCAAAATCTCAGCTCTGTCCAATTGTCTGTCTGCAAAAGCAACACAACTAACAGATAATGAAAGAACAATCGTTAATACAAAATGTTTCGTCTTCATAATTATCTCCTTCGCTCAAGTTTTGGTTGGTGAAAAGGATAACTTGATCACTAAAATATTTTCGTGCTAATGCAGATCTGCCTTTCTGTAATATTGTGGCGATTCAGAATTAGAAAATGTTGATTGCTTTTTTGATGTTTTTCTAGAAAAGGTAAAAAAACTTGAGATGAGTTAAGTGAGCAATATTTTATATTGAAAATTCAGCGCGTGAGTATGAATTAAACGCTATCCGCAAAGACAAGTTGCCCATCACCCAATACGAAATGCGGTCAATCGAATATGAACAACCGGAAGTGAATTGCTGAGCAACTGCTGCTATTCAGTCCTTTTAAGCCAATAGTCCACAAACAGCGTTAAATCATTGCAGTCAACATTGCTGTCCGTGTCGAGATCAGTTCCTTCACACCAGTCAGGATCGCTACAGCCTGTTTCCTGCCAGTGAGAGGCAAGTACTGCAAAGTCATCAAAGTCGACTTTTGCGTCATTATTGAAGTCGCGTGTGCGGACATGCAAAAACGCCAGATCATAGACAGGGAAATCCATGCCACCTGGTACGCCATAATCATAAAAGCCCACATTGCAGCTTCCTACGCTTGTAGCAGTGTACTCAATAATAAACCAGTCGCCCGCTACTGCGCTTTTATGACCATACAGGTCAAAACCGCTTCGGATGTCATCCTGCCAATCGTAAACACATGCCCTATCACCTGCTGCTTCGAAACGTGAGCCTTCCCAATCCAAGGTGGTATCATTGTAATCTCTCGCTGTTAGGACACCGTAGTTCCTATCTATTCCAGTGATAAACAGACCACCATCCCAGTAACAAGCGATGTTTGAATCGACAATGATTGTAAGCTTGGTTCCAACCATGATGTCTTGGTAGACAAAAGGGATGTTAGGATCAGCTAATTCAAGGGGGGTATTGCTATCAGCGAGGCATACTTTTGTCGAAACCTCTCCCATAGCCGTCGAGGCCATACCAAGAAATAATGCCAATATCGTTAATGTTTTCATAATCTCTCCTCCAGTGAAGGCACGAAACGCTTTATCACTGTTTGTTACCCCTTGCCATGTTGCTGATGGCAAGACAACATATAATAAACGAATCAGTTCTACAAATCAAGAAAGCAGAGAAAATACAGATTTTGCAAATTTTTTTGGAAAAAGAGTCAACAAAGGAGGGTTTACATACGCCTTATTTCTAATAAGACTCTTCGAAGAGAATTCTATAGCTTATAATATATTACTGATATGGGGTGGTCTTGATAGAGTAAGAGACCAATGCTCACAATTGGGTAAACTATGAAAAGCAACAGAATCAGCAGAGTCATGCAGATTTTAACAACATTGCAGGCGGGAAAAAACTATGCCGTCAGTGATTTGTCGAAAATGTTCGGAACGAGCCGGCGGACAATCTTTCGCGATTTGAAAGAGCTTCAGGCTATCGGCGTGCCGTTTCACTACGACGCCAGGACCAGTGGCTATATGATAGAGCCTGAGTTTTTTCTTCCACCGATAGATTTGAGCCTACAGGAGGCACTGAGTCTGCTCCTGCTGGCGCACAAGATGAGGAACCAGATACAATTGCCGTTCAAAAACTCAGTTCTGTTGGCCGCTCTGAAAATCGAAAACAATCTGCCAGCCAAGATCCGGCAATATTGCAATAAAGCGCTACAAAATATCTCAACCAGGCCCGGCGCCCAGGCACCAGTCACGCATTCTGACGGCCTTGACAAAATCTTCGCACAGTTACAGCAAGCTATCGTAAAGAAACGCAAAGTGAACATCCGTTACCATTCGCTTTTCGAGGGGGCAATTATTGACGTTGAGCTATGTCCCTATCACTTGCTCTATAACAATCGGGCATGGTACGTACTGGGCCGCTCCAGCCTGCACGAAAGTGTTCGCACTTTCAAGCTTAACCGCATCAGGGAGCTAATAACTACAGAGAGATGCTTCGTGGACGGAGAGGATTTCGACGTGTATGAGTACTTCGGCAGGGCCTGGTCAATGATACCGGAAGGCAGAATCTACAATATCAAGCTGCTGTTCCTGCCCAAAGTAGCCAATAATGTCGCCGAGGTACAATGGCACAGCACACAAAAAGTTGTTCGCAACAGTGACGGCTCAGTTACCGTAGAATTTCGCGTGGACGGCCTGGGCGAAATCACCTGGTGGATACTCGGCTACGGCGACCAGGTCCAGGTGCTCGCGCCAAAGACCCTCCGCAAAAAAGTCCTTGAAGTCGCAAAAAATATGACCGAATTAAATGAGAAAATATAAATTGTATCCATAGCTTCTCATTATTGAAAACCGCCCACTACAAAAAAGTGTTTTTTCTGTAGCGCTTTAATCACACCAACGTTCTATATTACAGAATTACAGAGCTGATAAAGCAATTTCCATAGGAGATATTCAGTGCCGGGTAGCCCTGACGTAACTACCGCCGACGAAAAGCTCGTCGAAACTACCTTGCAGGGTGATATTTCATCCTTCGGTATTATTGTGGAGCGATATTGGGATATGGTTATAGCATTTGCAATAAGCAAGATTGATAATGCCAATGATGCGGAAGACATTGCCCAGGAAAGTTTCCTCAAGGCGTATTCACAATTACACAGGCTCCGAAATCCGTCACACTTTGCGGGCTGGCTCGGCAAAATAACAGCTCAACAGTGCGTTAATCATATACGCAAAAATGCTCACAAACGAATCGCTTCAAGCTATACCATTTACGATGTTGATGCCTCAGCACAGGCGGTTGTATGCAATAGTAATCCGGGCTTGACTGACGAACAAATTTGCTTCGTCAGACGGACCGTAAGCAGACTGCCCGAGAAATTCCACAAAGTAATAATTATGCGGTTCGTTGCAGGACTTTCTGCGGTGCAGATCGCAAAACAATTAGGCAAACGCCACGGCACAGTTAGAGTATGGCTGCACCGTGCATATCAAATATTACGTGAGGACCTTGTTTCACTTTTTGAGGAGGTCAAATAATTATGAGCTGTGAGAAATACAATGAGCTTATCGAAAAATATTTAAACGCAGACATAAAAGATAGAGAGCTTGATGAGCTGAAAGACCATACCCTGCAATGTGCATCCTGCCATAAAAAGTTTGAGCACATCGGCAGGTTTGAGGACATCTTAAAAAACGCATTTTCTTCGGCTACTACCGCTAAGCGGGCCTCGGATTCTATCCTGTCTAAACTGCGGGCGACTCGGGTTGCCTGGGCACCGGCAGTGATGTTTAGCAAACAAATGGCGGTTGTTGCAAGTATCTTTTTGGCTGTAGGCCTTTTATCAGGATTTGGCCTGGCCAGATTTAACGCTGACAAGCGAATCGCAGTACCGACGGCAGCAAAGGTGCCGATGAAAGTTGCCCGGCTTGAAGGCACAGTCCTTGTAAAACACCAGAACTCAGAGCTCTGGTATCCACTGATGCCTGGCTCCGGTATATATGTTGGCGATACATTCCACTCGACAGCCAAGTCGGCTTTTGTACTGGAGCTGGAGGATAAATCCACGATTGAAGTGAATCAGAACAGCATGCTGGTTTTGAAGTTATATAACGGCGGAACGCAATTTCATCTTGAGCACGGCAGGTTGGCAGCCGCCTTAGAAAGTCCGCATCCGCCATTTTTCGTCAGCACTCCACACGGCCGGGTGGAGGCGCTGGGAACAGAATTCACAGTAACAGTCGAATAGACAAGGCGATAGCCTGTCATCCTGAAGGAGGTGAAACCGACTGAAGGATCTGGCCCGCGAATAAGTGGTCGCTCTCGGGTCGCAACCCAGACCCCTCTAATCCGTTCGGGATGACTACCTAATCAGCCAAAAAGGAAAGCAAAACACTATGAAAACGACCTCAATCAAACTCTGTGCTGTCATTCTATTGGCAGCCCAGACAATAGCATTCGGGCAAAAGACAGAGATCAGCGTTCAAAAAGGAAAGGTCATAGCCGAGACGGGGACCACGAGCGTGGCTGTTGAAGCTGGTCGAAAGGCCGTCCTGGCGCCCGATAAGAATCCAACAATCTCTGTGGATAATCCTTTGGTTGAAGACGCCCTGAAGTTGTACAAGCTAATAGAAGCCGAGAAAGAGCACAGCGATTTGAAGATCGACGCGACTTTCATTCTTGTGGGCAGGGCAGACAGTGACCGTGTGCTTGGCGCCCTTTATTTCGAGTTTCCAAACAACGGAACCGAGGCAACAAATGTCCTGACGCTTCCTTATGTGTCGATAATCGAGGATCTGAAAGTGTATGACCTCAACGGTAACCTCTGTTCGGTTGAGACAAAGCTCCTGAACGAAACTACCGCATCCTACAGCATCCACCTCTCGGAGCAGGTGCAGCCGGGGGAGCATTTCAAGCTGATCGGCGTGGCTGATCTCGACGATATACCGCTGATTCCCGGGGGAACCCCGGCTTATCACAAAGAAGGGCCTTTATGGTATTTCAGAACAGCCAACATCATGCCGAACTGTCTGAACTATTATCGCTTCATTTTGCCTGATTCGGCGATATTCATCGACTCGAATCGGCAGGTAATTGCGACTGACACCGTCGATGGCAGACTTACTGTGACGATTAGGAACTACACAGGTGAATATGCCGATGGATGGTGTATAATTGCTCTTCTCCTGCCGAGCCAAGATGGCACTACCCTCGCCGATATCCCGGATGAGTATCACGGCCTGCGAGACCCACAGGAAAAAGAACAGGCCGCGACATATCAGCGCGAACTGGCACAAATACTCGCAGGTAAGAAGTTCGAGGATCGAAGTACACCGCTGAAAACTTTGCTGACTGTTTTCAGTGCTGCTATAAATAAAGATAAAAGTCTCTATCTGGACTCTCAGTACACAATACGCCCACACCAAGAAAACGAAGGACATCTGGACCAGGTGAGATATTGGGCCGATATCCTCGACGTTCTCAGCATACCAAGATGGCCTAAAAACCCCGGACCCGGGTATGTACATCCGATTTATCTGTGCAGAAAAGGGTCGCTGATCTGCGAATTCACGCAGCTTTTCGTCCACAAGGAGGGCAAATGGTATGCGTACGAAACCAGGGACCGCGGCAAGAGCCCAATAGAGGCAGTGAACGCCGAGGACATCAAAAAGGCCAAGGCTGAGGGGTATCTGGCTGACTGGGAAGTTGCCGGCCCGTACATGCAGAAAGACAAGAAGCACACGGAACTGTTTGACATTCCATTAGGGCCGGAACTGCGTGATATAGACGTTCGTTGGCGGCCGATGCCGATAGAGCCACTGGGGCAACACCCCGCCTACCTCAATTTGGACAAGGTCCTGTATGGTGGTGATCAGATGGCTGCCTATCTACGCACACAGATTGTTTCTGACGAGGAGAAACCGGCTCGTCTTGAAATCTATACCGACGACGGGGTCAAAGCCTGGCTTAACGGAAAGCTCGTACATGCAATTAATATCGGTCGAGGGATTCCGGAGCAGCCGGACACGGTCGCCGTGACGCTGAAAAAAGGCACCAATCATCTGATGCTAAAAGTGACCGATGACGTCTGGTCGTGGGGAGCCATCGTGCGGCTACGGCCTGGCAAGGTTGATTAGCCTCAACTCAGAAAATAAGATAAGGGACCATATAAACCGGGCGTTCACGAAAGACACTCGGCGCCGAGTTAATTAAGCATTAAGAGCTTATCCGAATAACCGGGTCGTTATGAGGCCGAGCGAAAAGTTCGAGGCCAAGGCGGCAGGCCAAAAATGCTCGGAGGCGTGGTTTTCTCCACGTTGAGAACATTTTTGGCCGACAACGCAGGCATCGGACTTTGCAGCCGGCCGCAATAGAGCGGGTTATTGGGATAGGCTCTAAGGCCGTTTTTTCAAAGAAACGGCCTTTGTTGCTATTTGCCTCTAATTTTCTTGCAATATTGGCCTGGCAGATGTAAAGTGAAACAAGATAAGAAATAAATTTATGTGTAAATTTTAATGATACCTTTGCTCGCACCTGCCTGCACGCCCGTGCTTTCTTGCGAAAGCAAGAATAGGGGTAACACAGGCACAGGTGCGGTTACGCGAGTACAGGTGCCAACGTAGCTCAACGGTAGAGCTCTGGTTTTGTAAACCAGTGGTTGTCGGTTCGAATCCGACCGTTGGCTTTTTAAATCCTTTCAAAACAAGCACTTGCGATTTTCTCAAAATTTTCCTTGCATTCATGTCTCCATAATGATTCCGTTCTCCATAGCTTTCAATCTCGTTATTCACGGTAGTCACGGATGAGAAAGACCTGGATATACAAAAGGAAAAAAGTACCCGGATGGTGGGTCGGTTGGTATGAAGGAGGCAAACGCAAGTCCAAGGCCTTCCCGAACAAGGCACTTGCAGACCACTTCGCACAGATAAAGTAACAGCAGATCAACTCGGACGTATTCACCAGTGTAGTCTCATTGACGTGGGAAACACTAATGGAGGAATACGAACAATCGAAAAGGGTTCGTGGACTAACCGATGAAGGCATTTACCAGACGATGCTAACCATCCTGCTTCTCGCCTCTAAGCCACACCCGACCTGGTACACAAGAGTACTCCTGTCGCTGACCACGGGCCTCCGTAAAAACGACATAGAATCTCTCAGGATTGCGGACATTGACTTCGAAATCGACGCGATAGACACCGGGAGCAAAAAGACCAGAAAGAGTATGCTTTTTAGGCCGTTGCCTCCAAAAATAACCGACTATCTGGCAGCATACGTAGGCTCCCTGCCAGCGGGACAGGTCAACCTCTTTTCCGATACTCATACTCATAAGAAATGGAAAAAGATAAGAACGCGGGCGGGATTGCCGGACCTGCGTTATCAGGACCTCAGGGTCACGTTCAGCTCCTTTCTTGCCGAGGCCGGAGAATCCACCAGCGTCAGGCAGAGGCTGCTGGAGCATTCATCACCCCAAATCACCGAGGACTATTACACGAAAGTTCAGGATCCCATCCTCCATAACGCTGTAAATAAATTGCCTGTTGATGAATGGCTTTAGTCCCGATTTCAGATCACCCCCTTGGGAGTGACTACCACCATGGCTCTCTTGAGCCACAACTCAACGTCCTCTCTATTGTACCGGACCATCCGGCCAAGCTTTGAATATTTTGGACCCCTGTCCAGTTGGCGGAGCTTTCTCAGATAGGATTCATTCAGTCCGAACATCTCAGCTATTTCAGCCGTGCTGTATGTCCTCAAATCAGCCATCATTTCAGCTCCGTGCAATATAACGTTAGTGTCCCGAATCCCGATTCATTTCCATTTCATGCCGGATTTAACCGATTATCAGGATGAAACGATTAACAGTTTCCGCGCGACCCCTGTCCCATGCGTTTTTTATTTATTTTTATGAATGTTTTTTGGAGAGTGTTTCGCGCTCTCCGTCATTCATTTCGCGTCCCCTCCGGTTCCCACGCAACCGGCCCCTGTTCCTCTGTCTTTTTAGGCAGGAACTCCGGCAGCCTTTTAAAGCGTACCCTCTCTGAATCCAGCAGCCCGACCCCGAACGTGTCCGAGACCCTGTCCCGCAATCCGTCCAGAACCCTCTGTTCGGCGGCGCACAGCCATACTTCGTCCCACCCGGCCTCCAGGTCCTTGGCAACGTTTGACAGATCCTTGTCGAGGCCCTCATTCACGACCTCGACGGCGACGCTGCGCTCGCCCTGGGTAACCCCGACCTCGATGGCCTTGCTCGCTACTTCCTGCTCCGGCCGCGCTATGGCACCTCTTCTCTCAAAAAATTCACAAATTATCCACTGCCACCATTTGTGCCCGTAGCTCCCCCGGCCAGCGGGCTTTTGCACAGGGACTTTGAATTGTTTGAGCAGCTCATACCCCTTGTCCGTTATCTCGGTGACCTTAATCTGGCCACCGCGCCTGCCGGTTTTAATCCTGTGCATTTTTATCAGTTCTTCTCTTTCCAGAGCCTTCCTCAACGTGCTGCCCCTGCCCCTGGAAATGCCTGCCTGTTTGTCCACTCCGGTCAGAGACCCGAACGGCTCCCCGGCCCGCAGCGCAAGGTAGTCGAGCTTTGCCTTTGAAATGCCGTGTTTCTGCGCATCCGGCGTGCCGCCACCGCCGTTTGACGGCCTGCCGTCCGGAGGCGTCCGTTCGGGCGGGCGGTAAATCCGCGCGAGCCAGGCGACGGATGTCTCGTTCCTCCTCTTTATTTCATTTTCGCTGGCCATCTTCATTTCAAAGCTCTGGTATCTCCGCGAGGAACGACTCCGCGAACCCGGGACATCTGACCACGGCGCGACGCGGGCCCCTGTCCGGCAACTCCATCAGGCACTGCTCCTGGTCCCGGTCCAGGTTAAGGGCGGTGCTGACGCAGTTGAGGTAGTATCTGTCAGTCGGGCGCATCACAATCCAGGTGTTCGTGTTGCTCAGTATGGCTTTGGGCAACAGGTGCGGCGTCTGCGTTGCAAGCATCACCGCGAGCTGTCTTTTTCTCGCGCGGCGTATGAAGCTGAAAAAGAAATTCTATGTCAATTCGCCCCGCTGCATCCGGTCGCCGCTGCACACCCTGGTGAACTCGTCAAAGACAAGCAGGTTCCTGAGCATTGGTTGAGAGGTAACCTCGCTGACCAGGTACACCCACAGCAGAAGGACGGTGACCCAGAAAGCCAGGACGTCGTCCGAAAGGCCCTGCAGATGCCACACTATCGAGCAGTTCATCAGGCCCTTATGTCGTGAGAACCCGAGCCGTAAACCTGTCCGAGGGCGGGGACGACCCCGGCGGCAAATCTATTTTTGAGCGCTTCCCAGTAGCCTCCCTCCCTTGAGTTGAGTTTGTATTTGCGTCTCAGCAACTCTTCGGGGAAATCGTAGATTGTGAAGGACCCCTGCCTTTTCCTCAGCGCAATGCAAACGCCCCTGGACATGTTGCTCATCCCGTCGCCAGCGAACAGCGGGAAGCGTATCGCGTCGATTAGCTTGTCCAGATACTCCTGCCAGTCGAGGTTGTCGAGTTCCGGGCCCTGGAAAAGCGCCTGCCTGAGGTCTTTGTAGTTAACCCAGGTTACGCAGTTGTGGGAAAATAAATTTTTTTTCGGCTTCCTCCTTTTCACCGTCCTTTTCGTCCTCTGGTTTATCCGCAAACTGCCGGGCTCCAGCAAAGCTTCTGCGTTCCGACTCCTCACGGCCCGGAAAAAGACCTTCCTCGCCGCCCTTGCTCCAGACCGGCCACCGCTGGGGCGGATGAGGCCGCCTGCCTCCTCCCCTGGGTACGGCGCGCATGCTAAGCCTTGGGGACCGCGAGAGCATTCTTCGGACTGATACGCCGATGCGTCCCTTGCCCCTGCATACCTTGCACGTGACCAGCCTTTTCAAGGGCCCCTGTCCGGCTTCGACCTTTCCGGTTCCTTCGCATACGGGGCAGAAGTCGCGGGGCGCACGTGCTTCGGCTTCCTCGTTATCTGCCTGGCCGTTCCGGTTTTGTCCTTCGATTTCTTCATTAATTTTTCACTTCCTTTTTATGCGGTTTATGATTAGACAGTTCCTAATGACAGGCAGTAACCGTCTCTGCCTTTTCATGTACCATACTCCTTAAGGTCAACGCCCTTGTTCCATCCGCCGACACCTTCAATCCCTGGCTGTCACATGTTCCATTCTATAGAAGCTGGTTCTCCCGGCCCTTCTGCTAAGCGCATATCCAATGTATTCGCGAGGCCAGATTTTCTTTCGTCGTACAAGTTTCATTTCTCCCGCACGGGTGTGAGTACGTGCAGTCGTTTTACCCCTGTCCCCAGGGACTTCGCTGCTGGACTTTGCGACCCTGAAAAGAGGGGAGCCGATCACCCACGACCCGTCGAAGAAAATCGTCAGATAACCAAGCGCCAAGCTCATTGCAACCAAGCCGTACGCAATGTGTCTGATTACTCTCTCCTGCTCCGCGCGATTGAGCGATTGTGCCAGTTCGTAACCTCCACCGGCTCGGCTCAACTTAGCTCCACGGGCACTCTCAACCAGCTCTACCACAGTGTTTTTCTTCATTATCATCTCCTTTAATCCAAAATGTTATTCGTAGAGGCGTACAAGTCCTCCTGCCAGCGGCGCTATACTCGCCGGGAAACATAATGCACTATCAGCATAGGTGCCGCGAACCAATCAAACGGCCATCTCATCTCTATAACTCCACATACTTACTACTCAAGATACGCATACACTCGCAATCCAGGCATACTTCCACATTTAACGCCTTCCCGATCGGGACGAAGAACTTAGATAATCCAGATAAATCACTCCCAGCCACCAGGTAGAAAAGAACAGCACCACAAGCAGCACCAGGTAGTGATTTCTTGTCGCAAGTTTCATCAGCCCGATAAGGCAAAAAAACCAGATTAGAGTATAATCGCATAACAACAGAACCATCAGAAACGTGACTATCAAATCAAACAGGCCAGAATCGATGTTCCAGCCCGGACTTATCCGAGTCCGGCGGTGTTTCTTTCGTTTTGGCCCGTCCAGCCATGCGTTAGCATCCCTCTCATCAAGAATCACATCTGTCTTTACCAGGCCAGAAGGAGAAGCCCCTCTCTTTCCGCTCGCTTCAGCAGCCTTCATTATCATTTTTTGCAACGTATTCTTTGCCAAGTCAGACCTCCCTAATCAAGGACGTCCCCGAGTCCGGCCTGCCCGACGCATGTTCTGCACCCTCCCAGGCCTTCGTCAGAAATATCCGTCCATCTGGGGCGGCAATTTTCGTCCTTCTCGTAGTGCAACCACATCGACTCCGTCAACCGGCCCCTAATGATGTTCCATAACGCCTGGCGGGCCTCGCCCAGGACCGGATACAGGACGTCGACGTTCGCCCCCACTCTTCCTCGATTCCGCCAATCCAGGCCACGCCGCCGTTCGCGGTCCGCCTCGCCGCTTAGTCCCGCCAAGCTGACGGCCTCCTCCCAGTCGTAATCCTTCTCGTGGCACATAATGCAGCCAAATTGAGAACCCGGTATGAAAACCTCCACATCGTCACCCTCGACGACCCCTCGTCTCTCAGTCTCGATGGTACCACCTCTGGCATCGATTTGTGCGAGATGATACCGCGACGCGATTACCGCACCGGCAACTCTCACCCCCGGCTCGTCCACTGTCGTGATAATAATGTCGGCCGTCCTCAGGATTTCCAGGACAGCTTCATCGCCTAGGCGCCCGCAGACGCAACGTATTCTCCCTTCGCCAAGGAGACCCGCTATTGTCCCCCCAGCGCCGATCACCTTCGGCAGTCCGACCGTGTCGAAGCCAGCGAACATCCCGTGCTGAATAATGAGTGAAAAGTTCAGGTTATCGTAAAGGATTAATAAATTCCGCCTAATAATACATCAGGTGACCGAAGAATGGGAGAGGTTCATTTCATTGCAGTTACAGACCTCAATTCCTACATAGTAGATGGTTATCTTCCGGCAAGAGACATAATTATAAAGCTTGCAGAGCAGTCAGCAGAAACCCTCGCACTAAATCGAAACAAATCTACAAATCTTGTTACACGCCCACCTTGTAGCTGGGATGAATGGGACGAGGATGACGCCTACGAAGCTCTGGCTTTCAATATCAGAAAGATATTCTGTGCATCTAGCGCATGTTTGTAAGTTGCATTTGTAAGTCCTTGTAAAATAAGGACTCAAA
>CAYUFX010000040.1:0-37086 GCA_964444135.1 uncultured Pirellulales bacterium | reverse complement strand
AGATTTTCTTTTTACATATCGCCCACTCGATGTCCTGGGGACAGCCGAATTCGGTCTCAACTTTTATTGCAAGTTTGGCCAGTCTTTTTACTTGTTTCCTGTCTAAACAGCAAACAGAAGACCTTTCGCTTGGAACAGGTTGCTCTTTAACAAGACCGTTGCTGTTAAGTACACACTCAATTTTTTTCTCTGATATTGTGCGAGAATGTATTTTGAGATTTTTTTTACCGACGATGAATCTGTCGGGAGTTACTTTTCCAGAAACCAGGGCTTCTCCCAGACCGAAGCAGGCCTCGATTACTATGCTGCAACGTTCGCCGCTGAGCGGGTCTGCCGTGAAGATAACGCCGGAGGCATCTGGGGCGATGAACGACTGAACTATTACAGCCATATTTATCTTAAGATGGTCAAAGCCGTTTTTTTCCCGATACTCATAGGCGCGCAGCGTCCACAGAGAGACCCAGCATTTCTTGACAGCTTCTATACAATCTTCAAGATTGGCTATGCCCAGGTAGGTGTCATATTGACCGGCGAAGGAATGGGCCGTCAGGTCTTCGGCAGTACCTGATGAGCGGACAGCAACGCGCTCTGCGCCGAGCTTTCGATAATGATTTTCTGTCTGGCGTTGAACCTCCTCTGATAGAGGCGCCTCGGTAACGTCCTGCCTGAGAGATGAAAGGACAGATTCCCTGGCTGCCGGCTTGGTTTTTGCAAGTTCATCCACAGCCGATTTTATACGGACGGTGAGGTTGTTCTGCTCTAAATGCTCCCGGAAAGCTGTCCCGGTGATGCAGAAGGCATCGGGGACAGCAAGACCGATTCGGCTAAGACGGACGAGACTGGCGGCTTTTGGCCCGACGGCCATTTCGTCAATAAGCTGGGTTGCCTTAAGCGCAACGACTTTGGCCTGGCTCATAATAAGAACTCCTTACAAACAACGCTCAAGCCTGACGGACGGCTATCCTCCGTTCAAATTGAGGTTATCTGAACCCTTGCAAGATTGTTTCTGGCCGGTTATTATAGCATAAAGTGACAGTTGGAGTATGCAATAAACCAGTTAAGGAATCCTCCTATGAGACATCAATTGGACCGACGTCAATTCATCAAATTTCTAAGTGCGGGTGCCGTTTCGCTGGCACTGCCCGGCTGCGCGAGTTCCGGCCGGTTGAATGCCGGAAGAGGTACTGAGAATAAACCAAACTTTATCATCATATTTTGCGATGATATGGGCTACGGCGATTTAACCTGCTACGGCCATCCGACAATTCGCACGCCCAATCTGGACCGGATGGCCGCGGAAGGCCAGAAATGGACGAACTTCTACGTCGGGGCCTCGGTCTGCACGCCGAGCCGGGCGGCACTGCTGACCGGAAGACTGCCGATTCGCAGCGGGATGTGCAGTGACGAACGGCGTGTGCTGTTTCCCGATTCGGCTAACGGCCTGCCGAAAAATGAAGTTACAATCGCCGAGGCCCTCAAGGCCGAAGATTATGCGACCGCCTGTGTCGGAAAATGGCACCTCGGACACCTGCCGCAATATCTGCCGACAAATAACGGCTTCGATTCCTATTTCGGCATCCCCTACAGCAACGATATGGACCGCATCGGCGGCGAAGGACGGCAGGCGTTCCTTGAGCCGAAGATTGAGTACTTTAATGTCCCGCTTATGCGCGATGAAGAGATTGTAGAGCGCCCCGCCGACCAAAACACGATTACGAAGCGCTACACCGAAGAGGCAATCAAGTTTATACAAAAGAGCAAAAACAGGCCCTTCTTTCTTTACCTGGCGCACAACCTGCCTCATGTCCCGTTGTTTGTCTCTAAGAAGTTCAAGGACAAAAGCCTGCGCGGTTTATATGGCGATGTGATTGAAGAGATCGACTGGGGCGTCGGGCAGATACTCAGGACGCTGCGCCACGAAGGCTTGGCGGAGAATACATTTGTTGTCTTTACCTCTGACAACGGCCCGTGGCTTACGTTCAATGAGCACGGCGGCTCGGCGGGCCTGCTTAGAGAAGGCAAAGGCTGTACCTTTGAAGGTGGTATGCGGGAGCCTTGTATTATGTGGTGGCCGGGCAAAATCAGACCAGCCGTCGTGAATGATATCGGCTCGGCTATGGATATATATACGACGATTCTGACGTTAGCCGGTGCGAAAGTCCCTACCGACCGCGTTGTTGACGGGTTGGACCTGTCGCCTGCCTTGTTCGGGACCGGACCAAGTCCCCGAAAAATTATGTTTTATTATCGGGGTGCAAAATTATACGCTGCTCGCAAAGGGCCATATAAGGCGCATTTTATAACAAGGCCGGCCTACGGTAAGGGTGCAGACAAAGAGACGCACCACGAGCCCCCATTGCTTTATAATCTCGAGCACGACCCTTCCGAAAAATATGATATATCCGAAGACCATCCGGAGGTAATAACTGAAATCCGCAAAGAGGTTGCCCTGCACCTTGCAGGATTGACGCCGGGCGAAGACCAGCTTGCAAAACGTATAGAAAAGAAATGACCGAAAGGAGAGAACCGCTTATGAACAGACGAGATTTTATCAAGACGGTGGGCTGTGGAGCGGCAGCGCTTGTGATGCCGGGGTGCAGTAGCGTTTCAAGTTTGTCTGCCGGAAGGAACAAGCAGCCAAATATCATCCTGATAATGGCCGACGATATCGGCTATGAGTGCCTTGGTTGTTACGGCAGCAAATCCTATAAGACTCCTGTCCTTGATGAGCTGGCGAGGACGGGCATGCGGTTCGAGCACTGCTATTCGCAGCCGCTCTGCACGCCCTCGCGTGTGAAGATTATGACAGGCAGGTCAAATGCCCGGAACTACGTTAAGTTTGGCGTGTTCGACTTCAAGGAGAAGACCTCTGCGCACGTAATGAAGAGTGCCGGCTATGATACTTATATAGTGGGCAAGTGGCAGCTAATGGGCCGTGGTATCGCTGGTCCATACGCTGCCGGCTTCGATGAGTATTGCCTTTGGCACATGGAGGACGCTTATTCTCCCAAAGGCTCCCGCTATCGAGATCCAAAGATTATACAAAACGGTCGGCTGCTTGAGAATCTTGAGGGCAAATACGGGCCGGATGTTTTTTGTAATCATATTCTGGAGCTTATAGACCGCCACGAATCGAAGGAGTCCAGGCCGTTTTTCATTTACTTTCCGATGGCACTGACCCATGGGCCGTTCGAGCCCACGCCGGACAGCCAGGGATGGGGACGGAAGCTGAGTAACAAAAAATACTACGGGGATATGGTTGCCTATATGGACAAAATCATAGGGCGTATCGTCAGGAAACTGGATGAGCTGGGCCTGCGGGAAAATACGCTTCTCTTGTTTACCGGTGATAACGGTACGCCCAGAGGAATTACATCGGAAATGAAGGACGGCAGCTTTATTGACGGAGGCAAGGGCCTTACGACCGATGCGGGCACGCACGTTGCGCTTATTGCGAACTGGAAAGGCACGACGCCGGTGGGCAAAGTGTGCACTGACCTGGTGGATTTCAGTGATGTGCTTCCGACTCTGGCGGAGGTGGGCGGCGGTTCGCTTCCTGAGAATGTAACCATTGACGGGCGGAGCTTCCTGCCTCAGCTTCTCGGCAGAAGGGGCAATCCGAGGGATTGGATATTCTGCTGGTATCGAAGAGACCCGGGTACGACGCTGTATCGTTTCGCACGCGAGAAGCGGTGGAAACTCTACGGCCAAGGCGATTATAATCGGGTCGGCAACCTTTATGATGTGGCGGCTGATACGCTTGAGGAGAATCCGAATCCGGGCGATCCGGAAGCTGCCGCGGCGAGGAAGCGACTTCAAGCCGTTCTGGATTCTATGATGTAAAAAACTATTTTAGGGTATAGTCCGGATTATAACAACGAGCAGATTCTGCTTAACAAGAGTAAAATTAACATGAGTGCACCTTTGCTCAACTATAATCGCCGTGATTTTTTGGAAGCTGTCGGTCTTGGGGCGGCATCGTTAGCGGTGCCGGGTTGTGTGGTCGGTGGTGAACGAACTGATCGCAGGCCCAATATAGTTTTTATCTTAACGGACGACCAGCGCTACGATGCTATGAGCTGTGCCGGGCATCCCTGGCTGAAAACGCCGAACATGGATAGGCTTGCTGAAGAAGGCGTCCTATTTAGTAATGCATTCGTGACAACTTCCCTGTGCAGTCCTTCGAGGGCCAGTTTTCTGACCGGCTGCTATGCACATGCTCACGAAGTCTTTATGAACAACGGCAGAGACCCGAATCCGTCCATTCCAACGTTCCCTCAGCTTCTGCGCAAGGCAGGTTACCGAACGGCGTTCATCGGCAAATGGCATATGGCCAGGACGAATTCACCCCGGCCCGGATTCGACCACTGGGTCAGCTTTAGCGGGCAGGGCAGATATGACAAAAATAATCTGAATGTGGATGGAGAGATCGTCCAGTCCGAAGTTTACATCACCGATGAGCTGACCAATTACGTGGTCCGTTTCCTCAAGAGCAAACACGACGGGCCCTTTATGTTATACCTCAGTCACAAGGCCGTGCATGGCCCCTTCAAGCCTGCCGAGCGCCACGAGAATCTTTATTCGAATATTGAAATCAAATCACAGCATAACCCCGACGACAATCTTACAACCAAGCCGGAATGGGGCAGAAAAATGGATGAGGATTGGAAAAGCCAGATTCGTAATTATATGCGCTCTCTCGCTGCTGTGGACGAAAGTATCGGCCGTGTTCTTGAAACACTCGAAGCGGAGAATATGCTGGATAATACTGCAATTATCTTTGCAGGTGATAACGGCTATTTCCACGGCGAGCACGGCGGCATGTGGGACAAGCGTGCTGCTTACGAACCATCCATACGCATTCCACTGCTTATGAGATATCCACCCCTTGCCAAGGCCCGGACCAGGTGTGACGAAATGGTTTTGAATATGGACTTGGCACCGACAATTCTTGAGCTGGCGGGGCTAAGCGTTCCTTGTATAATGCAGGGGCAAAGCTGGCTGGGCGTTCTTAAAGGCCGGCCGGGCCGAAAGAGTTTTCTCTACGAATACTTCCAGGAGGTGGACCGCAAATACAAAAGACCTACCGTGCTGGCTGTACGCACAAAACGGTGGAAGTACGTTACTTATCCTCTATCCGACAAACTGACTGATGAATTGTATGATATTAAGAACGACCCCGAAGAACTCAACAATCTGATTGGCAATGCCGGGCGTGCCGATGTTGTGGAGCACATGAAAAAGGAGCTCGAACGGCTGAAAAGAAAGACTAACTTCAAGTTCCCCTGAGGGTGGAAAGGCACGGACAGGAAGTGCTGATAAATAACTAAATATTGTCCTGAGAAACACAACCTTGTAGAATTGGATTTATAAAGATGTGTAAATCATCTCACTCAAGTGAAGGGATTTAGTGATGCGGTATGCGAAACTCATATCTATTCTGCTTATCGTTCTGGGTGGCTGCGCAACACTTGGACCGCCTCAAACTGCTCAGATACCCGTTACAAACGTTTATCATGGCCTCGAGGTTGTTGACCCATATCAGTGGCTGGAAGATTGGGATGATGACCGTGTGCAAGCCTGGAGCAATAAGCAGAATGATTACGCCCGAAGTGTATTAGACAATCTACCCTATGTCGAAGAGCTTCGTGAACGGGTCACGGAGATACTAACCGCGGAGACTGTCAGCTATTACTCGGTTTGCTGGCGCAAAGGAAAAGTCTTTGCTATGAAGCGTCAGCCACCGCTGGAGCAGCCGTTTCTGGTAGTTATGCCGTCGGCGGAAGAGCAGGAGTCCGAGCGGGTCATCGTTGACCCTACGAAAATCGACCCGGGCGGCACAACGTCCATCGACTGGTATGTGCCTTCCCCGGATGGTAGTCTTGTCGCCGTTTCGCTTTCGGTCGGCGGCTCCGAGAGTGGAGATGTACACATTTATGAAGCACAGAGCGGCAGGGAAATTGGAGAGGTCATTCCCCGTGTCAACGGTGGCACTGCCGGAGGTGACCTCGCGTGGACGGCGGATGGGTCGGGTTTCTACTACACGCGATATCCTCGCGATGGTGAGCGTCCGCCCGAAGATATGGATTTCTACCAGCAAGTCTGGTTCCATAGCGTGGGAGCTTCGCCTGATAAAGATAACTACGAGATTGGCAGGGGCTTCCCCCGGATAGCGGAAATTATTCTCGAAACGGATGCCGGTTCCGGGAACGTGCTGGCAACCGTTCAATATGGTGACAGTGGACGTTTCGCCCACTATATTAGTACGCAGGCTGGACAATGGAAGCAAATAACTGATTATGATGACCAAGTCGTCCAGGCGACGTTCGGCGCTAATGACACACTGTTTTTGATATCTCGGGCCGATGCACCTCGGGGCAAAATAACGAAGGTCTCCTTAGTTGATTTTTCCTTGGAGAGAGCCGAAGTAATTGTTCCTGAAGGTAAAGATACTATCGTTTCCGATTTCTACGGCCATCCCCCGATAGTGGCCGCCGCAACCCGACTATACGTTACCTACCAGCTTGGTGGACCTTCTGAGATACGCGTCTTCGACTATCAGGGACAGCAGCAGGCAGGGCCGAAAATCCTTCCGGTCTCCAATGTAGGGCAAATTGTAGCCCAGGAGAACGATAATATTCTCTATCAGAACTCTTCGTACCTTGTTCCCTCAGCGTGGTATCTGTTTAGCCCTGACAAAGGAATAACCAGCAAGACGGCACTTGTTAGCCAGCCGCCTGTCGATTTTTCCGATTGTGAGGTCGTACGCGAATATGCCACTTCTAAAGATGGAACCAGAGTGCCCGTCAATATCATTCGCCGCAAGGGAGTAAAGCTGGATGGCTCAAATCCGGTTTTACTTACGGGCTATGGCGGGTACGGGAGCAGTATCAAGCCCCGGTTCAGTTCTCTGCGCCGTGTGTGGATTGACCAGGGAGGTGTTTATGCACAAGCGAACCTTCGCGGCGGTGGTGAATTTGGCGAGCAATGGCACAGGGAAGGTATGCTTACCAGCAAGCAGAACGTTTTTGATGATTTTGCCGCTGTGATGCAACATATGATTGATGCCGACTATACAACATCTGAAAAACTGGCAATCATTGGTGGCAGTAATGGTGGATTACTGATGGGTGCTATGATCACCCAACACCCTGAACTTTGTAGAGCTGTGGTTTCCTTTGTCGGAATATATGACATGCTGCGGGTGGAGCTCGCGCCCAACGGGGAGTTTAACATCCCGGAATTTGGCACTGTTAAGAATCCCGAACAATTTCGTGCACTTTACGCATATTCGCCTTACCATAACGTCAAAGAATCAGCAGACATTCCGTCCGTATTGTTTATTACCGGTGCCAATGACCCTCGCGTTGATCCGATGCACTCTCGCAAGATGACTGCCCGGCTGCAGGAGGCGACCTCATCGGGCTGGCCGATTCTGCTGCGAACCAGCTCGGAAACCGGTCATGGCTTGGCTACTCCGCTGAGTGAGCAGATTGAGGAAAGTGTCCATTACCATGCTTTTTTGCTGAGCGAGCTTGGACTAAAGTACGGTCCATCAAAATCTAAATCAGACTGAATAAATGATTTCTGTTGCGGTAGCAGTATTTGTCATTCCCGCCCCGCATCGTGTGCGGATTAAAAATATTTCTGATTAGGAGCAAATAAACATGGGTCAACATAGTTACACGCGCCGTGATTTTTTGAAGGTGGTGGGCTTTGGAGCGGCGGCTCTGGCGATGCCGGGGTGCAGTAGTGCTTCCAGATTGCTTGATGATAGGGCCAAACGGCCGAATATCATCCTGATTATGGCCGACGATATGGGATATTCGGATATCGGCTGTTACGGTGGTGAGATTCACACGCCTAATCTGGACAAGCTCGCCGCTGGCGGAGTGCGTTTCACGCAATTTTACAATACCGCTCGCTGCTGTCCGACCAGGGCCTCGCTGATGACTGGGCTTTACCAGCACCAGGCGGGCGTTGGGCATATGATGCAGGACAAAGGTTATGATAGTTATCGCGGTGACCTCAACAACAGTTGTGTTACTATCGCCGAGGTGCTCAAGCAGGCGGGATACAGTACGTACATGTCGGGCAAGTGGCACGTAACCAGATACCGGGGACCGGACGGCCCGAAACACAACTGGCCGTGCCAGCGCGGATTCGACCGCTTCTTCGGAACTATTCACGGGGCCGGCAGTTACTTTGACCCATGCTCGCTGACCCGTGATAATACTCAAATACCGCCCGACAGTGACGACTTTTATTATACGAATGCCATCAGCGACAATGCCGTCGGATTTATTCGTGAGCACAACTCGGATAGTCCGTTCTTTATGTATGTTGCATTTACTGCTCCGCACTGGCCGATGCACGCCCTGCCGCAGGACATCGCCAAGTACAAAGGCCGCTATGCGCGGGGCTGGGATGCACTGAGAGCTGAAAGACACGAGCGAATGATTGAAATGGGGATTGTCAAGAGCAAATGGAAGATTACTCCGCGTGATTCGGAGGTTCCGCCATGGGAGCAGGCAGAGGACAAGCAGTGGTTCCAGCGCCGTATGGAGGTATATGCGGCAATGGTCGATTCCCTGGATCAGGGTGTCGGATGTATCGTTGCGGAATTGAAAAGGACGGGCAACTTCGAGAATACGTTGATTTTCTTTTTGGCCGACAACGGCGGCTGCGCCGAAGAATACGGAAGCCGTGGCCCGGTCAAGCCCGACCCATCAGAAGATATTCCCCTAAGGCCGATGGACAAAAACGAACTTCAGTACGATATGCAGCCAAAGGTTACTCGTGACGGCCGGCCGGTGCGTATCGGCTATGGCGTGATGCCCGGCCCTGCCGACACCTACATTGCTTACGGAAGGCCCTGGGCTAACGCATCGAACACGCCGTTCCGTCTGTATAAGCATTGGGTGCACGAAGGCGGTATCTCCACGCCCCTGATAGCTCACTGGCCGTCGCGGATAAAGACGCACAGCGAGCTGCACCATCAGCCCGGACATCTTATCGATATTATGGCCACCTGTGTTGATGTTGGCGGCGCGAAATATCCGTCTGAATACAAGGGCAACAGGATAATACCGATGGAGGGCAGGAGCTTGGCTCCGGCCTTTGAAAATAAGCCCATTCAGCGCGAAGCGATTTACTGGGAGCACGAGGGCAACCGAGCCGTGCGCCAGGGCAAGTGGAAACTGGTCTCCAAACATCCCGGCCAATGGGAGCTGTATGACCTCGAAGCCGACCGCACCGAGTTGAATAATCTTGCACAAAAATATCCGGAGAAAGTTGCACAGCTAAAGGCAATGTATGAAAGCTGGGCGGCCAGATGCGGCGTTCAACCCTGGCCTGTAAAAAAACCCGATGAAAAGAAATAGGAGGTTGTTTCAATGGACAAAATTCTGAACAGACGTGATTTCTTAAAGGCAGCAGGCCTGGCAGCGGCGGCGCTGGCGATGCCGGGCTGCGGCAGTGCCTTTGAACAGACTTTAAGCGGGGCATCCGTGGATAAGCCGAATGTGGTTATTGTATTCTGTGATGATGTCGGCTACGCCGATGTCGGGGTTTTCGGGGCCAAGGGATATAAGACGCCGAATATCGATAGGATGGCGGCTGAGGGTGTGAAGTTCACGGATTTCTACGCTGCCGCGCCGTCGTGTACGCCGTCGCGTGCGGCTCTGATGACTGGCTGCTATCCGCAGCGGGTGAGCCTGCCGAATGTAATCGGCCCGAGTGCGAAAATCGGTATAAGCGATGAAGAGCAGACTATCGCTGAGGTCCTCAAGCCGCTCGGTTATGCTACCGCCTGCTATGGCAAGTGGCACCTGGGTCATCATCCCAAATTCCTGCCGATGCGCCACGGTTTCGATGACTATTTCGGCCTGCCTTACTCAAACGATATGTGGCCGAAACACCCGACCAATAAAAGTTTTCCCGACCTGCCGCTTATCGAGGGCGAAAGAGTTATCGAATATAATCCCGACCAGACGCAGCTTACCACATGGTACACCGAGCACGCCGTAAAGTTCATTGAGAAGAATAAGGACCAGCCGTTCTTTCTATATCTGCCTCATTCGATGGCGCACGTCCCGTTGTTTGTCTCCGACAAATTCAAGGGCAAATCCGAGCAGGGCCTCTACGGTGACGTCATGATGGAAATCGACTGGTCGGTCGGGCAGATACTCTCGACACTGAAGCGATTAGGCATCGACAAAAAGACGTTGGTGATATTCAGCTCTGACAACGGCCCGTGGTTGAGCTACGGCGACCACGCCGGTTCGGCCAGACCTCTGCGCGAGGGCAAGGGCACAACGTTCGACGGCGGCCAGCGGGAGTCGACCATTATGCGCTGGCCGGGACAAATACCCGCCGGTACCGTCTGTAAGGAACCGGCTTCGACGATGGACATTTTACCTACAATTGCGAAACTCATCGGCGCACAATTGCCTGCTCATACCATCGACGGTAAGGACATCTGGCCGTTAATGTCGGGCCGGCCCGGTGCAAAGAGTCCGCACGAAGCGTTCTTCTACTATCGCAGCTTTGCCCTCGAAGCGGTCCGCAGTGGAAAGTGGAAGCTTCACCTGCCCCATAGTTACCGCTCACTTGGCGGACGCAAGGGCGGCACGGGCGGCCAACCGGTCGAATATGAACAGGCAAAAATCAGCCTGGCGTTGTTCGACCTGGAAAAGGACATAGGCGAGCAGCACGATGTCTCTGCCCAGTACCCCGATGTGGTCGAGCGGCTTTTGGGCCTTGCCGAGCGAATGCGTGAAGACATAGGCGATTCAGCCAAGAAAATGACCGGAAAAAACAGAAGACCGCCCGGACGTATATAACCGGTGTCAGGGACAAAATGCTGCTGCGCATCTGCGATTACGCGCTGATATTAAAGGTGCTGAGAGAATTGTGTAAAATTTCAAGAAAATAGGGGAAATTGACGAAATTTAAACAACAAAGAAACTGTTTTGTCGTATAAACATATAGAGACAGACGGGTTTGAAAGACGTTTTATTATTTAAGTCGTTATCATATTTGCCTTCTTAATTTCATATCACAAACCTGCCTGCCGGAAATGTTCTTTTGAAGTTTAATGTACGTTTTTGCGTGGAGAAGAATTTTGCGCGCGGGATTTGCGCCGACATGAAAAATTTGACCCAAAGGCAGGCTTGAAAGACTCATTATAATTTAAGTCGCTATCATATTCGCTTTCTTAAATTCATATTCTGAACCTGCCCTCCGGAGAAAAATGGCTTACGCGAGTGAGCCGGGGACATTCTTGAATGTCGGAAGGTGCGACTGCGCAGAGCTTCTCGGCGAAAAACCGGTTTTTTTGAGATTGTTTTGAACCGACCGTTTTTGGGCGAAAAAAAAGAACAATGGAGATTCGCAAAAAAACGGCGTTTAATGCTATACGTCGCTCCTTGGCAAGGACTGTCATAATGCGAGCCCGGCAGTAGGTTGTACTTATTGTTATTACAGAGATTATTGAAATGTGCCCAAAAACGGTCGGTTGTGCGAATCTCCGAAAAATTGAAGGAGAAAGAAAATGGAACGCAAAGGTTTTACATTAGTTGAGCTTCTGGTCGTAATTGCGATCATAGCTCTGTTGATGGGCATTTTAATGCCCGCCCTGGCCAGGGTAAGGCAGGTTGCCTTCCGAATGGTCTGCGGGACGAACCTGTCCGGCATCGGAAAGGCGATGCTGATTTATGCAAACGATTACGACGACGAGCTGCCGCGTGCCGGCGGCAGAAACAGCACATGGACCGGCACAATACCTCAGTGGCTGGCCGATAACCGATTCGCCGCTTATGGCTTAAGTGCTGACGGCGGCGGCGGCATGGCCACAATTACGTCCAGCTTTTATCTTCTGGTCAAGTATGCCGAGGTAACGCCCAAGTCGTTCGTTTGCAAGAGTGATTCCGGGACCACGGAGTTTAAGCCCGCCGAATACAACGCGGGCGACAGAGAGCTTATTGACCTCTGGGACTTCGGCCCCGAGGCGGTGAATCATTGCAGCTACTCATACCATATGCCTTATGGCCTGTACGCCCTGACCACGTCGAGCGAGCCCGGTATGGCGATTGCAGCCGACCGCAATCCGTGGATTACCTCTCCCGCTGCGGAAGGCAAGGATGCCGCCTTGTTGAGCTCATACAATCCCACCGGTGGCAAAGAAGCAATCAACATTGGAAACGCTATTGCTCACCAGGAAGATGGGCAAAACGTATTGTTTATGGACAGCCACGTAAGCTTCATGAAGCAACCGTTCTGTGCCGTCAATGACGATAATATCTACACCTGGTGGGACGGCGGAGATATACGACGGGGCGGCTATCCTATTCCTGGAGCCAGTGAGCCACAGGATAGATTGGATTCATTGCTGGTACACGATGGCGAAGGCAGCGAGCCCCCAATAAAAGGAAGAACATGTTTTCTTGCCGATACACCCGTGTGGATAGATGGGAAACTCGTGCAGATTTCAGAAGTTGTCCCGGGGCAGACGGTCGGCAAGTTTGGTTGTACTGTGGCATTGGCGTGCTTAAGGCAAATTGAGAAAGTCCAGGAGCATCAGGGAACCTTCGAATGCCGCGATATAACGCTCGAAAACGGCAACCGCATCAGCGTTGTGGCAGCACACTGCTTTATGCTTGATTCCGGACGATGGGTCGCTGCCCAAAATCTGCAAAGTGGTATGAAGTTGAAATCATTAAACGGCACAGTTGCTATCAAGAGCGTTGTAAAAAGAGCAATGCCTTATGTCGGCAAGGTGTACAATCTTAAGGTTAAAGATGGCGAGCAGTATTTAGTAGGCGAAGACGGCGTGGTTGTGCGCGATTGGTGAGGCATTGTGTTGACAGCACCTCATCGTTAGGTAGCCGGGGCGCGTAAAGACAGTTCCTGCGTTTGTTCTCTTTGGACGGCCTTGTGTGAATGAACACAAGGCCGTCTTATTATTTTTGCGAGTAAAGATTGTTCAACCGTTTGAGCGAACATAGAATTTGTCTTTATTCGGCGTTTATGTTAGACTTTGTTTTTTGGTTTTCAAGGAGTGCAAAATTGGGACAAACGCTTACTTACAAGATACTTGGCAACCACCTTGTCGAGGGCAGTCTTGCCGCCGGCGAGCAGATTGGGATTCGTATTGACCAGACGCTCACGCAGGACGCCACGGGGACGACGGCGTTTTTGCTGTACGAATCCATGGGAGCTGGTAAAGTTAAAACCGAGTTGGCGGTCAGCTACGTTGACCATAATATGGCAGGCTTCGGCCCGGAGAACCATAATGACCATTTGTATCTGCAAACGATAGCTGCAAAGTGCGGAGTTTATCATTCACGGGCAGGCAACGGCATCTGCCATCAGGTCCATTTAGAGCGGTTCGGCAAACCCGGAGCGACGCTGTTGGGCAGCGACTCGCATACGCCGACGGGCGGCGGAATCGGCATGTTAGCTATCGGGGCCGGCGGGCTGGACGTGGCGGTGGCGATGGCCGGCGGGCCGTTTTACCTGAAATGCCCAAAGGTCCTGGGGGTAAAACTCACCGGCGAATTGAACGACTGGGTGGCTGCAAAGGACGTCATTCTGAAGCTGCTGAGCATCCTAACAACAAAAGGCAATGTCGGCTGGGTGGTCGAATATCTCGGCCAAGGCGCAGAACGGCTCTCTGTGCCGCAGCGGGCGACAATAACTAATATGGGGGCGGAATTGGGCGTAACAACAAGTATCTTTGCCAGCGATGAGCAAACGAGAAAATTTCTGGCCGCCCAGAAACGAGAGCAGGACTATCAGCCATTGATGGCTGATACGGATGCCGAATATGACCGCATTATCGAGATAAACCTCACTGAGCTTGAGCCGATGGCGGCCTGTCCGTCTTCGCCGGATAACGTCAAACCGGTCCGCGAAATCGCCGGCGTCAAAATCGGTCAGGTAGTGATAGGTAGCTGCACGAATTCGAGCTTTGCCGATTTGATGATGGTGGCGGAGGTATTAAAAGGACGGCGTATAAACAATATGGTCGAATTTGCAATCGCTCCGGGCAGCAGAGAAGTTTTGAATATGCTGGCAGAAAATGGGGCGTTGGCGGATATGATTTCAGCGGGCGCCAGGATTTTAGAATCGGGCTGCGGGCCTTGTATTGGGCAGGGCTTTGCGCCGGCGGATGGTGTGGTGAGTCTGCGGACGTTCAACAGGAACTTTGCAGGACGAAGCGGGACAAAAGGTGACAAGGTCTATCTGGTCAGTCCGGAGACGGCGGTTGCTTCGGCTCAGACGGGTAGGATTATCGACCCGCGTGATTTGCCGGAATTGTTCGGATTTCAATACCCGAGAATCGACGTGCCGGACGAATTTGCCGTCGATGATAGTATGATAGAGCAGCCTTTGAGTGAAAAGGATGCTGCGAAAGTAGAGGTTTTACGTGGGCCTACGATTGTGGTGTCCCAGCCGCCTGCGCCGTTGCCGAAGAAACTGACGGGTAAGGTTTTGATTAAGTGCGGCGATAAGATAACCACCGACCATATCATGCCGGCGGGGGCCTTTCTAAAACTGCGCTCAAATGTGCCCGAATATGCAAAGGTGGTTTTTAATTGTTTCAACGAACAGAGTAAGCCGACGTTTGCCGAGCGGGCGCTTGAGTTAAAGGAAAAAGATATAGCCGGTGTCATCGTGGTGGGCGAAAGCTACGGTCAGGGTTCATCGAGAGAGCACGCCGCACTCTGTCCGATGTATCTGGGTGTGCGGGCGGTGGTCGCGAAAAGTATCGAGCGAATCCACAAGGCGAACCTGATAAACTTCTGCATTGTGCCAATCGAATTTGCCGAGCCCGCTGACTATGACAAAATCGAGTGCGACGATGAGCTTGTGATAGACAACCTGCTTGAAGCAATCAAGAGCAGTGATAAAGTTGAGATTGTAGATGTGACCGGCTCATTCGAATTTGTCGGCAAGCTGGAACTTTCCGAGCGCGACAGGGAGATCTTGCTCTCGGCCGGACTTCTAAATTACACGCGCAAAAAGGCCAATGAATAAAAAGACTATAACTATCTTTGGAACAGGTAGAGCTAAACAAGGCGATGCAAATTTTCAACTTGCGTATGAGACAGGTAAGCTATTGGCCGAGGCGGGCTTTACTATCGTCAATGGTGGATACGGCGGAACGATGTTAGCTGCGGCCAAAGGAGCGGCCGAGGCTGGCGGTGAAGTAATCGGCGTTACGTGCTCGGCTTTTAAGAACAGCAAGGCTAATAAATACGTTACTCGTGAAATTGTTACCGCCTCGCTCGACGAACGGCTGGATACGTTGATAAAATTGGGGCTGGGTTATGTGGTGCTGCCCGGCGGAACAGGAACGCTGCTGGAATTGGCGAAGGTCTGGGAATTAAAAAACAAGGGCTTTCTCAAAACGGATAAGCCGATTATACTATTAGGCGGATTCTGGAAGCCGTTGGTTGATTTGGTCGCAAGCGACGACCCTGACAGCAGCCGATATGTTAAGCAGACAGACGAGCCGGAACAGGCAGTTAAATTGATTATTGATAATTGATTATTGACTATTGAAAGCTTAGAACGTCTAACGAAATGAACCGATTGTCACCCTGAGCGCAGCGAAGGGTCTCGTTTATACGAAGATTATGAGATTCTTCGCTTCACTCAGAATGACTGGTGTGCTATATATTCATTTTGTTAGGGGTTATTAGAATTCTAAACCATAGATATGAGAAAGAGACTGATACTTCTGATTTTAGTATTTTTTATGGGTGTTGTTACGGCAGCATTGGGATTCGGTGCGGAGACGTCACGGCAAACTCTGCTGCGGGATGGCTTTATCCTGAGGGGCTTTGATGGTAAATTGACCGGCTCTGACAGTAACGATGTGTGGTTCTTTGAATTTGGTACGGACGTGAACGATTATAGAGGTCGAGCCTCCGCAGGGACAAGGCTGGAGCTGCTGCCATCCTCGGAGCTGGAAAAGATGATTGCTGATGTTAACGAGCGTTCTGCTGCGGACTACAGGCTTTGGGGCTGGATTACGAAATACAAAGGCAGGAATTTTATATTCCCGAATTATTTTTTCCCCCTTGGCAAACTAAGCAGGCCGTGGTCTAAAACACCTCCAAAAACCCGGCCCAAAGAGCGAAAGCCAATTGAGGGCCTATCTGCAAAAGAGTCTGAGCAGCAGCCCGATATCAGTGAGCCGAACGATGTATTGGCCATACCGCAGGAGATTATAGAAAAGCTAAAGGCCGGAAGAATTGTGCGTCCTGAGGAGTTGGGCCGGACCCCGAAGGCAAAAAAGGAAGTGGTTGATTCGGCTTCGGAAAAGAAAGCCCAATTACAGCAGGATTCTATCTTGGCCGACCGGACTGCATTTTTAAGTAAGCAGGATGATGGCCAGCTTGTATTTGTCCTGGATGCTTTTGGCCGAAATGTCCGGACTGTATCATTGCGGCTGCTGCCGTGCGAGGTGCTGGAGTTGGCCGAGCAGAGGCAGTCTGCTGAGCCCGAGCCGGTGCGGTTTAAGATAGCAGGGATTATAACTAAGTACAAAGGCGAAAACTATCTGCTGCTGCAAAAGGCAACTCGCGTTTACAGTCATCAAAACTTCGACAGATAAAGGAGCCAAACGTGCCCCACGAGCTCGACCAAATTCTTATTTCACATAGCCAACCAGATTTCAGTGGCAGATTAGTACAACTTCGCATGGCAATATGTCAGTCCTCGACGTTTAATCCCAGAAGTGAAGAAGGTCTAAAAGTAGCTAAAATTATCGACGATTTTTGGGAACACGGCGATCAGGTTGTTACAAAATATACAAGAGAATTTGACAAAGTTGATTTGACTCCTCAGGAGTTCCGTGTATCAAAGAAAGATTTGAAAATAGCCCACACTGAAATTGACAAAGACCTTTTAACATCGATTCGTCAGGCGATTGAGAACGTACGGAAATACCAAGCCAAGATATTTATTGGGAACAAATCGAATCTGTCGGGAGAAACCGGCATCAAATATACTCCTATCAGGAGAATTGGTATTTGCGTTCCCGGAGCTTCAGCTTCGCTGCCTTCCACTGTGATAATGACGGTTGTACCCGCACAGGTCGCGGGCGTCAAAGAGATTGTCGTGGTCTCTCCGCCGAGATACAACGGAAGTATCCACCCTGTTATCTTGGCTGCGTGTCACGAACTCGGAATCGATGAGGTATATCGGATTGGTGGTGTTCAAGCAGTAGCAGCTTTGGCAACGGGAACGGATACAATCAGAGGAGTTGATAAAATCGTTGGTCCAGGCAATATGTGGGTTCAGACCGCAAAACGGTTGCTTTTTGGTGAGGTTGGAATTGACTCAATAGCCGGGCCAAGCGAAGTATTGATAATCGCAAATGATAAAGCTAACCCTGTCTGGGTGGCGGCAGATATGCTCAGCCAGGCTGAACACGCACCAGGCAGCGCTTTGGCATTTACAGATTCAGACGAAGTCGGTGAGAAAATCCTGGATGAGCTTAAAAAGCAGGTCGGCCAACTAAGTAGGGCAGATGAAACAAGCGAATGCCTGAAACGATACAGCGGAATTGCCGTATTTAATAACTTAGATCAGGCTATTGATAAGGCAAGTGAATTTGCGGTTGAGCATCTGCAGATTCAATGTGGAGACGAAAGCAGAGAAATCGCCGACAAAATCGAAAACGCAGGTGCGATATTCATAGGTGAATACTCGCCGGTAGCTGTTGGCGATTATTGGGCCGGGCCAAGTCATACATTACCAACGGGAGGGGGGGCGAGGTTCTCCAGCGCGCTTACCAGCAATGACTTTATTAAATCAACGAGCATTATCGAATACGATAAAAAGAAGTTGGCTGCAAGTGCCGATGACATTATTCGGCTGGCCGAGGTTGAGGGCCTCGATGCCCACGCCAAAAGCGTCAGAATAAGACAGCAGAGCTAAGCTCGTTGAGCCGCGTATCAAACGTCCCAGTTGAGTTTTTCCTTATACTTATAGTAAAACCTGCCCAGAATGTGAGCCCCTATCATTGCTAAGTAAATAAAACAGGTTGACCTCAAGGCAAATCTTGCGCCAAAGACGTTATTTATGACCTGCGATAGATAGAGCAGAATGGGTTCCAAACCTTTTGATTGTGGCAGCGGTGGTATAACTATGCTGAGCACTGCAAAAAACCCTGCAAAGAAGATTACTACCGGAAAGTATGTGGGAAAACTTTTAATTACCGATTTGATAATTAAAATCGGGTTTAATCCGCTGATTGAATCGTTTAGAAAACCTGCTAAAAGCGCCATAGGAAAAAATAAAAGCCCTGCTGCGGCAAGCAGCCAACAGAAAAAGTCTGTTTTTCTGAAGATATAATAAACAGCCGTGGGCCAAAAGCAAACGATGATACAGGCCAAAAAAATACCAGCACATTCGATTATCTCTCCTTTTGCCGGTGCTGGCTGAAGGTTCATATCAGGTGCGCGCAGTCCGCCTTTTGTACTGTCAATGATACACCAGGATAAGTAATACAGCACGTAGCCGACAAAAAGCACGTAAAGTACTGCAATTATAAGCTCACCAACCGGCCAAATATATTGCAAAAGGAACCCGTATGCCAGACTGATTAAAATTGGGGCGCACAAAAATATTACCAGATGAATGAGCCCCGAAATGCTTAAGGGATATAAGAATATATCAATAAGCCACGGCAGCTTACGCTGGGCGGCGCTTTCAGGTTTTTCTGCGGATTCTTCTTCAAGCTCCCGCTCATATTCAGTGGTTTTCTCAGAGATGTCAGGTTGGCTGAGGGGAAGGTCTTGAATTTTGTCTTTTTGTGGCATAACCGGAAGGGCTGAATCGTAAGTGGAACTCGTTGGGCTGGTTTTTGTATCCTCAGAATTACTTTGCTCTGTGACGGAGCTTGTGGTTTGTATTTCCGGCACAACAATTATATCCTTGCATTTTGGGCACCTGCCTTTTGTACCGGCCTGAGTTTGGGGAACGCTGAATTTCCGACCGCAGTTATTACAGCGAAACTTAATTGTCGAATCCGCCTTATCCACTTTTTAGTCTCCCTTTTCAGGCCCTGCGTTTGGTGGTGTTATAAAACTGCTCTATTAAATAAGACGCCTTAAGGCCGCTTTTATTCAATCCGGATCGGCTGCGACTACTTTTCAGCATGCAAGTCCCAGTTGAATTTTTCCTGATACCGCCAGTAGAACCATCCCAACAGATGAGCACCTACCAATGCTAAATAGGTAACGGCAGAACGAATGATAAAAATCCAAAGCCGCGATTCCTGCACTTCCGTGTAGAGCATACCGATGAGCACAACCGGTGTAAGAAACAGTAGAACAAGCCCGCAGTATGGGAAAATCGTGCTGGATATTGAGCGAACGAGCAGACGAGGATTAAGGCCTATAGCCGAGTCGAACATAATAACGGCCAACAATCCCATCGGGAAAAAGAAGACCGCATAGATTAGTAACAGCCAGAAAATTATGTCGGCCCTCCTGGCGAACAGCATATAAAAAACGAACGGCCCAAAGAAAACCGCCAGGCAGCCAATTACATTCACCGTCTGCCAGAACATACCAACCAAACCGGGAGTCGCACCTAATCCCTCAGGCGCTCGTACCCCCCCATCGGCACTATCGCGGACGCATTCGGCAAAGTACCAATATATGTAAAAGAAAATAACTATATTAATAACCACAGTAACAAGGGCGAAAAGACAGGAAAGCTGGATGGGAAGAATCGTCCATAGAATATTGATTAATAGCGGTACTCCGATGAAAATCGCAAGATTCTTCAAGCCCGGCTTGCTGAATGGATATAGAAATATGTCTATGGGCCAAGGTAGCCTGCGTTCATCAATGGGTTCGGTTTCTGCCTGCGATTCTTCTTCAAGTTCCTGCTCCCGTACACCAGTTTCCCCAGAGATGCTGGTTTGACCCCTTTGAAAAGTGGAAATTTCTTCTTTTTCTGATATATCCAGAAGGGTTAAATCGTAGTCGGAATATTTAGAAGGTGTTTCTGGTTTGCCGGGACTGCTTTGACTTGTGGTGCCTATGGACTCGACCGCTGGGATGGAGATTATGTTATAACATTGAGGGCATCTAATTTTTTTGCCTGCATAGCTTTCGGAGACGGTGGATTTATATCCGCAGTTGTCACAGTAAAACCTGATAAAAGGTTCCGCCTCAACCACTTTCAATCCTGCCTGAATATTTTGCGGTTTTGCCGTATAAAAATATATTTAATCTCCAGTTTCACTGGGGGTTATTTAGCTGGCTGGCAAAAATCATAATTGTCAGGATACTAATTTTTCTTTTATCAGCTCTGTGGCTTCTTTAAGGGCGTCGTTGATTTTCTTAGGATTCTTTCCGCCAGCCTGTGCCATTTGAGGTCGGCCACCACCACCACCGTCAATTATCGGTGCGATTGCCTTGACGATGTCGCCGGCCTTTAGGCCCTTCTTGATGAGGTCGTTGGTTATACCCGCCAGGAGCGTTGCCTTGTCGTCATCCTCGAAGCCCAGAACGATAGCGGCGGATTTTGCCTTTTTCTTGAGCATATCGATAGCTTCTCGGGCCTGCTCGATACGTGTGTTCTGCAGTCGGCCGACGATTATGGATGTGTCACTGATTTTTTCACACTTTTGGAGAAGCTGTTTTGCCTCGGCCATAACGTCGGAGCCGGATGCCTTGGCGGCGGACCTTAGCTCCTTGGAGAGCTTTTTATTGTCTTTTATCAACTGGCTGACCCTCTCAACCAGCGCCTCAGAAGGAACCTTTAATATTGCTGAAAGCTCATCGACGATGTCACTTGCCTTTTCGAGACAGGCGTTAAGGCCGGTGCCGGTCAGGGCGGTAATCCTGCGGACACCGGCGGAGATGCTCTCTTCTTTGATTATCTTAAAACCGCCTATTTGTCCCGTATTATCGCAGTGCGTCCCCCCGCAGAATTCTCGCGAAAAAGCTTCTTCAAGCAGTTTTTCGTTTGCTGCACCTACAGCCACTACCCGAACCTCATTTCCATACTTTTCACCGAACAGTGCCATAGCCCCCAGCTTTTCCGCCTCCGCCCTTGGCATCACCACACAGGTTAGCGGCAAATCGGAAGCTATTTTTTCTCTGACCAAATCCTCGACCTTTTTGGATTCCTTGGCGGTGAGTGCTTTGGGGTATGTAAAGTCAAATCTCAAATAGTCCGGGCCGACGTAGCTGCCCTGCTGGGCCACTGATTTGCCGAGCACCTGCTGCAGCGCCCACTGGAGCAGGTGGGTGGCGGTGTGGTTTTTCTTTGTCGCAGCTCGGTCCTTGCTGACGATTGCCTTTACGTTTTGACCGATACTGAAAGAACCTTCGACAACCTTGCCTTGATGAATGATACAGTTGGCAATTTTTGTAGTGTCTTCGACTACAAATTTACCGTTTTCCGATTTGATAATTCCACAGTCGCCGACCTGGCCGCCTGCTTCGGCGTAGAAGCAGGTTCTGTCAAGAATGATTCCCACTTCGGCATCTGTTTGGATTTGTCCCTGGTCATGGAAACCTTCCTCGTCGAGCCAGCCGATTAGTTTGCTGTCGCAATTGTCGGTATCATATTTGTGGGTATCTTCGGTAACCGGCAATGAGGTACCGCTGAGTTTGCCGGATACTGATATGGTAATCTTGGCCGTCCCGGCTAACCTTGCCCGTTGTTTTTGCTCTTCCATCAGTTCATCAAATTTGGCGGTGTCTACTTTGAGTCCTCGCTCGTTGGCCATAAGCTGCGTAAGATCAAGTGGGAAGCCGTATGTGTCATAAAGCCGGAAAGCATCTTCGCCGTTGATAATCTTGTTTATTGATTTTTGCGCCCGCCCGGCGGCGGCGTTGAAGATTTCGATGCCTCTGTCAAGCGTTCTACCGAAGCTCACCTCTTCGGATTCGATTACCGTTGAGACGTAGTCCGCCCTTTCCCGTATCTCGCCGAACGCATCGCCCAGACAATCGACGACCACCGGCACGAGCTTGTAAATAAACGGCTCGTGCATCCCCAGCTCTCTGCCGAACCTCGATGCCCGGCGAAGTATTCGGCGAATCACGTACCCCCTGCCTTCGTTGGATGGAATCGCTCCATCGGTTATCGCAAAGACAAGTGAGCGAATGTGGTCGGCTATTACCCTGAAGGCATTGTCGGTTTCGTTGCCGAGCTTCGACGTATATTTGTGGCCGGTGATGTCACTTGTGCAGTTGATTATGGGCATAAATAAGTCGGTATCGTAGTTGCTCTTTTTGTTCTGCAGCACCGCTGTGATTCTTTCCAGACCTGCACCGGTGTCAACATATTTGGCTGAAAGCGGCACCAGTTTGCCGTCACCCAGACGATTGAACTGTATGAAGACAAGATTCCATAGCTCGATGTATCTTGCGCAGCCGGCGTTGACCCGGCATTTGTGGCCCGGGACATTTTTCATATCGCACATCTCAGGGCCGAGGTCGATATGTATCTCGCTGCACGGCCCGCAGGGGCCGGTCTCGCCCATTTCCCAGAAATTATCTTTTTTACCGCAAGAAAGAACCCTGTCAGTGGGTATCGGAGTTACTTTGGTCCATAAGTTCGCGGCCTCTTCATCTTCCGGCAGCCCCTCGGTGTGGTCGCCTCCAAAAACCGTCACCCACAATCGGTCCGGCTCGATGCCCCAAACGTCCGTAAGAAGCTCCCAGGCCCATTGGATTGCCTCGGCCTTGAAGTAATCATCGAACGACCAGTTGCCTAACATTTCAAAAAAAGTGTGGTGGTAGGTGTCTTTGCCAACTTCTTCAAGGTCGTTGTGTTTGCCGCTTACCCGCAGGCATTTTTGACTGTTCGCAACACGCCGATAATCGGTAGGGACCAAACCGAGAAAAATATCCTTGAACTGATTCATTCCCGCATTGGCAAAAAGCAGGGTCTCGTCACCGATGGGAACTATGGGTGAGCTGGGGACGAATTCGTGGTCTTTGCTTTTGAAAAAATCTATAAAGTCGTTTCTTATTTGCTTCGCAGTCGACATAGTATTTCGTTTAGTCTTTCGAGAGTCACTTAGCAGTTATAATCAATCATCAATTGTCAGGCCTTTGGCAACGAGGATTTTATTTTTTATCTCCTTGCACAAATCCTTGTTTTCAATGAGGAATTTTTTGGCGTTTTCTCTGCCCTGGCCAAGTCGCATACTGCCGTAGTTTAGCCAGGCGCCGCTTTTTTCAACAACATTACAGTTAGTGGCCAGGTCGAGCAAATCGCCCTCGTAGCTGATTCCGCTGTCGAACATGATATCGAACTCCGCGTCGCGGAAGGGTGGTGCGATTTTGTTCTTTACCACCCTGGCCCTGACCCTTGAGCCGATGGCGCCGGTGCCGTCCTTTATGGTTGTTATTCGTCGCAGGTCGATTCGGACGGATGTGTAAAATTTCAGCGCCCTTCCGCCGGGTGTGGTTTCCGGGTTGCCGAACATAACACCGATTTTCATACGGATTTGGTTTATAAAAATGAGGGCGGTTTTGCTCTTGTTAATAATACTAGTGAGCTTTCGCATCGCCTGGCTCATTAACCTTGCCTGCAGTCCCACATGCGTGGCGCCCATGTCGCCTTCGATTTCTGCCTTCGGTGTCAGTGCGGCGACCGAGTCAATAACTATGACGTCGATGGAATTGGAGCTTATAAGCATCTCGGTGATGTCAAGTGCCTGCTCGCCGGTGTCGGGCTGACTGATCAGCAGGCTGCTGACATCGACACCGAGCCTTTTGGCCCAGGTCGTATCAAGGGCGTGTTCGGCATCGATGAACGCAGCCACGCCGCCTGCCCGCTGGGCGTTGGCAATGACGTGAAGTGCCAGGGTCGTTTTGCCGGACGACTCCGGCCCGAACAATTCGGCAACCCTGCCGCGCGGGATGCCGGCTCCGCCGAGGGCTAAATCCAGTGACAATGAGCCGGTAGGTATGCCCTCAATCCTGGCGTATCTGTGCTCGTCCATTTGCATAATAGCACCCTGGCCGTATTGCTTTTCTATCTGTGCAATCACACGCTGCAGGGCGGTTTCTTTGCCGGTCGCCAGGGGGTTCAAACGCTCTATCTTGCCTTTGGATGTTGCCTGAGTTCTTTTTGTCTTTGCCATTTTTCTTTTCTCCTGTTTCGTAAGAATTAAGGCTATTGCAATCTGTAATTTCCTAACACGGTATAAACAAGGCCTTTCGGCGTCAACTGGCTTTGATAAACCGAGACCGAATCAGCCCAGATAGTCCCGAGCTTAAGATCTTTGTATCCTTCCGTCATTTGCGCCAGTTTAACACCTGCCTTTGAGTTTCTCACCCTGCAGAGGGTCAGATGGCCTGAAAATTCTCTTGTTTCTTTGGGCCAGCCGGCCGAGGCCAATTGCTCCTCAAGATCGCTTTGTAATTGTAGCAGATTATCGCTATTTTGTCCTGTGCCAATCCATAAAACTCTGGCGCTTCTGCCGCCGAAATGTCCGACCGTTTCTACATCTAATTCGAAGCTCTTGTGTCGGCTCGCGACCTCTTTGGTTATGTTGCAGACATCGACGGCCTCCTGGTCTTTAATCTCGCCTAAGAATTTCAATGTCAGATGCATATTATCAGGATTTACCCATTTGACATCGCTTTTTTTAATATCGACTTTGCTTCGCAGCTCATTTTGCAGACTGCCTAAGGCCTTTCTGATTTGTTCATCGATATCTATTGCTATAAATACTCTCATTTTTTTACCGGTTAAAATTGTGTTAACTTTCGCAGCGTTACAAGTCTGCTGTCAATGTCTTGTCTGCTTATAGCGGTTAATCCATTCAGCGAAAAATCGGCAATGGTAAAGGAGGCGACCACTGTGCCGTAGGCGACCCCTGCCTTCAACGTCTCAAAATCGGTATTGCCGCTTTGTGCCAGATGACCCATGAACCCGCCTGCAAAGCTGTCGCCGGCACCCGTCGGGTCTTTGACGTCGGTGGCTGGATAGGCCGGCAGAATAAACTTGTCGCCGTTGGCGCTGCACAGTATTGAGCCGGATTCACCTTTTTTGATTACAACGACACCCGGCCCATCATCCAGAATTTTTTCTCCTGCTCGTATCAGATTGTGTTCGTTTGCCAACATCCTTGCTTCGTCTTCGTTGATTATCAGGCAGTCGGCTTTTTTCAGCAGCGATTTTAAGTCGTCGAGATGGCCTTCAATCCAACAGTTCATCGTATCAGCCGCTACGAAGGCCGGGTCCTGTACTTGTTCGAGCAATTGGTGCTGAAGTCTGGGTGCTGTGTTTGCAAGAAATACGAACTTGCTGTCTTTGAACGAATCGGGCACCCTCGGCGGTGCTTCGGCAAGGACATTCAATTCCAGGCAATCCGTTGTCCTGCTGTCCATATCATCGTGATATGAGCCGGCCCAGCGAAATGTTTTGCTCTGTGGTCTTACTTCCAGGCCCGTCAGGTCAACGTCTCTGCCGGCGAAAACCTGTGCCAAATCGAAGGGGCAATCCGAACCGATAACGCCTACAAGCCGGACCGGCGTAAAGAAACTCGCTGCCATACTAAAATATACAGCCGCCCCGCCGAGACAGTTCTCGCTTACGCCATAAGGCGTTTTAACTGTATCAATTGCTACCGACCCGGTTACTAATAATGACATTCCTGTATTTTTTCTCCTTCAGTTTTCCGCTCCGAATTTTTTCAGGGTGGTATCTATTCTGGCCAGGGTGTCTTCTTTGCCTAACATTTGAACTGATTCGAAGATAGGCAGGCTAATGGTGGTTCCGCAAATGGCCACGCGCAGCGGCTGAGCGACTTTGCCTAAGCCAACCTGTTTTTCCTCTGCTAAACAGCGGAGCATATTTTCAATCGCCTGCTCTGTAAATTCGTCCACCTCGGCGAGTTTGTCACGTACGATTGTTAGGACAGCGAGACCGTCGTTTTTCAGCAGAACCTTTTTAACGGCTTTGTTATCATATTGAACTTCGTTGTTGTCCAAGAAGAGAAATCTGCTTTTGCGCTCAATATCAGCTAAGGACCGTGCCCCTTCGCAGAGCTTTATGATTTTCAAAAGCTTTTCATTATCACCGGAATTTACCGGAGATTCGACGGCTTTTAAATAGGCTCTGAAATGCTGTAGTAATTTTTCCGGGGATGCCATTTTTATTTGTTCGGTGTTGAAAGCCAGCAGTTTGTTGCGGTCGAACAGACTGTTGGCTTTTGTCAAGCGCGAGAGGTCGAAAGCATCGATTAGTTCACCAACCGGCATAATCTCGCGATTGTCACCGGGGTTCCAGCCCAAAAACGCAAGGAAATTCACCATCGTTTCGGGCAGATAGCCGCTCTTGAAGAAATCAACAATATTAATTTCCAGCAGTGCGACACCAAGGTATTCGGCCATCGCATCGATGGCGGGCATATCGGGCGTGGTTTTACCCTTAATAAAAGAATCGAGCTGTTCAGGGGTAATGTTGCCGACCTCGGCGAGTTTTCCAGAGTTGATGTCCTGCATAATCTTGATTGCCTTGCGGAGGGCCTTTGGACGCTCGCGCTTGGAAAGCTTTCCGCCGGTGTCGCTGACGGTTACGGACATATGGGCGTATTTCGGCGGTGGCGTATCGCCGAACAAAGCCCGCCATAGTGCCTGCTGACCCGGCGTGTTCATCAGATGTTCCTGGCCGCGAATAACGTGCGTAACCTTCATCAGATAGTCATCGACCACGCAGGCGAAGTTGTACGTTGGGAAGCCGTCGCTTTTTTGAATGATAAAATCGCCTATTTCACCTGCTGCGAATGTAATCTCGCCGCGGACTATGTCCTCGACCACCATAGGCTCATTCTCCGGCACGGCGAAGCGGACCGTTACAGGCCGGCCCTCGGTGCGGGCTTGTTCGGCTTCTCCGGAGCTTGGAAATTCCTCCGGTCGCTGATAGATAAAACCTTTCTTTTGAGCCTCGGCCTCTTTGCGAAGCGCATCAAGCTCTTCGGTGGTATCGAAGCAGTAATAGGCCTTGTGTTCATCGAGCAGTTTCTTTATATGATTATCGTAGATATCCATTCGCTGAGATTGCAGGTAAGGTCCGTTGGGTCCGCCGACTTCCGGGCCTTCGTCCCACTGGATGCCGAGCCAGCGCAGGTCGTCCATAACCTGCTGTGTGGCGGTAGGGGTGTTGCGTTTCTGGTCGGTATCTTCGATACGGAGAGTAAATATTCCGCCAGTTCGCCTGGCCCAGAGCCAGTTAAAAAGGGCTGTGCGCGCTCCGCCGACGTGCAGATAACCTGTTGGTGATGGGGCAAAACGTGTTACAACCATTACAATCCTCGTTAATTCGGGAAAATACGTAAAAAATGAGGATAAGTGATACTGTAACTATTGTCAAGAGTCATGTGTGAGAGCTGACAGATTTGTACGGCCTGGAAGTGGGATCAATAAACTTCCCTCTATCAATTTGCTGAACAATTTAGTATTTTAATAAAGCCGAACCTTCTGTCGATTTTTTGATTAAGGAACGAATAAATGTGGCCACGAATCGGACCGCTCCCAACTTTTGGTGTCCTGTACATCATGAGTATTCTGAGTCATTTTCTGGTTTGTTACGTGATTGCCAGACGTCTCGGGCTTCGGCATCGTGTTTGGCTCGTTGTTGGTATCTGCTATATGATAGGTATGACCGTTGGAGCAAAGGCGCTATTCGATATTCAAAACGCGCAATTTGACTTCCGGGCACTGTTCAGCTCCGTTCACTATATGCAGGGAGGATTATGGGGCGGGCTGTTGGCGTATTTTATTCTAACTGTGCCATTATTGTTCCTGTTAGCCAAACATAGATGGGCGTCACTTGACCTTGTGGCGATGTCTATTCCCATACCCTGGATATTTGTCAAGCTGGCATGTTTATTTAATGGCTGCTGCTATGGTACAAAATGCTCTTTGCCCTGGGCGATTACATTCCCTGAAGGTGCCGCAGGCGCACCGGCGGGAATACCGCTGCACCCGACGCAGATTTACGAAATCCTGGTTATGGTGTGCATTCTTGTCGTTTTCAAAGTACTAAAATACGAGCGATGGCGAGGAACGATGCTCTTATGGTTCCTGGCTCTCTATGGTCTGGGACGGGCAGCCACCGAAATCTTTAGGGGCGACTTTGACCATCATCTGTACGTTGGTCCCCTTACTTTGTCACAGCTTGTCTGCCTGGCTGCGGCGGGTATTTCAATTCTCCTGCTTTTACTCTGGCGCCGTTTTGTTCGCAATGACGTACTGGACTAAGTAATGACTATATGCTAAATTGTCGTTGCTGATAATGTTGATGTACTGAATTCGAAAAGCAGGATCGATAACCCGTGAAACCACCGAGCAAAGAAGAAAATACCAGGCTGGATTTTATTCGGCAGATTGTGGCCGAAGACATAAAAACCAATAAATGGGACGGTCGGATTATAACGAGATTTCCACCGGAGCCGAACGGGTATCTGCATATCGGGCACGCCAAGAGTATCTGTCTGAATTTTGGTATCGCAGCGGAATTTGGCGGCCGGTGCCATCTGAGATTCGACGATACCAATCCAATCAAGGAAGAGCAGGAATATATTGATTCAATCATAGAAGATGTCCGCTGGTTAGGCTGGGACTGGGGCGAGCATTTGTATTACGGCTCGGATTATTTCGAGCAGATGTACGAATATGCTGTGCAGCTTATACAAAAGGGCAAGGCATACATCTGCGACCTTACGGCTGAGCAGACCAGAGAGTATCGCGGTACACTGACCGAGCCGGGAAAGGATAGTCCCTATCGCAGCCGTTCGGTTGAGGAGAATCTCGACCTGTTCGAGCGGATGAAGTCCGGCGAATTTCCGGACGGCTCGCGAACGTTGCGGGCGAAAATCGATATGTCGCATCCCAATCTTAACATGCGCGACCCGGTTATGTATCGAATCCTGCACGCGGCGCATCCTCGCACGGGCGATAAATGGTGCATCTACCCGATGTATGACTGGGCCCATGGCCTTGAGGATTCCATCGAAAGGATTACGCATTCTATTTGCACGCTGGAATTCGAGAACCATCGTCCGTTGTACGACTGGTTTCTTGACCAGTTGGAGGCATATCATCCACAGCAGATAGAGTTCGCCCGGCTTAATCTGACCTATACTGTAATGAGCAAGCGCAAGCTGCTGCAATTGGTACAGCAAGGCCACGTTACCGGCTGGGACGACCCGCGAATGCCGACCATCTGCGGCCTGCGGAGGCGCGGCTACTCACCGGAGGCCGTTCGGGAATTCTGCAGGCGTATCGGAGTCAATAAGTTCAACAGTACCGTTGATATCGCACTACTGGAGCACTGTCTGCGGGAGGATTTGAACAAGACCTCGCCGCGGGTAATGGCTGTGCTTCGGCCGCTCAAGGTTATTATTGATAACTATCCGCAGGGCCGGGTCGAAGAGCTTGAGGCCGTCAATAATCCGGAAGACCCAAACGCCAGTACGCGGAAGGTTCCGTTCTCACGAGAGCTGTACATCGAGCGGGAAGATTTTATGGCCGAGCCGCCAAAGAAGTTCTACCGCTTGGCACCCGGCCGGGAGGTTCGACTGCGATATGCGTATTTTGTTACCTGCACTGACGTGGTTAAGGATAACAATGGAAAAATCGTTGAGCTGCACTGCACTTATGACCCGGCCACGCGCGGCGGCGACGCCCCGGACGGACGCAAGGTCAAGTCAACACTGCACTGGGTCTCAGCCGACCACGCGCTCGAGGCCCAGGTGCGATTGTACAACCATTTATTTACAAAGGAAAATCCCGATAATGCAGCCGAAGGCGAAGATTTCAAATCCAACCTTAACCCCGATTCGCTGGAGGTATTATCATCCTGCAAAGTCGAACCATCCCTGGCTGATGCGAAACCCCTAAGTCGCTATCAGTTCGAGAGGCTCGGCTATTTCTGCGTTGACTCCGACAGCTCCGATGGCAAGCTAATATTCAATCGCACGGTGAGTTTGCGCGACCCGTGGGCCAGGATACAGAAAGCCCGGAAGAAAAAGTAGGTGGTTGACGGTGTGTGGCAGCCTCAAGCGCAGTACCCACTTTCGCGGGCACAAGCTTGGGGATGGCTGAGGACTATCAGCCGAACAGCTCAGCAAATTTTTCTTCTATGTTGGGTTTTTCGCACAGTGTCTGGCCGATTAGAACCGCTCTTACGCCAATGGACTTTAGCTTTTCGACGTCGGCTCGTGTTCTTATTCCGCTTTCGGCGACCAGCTCGTTTTTGTTGTTGATAAGTTCCGCCAATCGGCTTGTTGTGTTCAAATCTACCTGCATCGTCGTCAGGTTGCGATTGTTTATCCCCAGGACGCTGTATCCTATTTTGGGAAAGCCGATAAGGCTGCGGACCGCTAACAACGTATCGGCGCGGTGAACTTCCAGCAGGACAGTTAAGGTCAGTTCGGCTGCGGCTATCATCATGTCCATCAGTTCGCCGGGCTTCAGCGCTTCTGCTATCAATAATATCGCATCGGCTCCGGCAGCACGCGATTCGTACACCTGCCAGAGGTCGATGATAAAATCCTTTCGCAAAACAGGCAAATCCACCGCCTGGCGTATCCGGTTTATATATTCGAGTCGGCCCTGAAAATATTTTTCATCGGTAAGAACGCTGATTGCATCGGCGCCGCATTTCTCGTAGGTTTGCGCGATTGCCACGGGGTCGAAATCCTCGCGAATAATGCCGGCCGACGGTGAGGCCTTTTTAACCTCTGTGATAACATTTATGCCGCGGCTGTTGGGTCTGGTGACGGCCTTGTAGAAGTTGCGGCACCTGGGCAGGGAGCGTATCTGCTCTTTGAGCTTCTCGAGACTTGTCTGTAATTGCCGGGATTGCACTTCCGCTCTTTTGTCGGCAATTATTTTATCTAATATATTCGCCAATTCAATATACCCATAATAAGAAAATCAAATATCAAAATGCCCTGTGGAAATGACTATATGTCTTTTCGACCGAAGCCCCCGTTCTTGCTTTCGCAAGAAAGCACGGGGGCGGAGTGGAGAAATCTATTAAAAAAAAGATTTCTCGGCTCGCCTTTCCGCCATAGGCGGACTCGAAATGACATCTGCTTTTTATCCTGCGACTTTAACATAGCCCATACGAAGCTCATTGAGGGTATTAGACAAAACTGCCTCTTCTTCTTTGGTCAAATTGCCTTTGGTTTTTTCTTCAAGGGTCTCGAGCATGTCAATATTGTATTTTGCCAGTTCCAAATCCGGCTCTTTTTTTTCCTGACCCTTTACCTGCAGCAGGCCCAGAGCGAATAGTGCCTGCGTGGTGAGCATACTTATCAGCGCAGCAAAATTTCCCTGCGGGAAAGGCCCGCGGGCCTGCTTTTCTTCCTGGGCCTTTTCCTTTTCAGCTTCTTCCTGTGCGGCTAATATTTCCTTCTCTCTTTGCGCTTCGGCCTTCCAATCCTCATCGATTATGATTTTTTTCTCTTTTTTCTTTTCCTCTTCAGCCATAATCAGCGTCCTCTAAATGTTTTGTTATCTGCGATATTTTTTCATACTCCTGTCAACGTCGCGTTTTTGGTCGCGTTCGGTAATTGCTTTTCTTTTGTCGTATTGTCTTTTACCTCTGGCCAGGGCCAGCTCTATTTTTGCCAGCCCTCTGTCGTTGAAATAAATCCGCAGCGGCACGAGGGTAAAGCCGCGCTGTTCGAGCTTTGTTCTTATTCTGTGGATTTCGGCCTTGTGCAGCAACAGTTTTCTTTTTCTGGTCGGCTCGTGCTGCCAAGCACCGGCCTGCTGGTATTGGGCGATGGTTGCGCCGACGAGCCAGCACTCTTGGTCTTCGACCCTCGCGTAGGAACCGTTCAGGTCGGCGGCGCCGCCCCGAAGCGATTTAACCTCGGCGCCCAACAGTTCAAGACCGGCCTCGAACTTCTCGATGAGCTCGAAGTTTCTGTAAGCCTTTTTATTGACTGCTACCGGACCCTGTTTATTCTTGTCCTTGCGAGATTTTGCTGCCATTTGAAATATGATAGCGACAAGATGGGCTTTTTGCAAGAATCGGGTACCTATATCAGAAATCAGAGGCCGCAAGACAGTTTAGCCCCCACACCTGTGGTGGGGGCAAGTCAGTGTCGGTCAGTGTTAAAGTCGGTGTCGGTCGGTGTCAAAGTCGGTGTCGGTCCGCGTTATAAAAAAAGCGGCCTTATGCGATTGTGCATAAGACCGCCTGTAAACAACCGAAGCAAGAATAATCATTACGCTTTCCGGCTATCAAACAATACGCTGTTCTATGAACAGCCCTGTTGAGACGCCGTATTAGAAATCGCGCACGACTACTCCATCTTTGCCTACCATGTACTCTGAGCTGCTGACCTTCAGGTTATAGACCTTGCCGACGAAAGGCATTGCCCTGGTTACAACGCTCTTGATAGTAATTGTGCCGTTTAGTGATTTCAGGTTCATACCACTTTCCAGATTCTGGGCGGCTACCCATTGTCCGGAATCAAGCATGAAGCAGTGTGCACACACGACGCTGATGCTATTTCCGTTTTCGAGCGTTATATCGCGGCATTCGAAGCTTCCCTCGTGCTCTTCGAGCTTCTCTAAGCTCGCTGTTGCAAGACAGCCGACTGTCTGACCTGCGACAGCTTCCGAGATTTTCACGAGTGCCCCGTTTACCCATACAGGTGTATCAGCAAGGAAGCATCCCCTGCCCTTTGGTGGGGCTACCGCTGCACCACCTTCGCCGTCGTTTACCAGGAACGAATCCAGTCTGTCCCCGGGCTCACTGGCGCCGGGTATAGGTAAGCCGCCTCGTCGAATATCTCCACCATCCCAGAAGGTGTAAATATTATCATCATTGATGGCACAGAATGGGCGCTTTTCAAAGCCAACGTGGCTGTCCATAAACAATACGTTTTGTCCGTCTTCCTGGTGAGCAATGGCGTTTCCAATTTGGATTATTTCTTTGCCACCGTCAGGATTGAAACCGGACCACAGGTCAATCTTGCCCTGGGCTTCTGCAGCAGGAGAGTTTATGAATGGGTTCCGGTCGGCTGCAATCGCCATGCCAGGCTCACTTGATGTCGTCAGAGCATACAGGCCAAAAGGCATATGGTATGAGTAGCTGCAATGCTCTATTGGCGCGAGCCCGAAGTCCCAGAGGTCAATAAGCTCCCTGTCGCCTGCGCCGTCGTCGGCGGGCTTAAATTCGTTGGTCCCGGAATCGCCCTTGCAGATAAAGGACTTAGGCGTTACCTCGGCATACTTGACCAGAAGATAGAAACTCGACGTAATTGTGGCATAGCCGCCGCTGCCGTCGGCGCTTAAGCCGTAAGCAGTGAATCGGTTATCGGCCAGCCACATGGGTATTTGCCCGGACCATGTGCTGTTTCTGCCGCCGGCACGTGGCATTTCATCGTCGTAATCATTGCTGTAGATAAGCATTGCCTTGCCGATACCGGACAAGTTCGTCCCGCAGACCATTCTAAAGGCAATCTGCCTTACTCTGGCCAACGCCGGCATCAGAATGCCCATCAGCAGCGCTATGATCGCGATCACGACCAACAGCTCAACTAATGTAAAACCTTTCTTTTTCCTCATTTTTGTTCTCCTTTTAACATTTTGAGATTCACAAATTCGACCGTTTTTAAGTACGCTTCGGTTTACATTTTGATATATAAATGCTTACTGTCGCATAAATGCCAGACACTAAACACTCTTTTCTTTTGCGAATCTCCTTGACTTAATTTTTTTACTTAAAAACGGTCAATCATACCTTACAAAACCGGTTTTGCCAACAGGGTTTTCGCCCCACTTTACATACTTTTAGCATAGCTATTGATTCGATGTTTTAAGCCAAACCGCAAAATGCCCTTTTCCGGCAGGGGGGCCTTATGATATGAAATCTCGACCAAATTATGATGACGGTTTAAATTATAATAACAACACTTTTCAAACCTACCTGCCTCAATTATAATCCTAACACAGGATGGCTTTCCTGTCAAATAAATTTTGGTGAATTTTCCCAAGTTTCTTGAAATTTTTTACAATTTGCGTAATATCCTTGTTTTCAGCTTAGAATCGTGGATATGGGTACTCAAAAAAATTATGAGGACTTAAAAAAACTGCTTAAAGAGCACCGTCAGAGCCATCTTTTGGCATTTTGGGACCAGTTGAATACGGCTCAAAGGCGGAATTTGCTTGCACAAATCCGGCAGTTGGACTTTGCGGAAATAGACAATTGGGTGGCTTATTGCATCAAAAAGCCTGCACCTGCTGCGATAAGCACTGATTTGGTTCCTGCTTCGTCCTACAGTTCTGAGCCGGCAGACGCACAGCAGCAGCATAAGTATGCCAAAGCCGTCGAATGGGGTAGAGAGTTGATACGGCAGAGCAAGGTTGCTGCCTTCGTCGTCGCAGGAGGCCAGGGAACAAGGCTCGGATTCGACGGCCCAAAGGGAAATTTTCCCATCAGCCCCGTCAAAAACAAAACACTGTTTCAAATCTTTGCAGAGTCTATCACAGCGGCCTCACAAAAATACCACACCGTTTGCCCCTGGTATATTATGACCAGCCCTTTGAACCACGACGAGACCAAAGAGATTTTTCGCTCCAATGACTATTACGGCCTGGATGATAAAAACGTTTTTATTTTTCAGCAGGGCACATTACCCGATTTCAGCTCCGCTGGCGAGATACTGCTGGCCGACAAAGACAGACTAAGCTGCTCACCTGACGGCCACGGGGGAAGCCTTAAGGCGCTTTACCAGAGCGGAGCTCTCGAAGATATGAAAAGACGCGGCGTAGAATTTGTCAGTTATTTCCAGGTTGACAATCCCCTGATAAATATTTTCGACCCCCTCTTTCTCGGCCTGCACGCTCTCGATAAGGCTGAAATGTCCTCAAAGGCGGTTATAAAAACCGGCCCTTATGAAAAGGTCGGCAACTTCTGTTTGGTGGACGGCAGGGTGACCGTCATCGAATACAGTGATTTACCTGACGAGCTGGCCGAGAGACGTAATCCGGACGGCTCCTTGGCTTTCCGGCTCGGAAGTATCGCTATCCATATTATCAACTGCGCCTTCGTAGAAAGACTAAACGCTGATGCTTTTTCTTTGCCGCTGCACAAAGCCGTTAAAAAAATTCCGCACATCGATGAGCATGGGGAACTTATTGAACCTGCTGAGCCAAACGGCGTAAAGCTGGAGAATTTTGTTTTTGACGCCCTGCCGTTGGCCTCGAAGTCGATTATTTTGCAGACCGTGCGAAGAGAAGAATTTGCCCCGACCAAGAATGCCACCGGCGTTGACAGTGTCGAAACCACCAGGCGAATGATGGTCGCCCGTGCTGCTGATTGGCTCGAATCGGCAGGCCTGACCATCCCTAAAAAACCGGATGGCTCAATTGATTGTGTCCTTGAAATCGCCCCCGGCTTCGCACTGGAAAAAGATGACATCAATGAAAAGCTGAATCAAATACCCCAAATCAAACCGGGTGACAAAATCTATCTGGTCTGAGACACCGAAGCCAGAAGTCAGAAATCAGAAGTCGGAGTCTGTCTTCTGTCCTCTGCCTCCTGTCCTCTGTCACTTCACACTTACCTGGTGGAGAATTTATGCACGGTTACTGACGTATATTTCTGCCCCGGCTGGAGAACAACTGACGGAAAGTCGGATTTGTTCGGTGAATCCGGGAAGTGTTGCGTTTCCAGGCAGAATGCGTAGTGTTTTTTGTAAACCTTGCCGCCTTTGCCGGTCAAGGTGCCGTCCAGGAAGTTTCCGGTATAGAGCTGAACGCCAGGTTCGGTGGTATAGATTTCCATCACTCGTCCGCTGGTTGGCTCATATACCCTTGCAGCCAAAGCGAGTGTGCCTCCACCACTATTGAGTACGTAATTGTGGTCGTAGCCGTTCCCAACCTGCTTAATTCGAGAGCCAATGGACATCGGCAAAGTGAAATCCATCGGTGAATCTTTAACACTTCTGATTTCGCCGGTCGGTATCAGGCCTTCGTCAACCGGCGTGTACTTATCGGCGTTGAGCGTAAGCTCATGACCGAGGATGTCACCCGTGCCCTGGCCGGCAAGATTGAAATAGCTGTGGTTCGTCAGATTGACCACAGTGGTTTTGTCCGTCTCGGCCTCATAGCTAATCTTTAGCTCATCATCTTTTGTCAGAGTATAAGTAACGGTGCATGCCAGATTACCCGGGTATCCCTCTTCATCGTCCTCGCTTATATAGCTCATCTTCAACAGCGCTTCGTTATCGTTGGCCCACAGGTCCTCGGGCCTCCATACCACTTTGTCGAATCCCTTGATGCCGCCGTGCAGATGATTTTCCCCATTGTTAGCGGCCAACTTATACTCGACGCCATCGAGCACGAACCTGGCCTTGCCGATACGATTAGCATACCGGCCAACGGTCGCCCCGAAATAAGTGTCCATCTTAAGATACCCGTCAAGCGCCTCGAATCCGAGCGTTATATCAGCCAGCTTTCCATCCCGGTCAGGGACCTCCAGCGAAACCAAAATGGCCCCGTAGTTGGTAATCCTCGCTCTGAGACCGTTGGTATTAGTCAAAGTGTATAAGGTGACTTGCCTTCCGTCGGCTGTCTGGCCGAAAGGTTCTTCGTTAGCGCTCATTAGCCTTGTCTCCTTTACTTCAACTTCGGGCTTGCTCTCCGGTTCTTGTGGAGTCGGAGCTTTCTTTTTACAGCCGGGCATACAGACTGCAATTACTATCAGAACAAAACTAATCAAAAACCTCGTTTTCATTTTTTTACTCCCTGCCTGAAAATATATAAATTTGTGTGGTTTGTAAACTTATTCAGAATATAACGCCGTAGGAATGAATTGTCAAAAAATTTATTCCCATAGCCTAAAGGGGTGCGGCCGGATTTTCCGGCAAACAGTTTTAAGTTCATTTTGGCCTTTGAAGAAATTGGCTTTGATTGGGTTTGTTTTTTTGGGCCGGAAGGCGATTTCATTTTCATAATCCTTTTGTAAAAAAGCGTTTGCGCTCATTTTGGGCCTTTAACGAAATTGGGTTTGTTTATTCGGACTGAAAAATCATCTTTTTTTCTGTAATCCTTT
>CAYUFX010000039.1:0-37644 GCA_964444135.1 uncultured Pirellulales bacterium | reverse complement strand
ATACGACGCATTATATGGAGGAAGCCCAGCGTCTTTGCGACAGGGTGGCGATTCTTGACCACGGCAGGATTTTGGATATGGACAGCGTTGAGAATCTTATTGTCAAGCATGGAGGCCCCTCCCATATTGAGGCCGAAATTGAGGAAAAAATGTCAGACTTTAGTAAAATAAAGCCTTTCATTGAAGATAAGGGTGTGCAGTTTGAAGAGACGAAAATCAGGTTCGCGACGAGCCAGCCTATGGAATCTCTGGCAATGCTTAACCGCAGCGGTGTACGTTTTCGCTCGCTGAAAGTTCAGACGGCCAATCTTGAGGATGTTTTTCTTAACCTGACCGGACGGAGGCTTCGAGACTGATGAACAAAGCGTTTTTACTTGCTATAAAAGACCTGCGGGTGCTGCTAAGTGATAAGGGCAATATTTTCTGGGTCTTTGGCTTTCCGGTTCTGTTTGCCCTGTTTTTTGGGGCTATATATTCCGGTATCGGCAAGGAGCCTTCGGGGATGAAAATCGCCGTGGTTGACGAGGACAATTCCGATTATTCGAGCTGCTATATATCGAAGCTTGAGTCGTACGAGACTTTGACTATAGTGCGCCTGGGCCGGGACGAGGCGATAGAGAAGATAAGGACCGGGAAAATAGCAGCGGCGGTCTTTTTGACCGAAGGTTTCGGTGATAACCTCGGGGCAATGTTCGGGGGCGGCGAAAACAAACTTGAGATAGCCTCGGACCCATCGCGAAAGATGGAAAGCGGTTATCTTCAGGGGCTTCTGGCCAAGGCGCAGTTTGAGGCCCTGAGTGATAAGTTCAGTAATCGCGAATCATTTCGCGGCCAGATTGGCATTTGGCGCGATGAAATTGCAAACTCACTGGGCCAGGAACAACCGGATATTTATTCGAGGTTTTTTGATTCTCTCGAAACCCTGCTCGATGACGTCGGGGACGAGGGTTTTAATACAGGTCTTGGGGGAGGGTTTCTGAAAGTTGCGGAGGTGACAATAGCAAGAGAGAATAAAGGGCCTGTATCTTCGTTTCAGATTACTTTTCCACAGGCAATGATCTGGGGTATTCTCGGCTGTACGGCGACGTTTGCGATTTCGATTGTCAAAGAGCGTACGAACGGTACGTTTGCGCGTCTTCGGGTGGGGCCTATCGGACGTGCTCATATTCTTGGGGGAAAAGGGCTGGCATGTTTCGCCACTTGTATCTTCATTATGTGCGTTCAGTATGCCGGTGCAAAACTAATATTCAAGATGCCCATAGGCAACCTGTTTCTTCTAGTTCTGGCTGCGGTCTGCACGGTGCTGTGCTTTGTTGGGCTTATGATGTTCGTGTGCACACTGGGCCGGACCGAGCAGAGTGTCGGCGGGGCGGGATGGGCGATGCTGATGATTATGGCAATGCTCGGCGGCGGTATGGTCCCGTTGATTTTCATGCCCTCGTGGCTGCGCCCGTTCAGCCATATCAGCCCGGTGAGATGGAGCATATTTGCTCTCGAAGGGGCCGTCTGGCGAAACCTAAGCCTGACGCAAATTATAAGCCCGTGTCTGGTGCTGCTGGCGATTGGGATTACGTTCTTTTCGTTAGGCGTTTTTATGCTGCGAAGACAGGACAACTAACTCCGGCCTTTGGTAACATCGGTTCGAGCGGGCAAAGCGCATACACAAAACACGAATTCTTATTTCGTTCCTATCGATGATTATTGAACCCGCCGGATTCTGCCGGTGGTTATTCCACGATGATTGCCTCGACCGGGCATTCTTCAGCGGCCTCCTGAACGGCATCTTCGTACTCTTCAGGAACTTCATCGACGATGACCTGGGCCATATCTTCGCCCAGCTCGAAAACTTCGGGACAGGTATCCACACAAAGCCCGCAGGCAGTGCAAGTATCATCAATTCTGACTATCATAATCAAACCCCTTTGTAATCGATTCCGCCACAGGCGGCTTCCGCCTATAGCGGATCTTCGACTTTGATATTTATTCCGCCAAAAGACAGCGGACCTGAGATACTGATAACAGAATACGAAATTTACCATTGCTGGAAAAAATGTCAATTTAAAATTTTTATGGAAATTGCCATTTTTTTTACTATACTACGGATGTACTGGAGCACAATCAATAATCAATAGTCAATAATCAATTAAGTATGGCTTATACTGTTCTTGCAAGAAAATACAGGTCGCAGACGTTCGATGAGGTCATCGGCCAGGACCCTATCGCTCAGACGCTGAAAAACGCTATAAGGACCGACAGGGTCGCGCACGCTTACCTTTTTGCGGGCACCCGCGGGGTCGGTAAAACCACTATGGCGCGGGTGCTGGCAAAGGCGCTCAACTGCCTTGCCGTCGATGAGCCTACTACAGAGCCCTGCTGTAAGTGCAACAGTTGTGTTGCGATAAACATCGGCGAAGATATCGACGTCATCGAGATAGACGGTGCGTCAAACAATAGAGTTGATGAAATTCGTGAGCTTCGAGAGAATGTTATCTATCGGCCTGCGCGTTCAAGATTTAAGATTTACATTATCGACGAGGTGCATATGCTCACGGTTTCGGCTTTCAATGCACTTCTAAAGACATTGGAGGAGCCGCCCAGCCATATCAAATTTATTTTCGCCACCACCGAGCCGAACAAGGTCATCGCGACAATTCAATCGAGATGCCAGAGATTCGATTTCAACAATATAGGGCCTGCCTCGATAGCTGAGCAGTTGAAGTTCATACTCAAACAGGAAAAGATAAAGTATGAGGATGATTTGGTCCTGCCATTAGCGAAAATGGCAAACGGCTCGATGAGAGATGGCCTGAGTCTGCTGGACAGGCTAATAAGCACCGGTATGGAACCGCTGAGCAGCCGGCTGCTTGAGGAGTTTTTGGGCTGCCCGAACAGCGAAAAAATCTGGAATATCATCGGGCAAATCGGTGACAGTAATGCAGCCGGGACACTTGACGCGATAGAGGATTTAATCCGTACCGGTATAAGTGAGGTGCAGATTGTTGATTCGCTTATTGATTATATGCGCGATTTGATGGTGGTTAAATCCACAGGTCCGCAGAGCGAGCTTGTGATTTTGACCGGCCAGCAGCGAAAGCGGGCCGGCGAATTAGCCGAAAAATTTGATATTGCCGGTCTTGTTTACAACATCTCGACGCTGGAGAAGCTGCGATGGGCCATCAAAAACAGCGATACAGGCCGGGCACTTTTAGAGGCGTCTCTGTTGCGATTTGCCCTAAGCGAACATTTCCTGAATGTTGATGAGCTTCTTTCGCGATTACAATCAGGCGCATCACCTAACATAAAAAAAAAGCGACCGGTAGAGCCTAACATACCCATAAAGGCCATAGCCCAGCCAACTAAATCGCAAATCAGCGAACCGTCTGATATATTCGGGCAGACTGATATACACTCGATACAGGACAATTGGCAAGGTCTTTTGGGAGTTATTACCACCAAACTCGGGCCGGGTACCGGCGGGCTGTTAAGCTCTGCCGTGCCGGCTCAATTTGAGGACGGCGTGTTGACGCTTGAGTTCGGCGCATCGGCTCGAATGCAGAAAAGAATGTGCGAAAGTAACGGCCGAGCCGAACAAATCCAGGCCCTGCTGAGTGAGCAGCTATCAACGCCTGTGAGGTTGAAGTTTGAGACCGCTGCCGACGAGCAAACACAAGGTGAGCCGACTGCAAAGCAGCCGAAGACAAGCGGCCAAAGAAAAAATGAGATGATAAACGACCCCGCCGTAAAAACGGTCCTTATGGGCCTGGATGCTACAATAACCGGAATAGAAGAAGAAGAACAAAAGAAGTGAAGGTGTTATAATATAAGAGAGAAAGGATCAAAATGACCAAGAAGCACAAGTTCGACGAAAGGCGCAGAGAATAGAAGCAAGTTGCGTCATGTGAGTTGCCGAGAAACACAATTTTTTAAGGAGAATTATTATGACTAATAGAGAACGAGTGATTGTGGCATTGGTGGTCTTGCTTGTTGGTCAAATGCTCAGTGGCTGTGGACATTCGCCTGAGGAACAAAAGCTCATAGCGGAACAAAAGTTCATAACAGCCGTAATTGACTGGGATATGAAAATGGTTAAGTCCATCGTGGAGGAGAACCCGAAACTGGCCAACACCAAATATGGGCGGAATGCTCTGCGTCATGCCGCGCAGGTTGGCAATAAAGAAACGTGTGAGATCCTCATTGCCAACGGAGCTAACGTTGACGCCAAAGACAACATTGGTTATACTGCTCTTCACACCGGAGCATCTAACGGACATAAGGATGTAGTCGAGCTTCTTATCGCAAAGGGAGCCAATGTAAACGCGAAGAGTAATTTAGGTCGTACTTGCCTGTACTTTCCAGTCGAGATGGGCTACAAAAAAGTGGCTGAGGTCCTCATTGCCAATGGGGCTGAAGTCAACGCACAAGATAATCAGGGTTGGGCTCCTCTGCATTTGGCTGTTTTCAAAAACCAGAAAGATATGTCCATGCTTCTCATTAGCAGCGGAGCGAATGTAGAAACCCGCAATGAGAATGGTTACACACCTTTGCACACGGCAGCAGAAAACGGCCACACAGAAATCGCCAAATTCTTGATTGCCAATTGCGCGGATGTTAACGCTAAAGCAAAAGACGACACAACCGCTCTGCACTGGTCGGCCAAGGCAGGCCACAAGGATATGGCGAGCCTACTCATTGCTCATGGAGCTGATGTGAATGCCAAAGATAACAAGGGGTTTACCGCTTTGTACTGGGCACTTGAAAGGGGCCACAAGGATGTAGCCGAATTACTTCGCAAGCACGGTGCGGAATAAGAATTGATTATTTACTATTGACTATTCATTATTGCTAAGCAAAAAAATTAGCCATAGAAATGGATTCCCGCTCCTTCGACCCATTCGACAAAGCTCATGGCAGGCCCTGCTCAGGACAGGTTTCGCGGGGAATGACAAAACAAATTATGAGCGGTGCATATACAGAAAGTTTGAACAGATTAGTCGAGGAGTTTGAGAAGCTGCCGGGGATTGGGCCTAAGACGGCTGAGAGGCTGGCTTTTTATGTATTGAAGGCCAAACCTGCAGAAGCTATGGGGCTTGCCGAGGCCATCCGGGATGTCAAGAACAAGATTAAACACTGCCAAATCTGCTACAATCTCTCGGAAGAAGCAATCTGCCAAATCTGTTCCGACCAGCGACGGGATAAAAGCTTGATATGTATTGTGGAGCAGTCAAAAGATATTATAAATCTCGAGAAAACAGGGGCCTGTAAGTGGGTTTATCATGTCCTTGGTGGTCATATCGCACCGCTTGAAGGAATCGAGCCGGGCGATTTGACTATCGAGCAGCTCCTAAAAAGGGTGCGGGAAGGTGATGTAAAAGAGGTAATAATGGCGACCAATCCTAATATGGCCGGCGACGGCACAGCACTTTATATAAGCTCGCTGCTTAGAGCCACCGGCGTGAAGATTACCCGGCTGGCAAGGGGACTTCCCACCGGCAGCACTATCGAATATGCAAGCGGCAAAATGCTTACCGATGCCATCATCGGCAGACGGGAATTAGAGTAATTTTCCCCTTTGTTTTTAAAGTTTCTCAATTACTCCTCAAATATTGACGAAATTCTACTGTGCGTCTATGATATAATGGTAAAGACAGAAGACAGAGGACAGAAGACAGAATAAAGAATAATTTCGGGTATTGTTATGAAGCTGGAGATGAGAGGACAGATGCGGATGGAGCAGCGAATGAAGCTCGCTCCGCATATGATACAATCGATGGAGATTCTCCAGCTTCCAATCCTTGCCCTTCAGGAAAGAATAGAACAGGAGCTTAACAGCAATCCTGTTTTGGAAATGGCCGAGCCTGGAAACCCCGAAGATACCGACTCTGCTGAAGAACAGCCTCAAGACGATATAGACGAGAAAGACCTGGTCGTTAACACAGACAGAAATAAAGCTGGAGACTTCGAACGCCTTGAGAGTCTGGGCGACGGCTTCAAAGACTATATGAACGAGGCGGGTCCTTTCCGGACTCGGGTTTATAGTGACGAGCCGGACAAAAAACTTGAGGCGATAAAAAATACCGCCGCTCCTCCTCAATCGCTGCACGAACATCTGGCGGAACAGTGGCGTATGGTGGATGTCGAGCCAGCCGTAAAAAAAGCCGGCGATATGATTATAGATTATATCGACGACAGAGGGTATCTTACCGTAAGATTGGAACAACTGCACAACAAGGACAGGGGTGATTTCACCATCGACGATTTGAAGGAAGCGCTGGAGCTTGTACAGAAATTAGAGCCTGCGGGTGTCGGCGCAAGGGACCTGAGGGAGTGTCTGCTTATCCAGATGGCGCAAAGCAGCGAAGATATGAGCTTTGAATCTCGCCTGATTGCCGGGCATATGGATGCGCTGCTTGACAATCGTCTGCCGGATATCGCGAAAAAAATGAATTGCGGCATCGACGCGATCAACCGTGCCATCGCGCGTTTGAGTAAGCTTGACACCTCACCCGGCTTGCAGGTCGGGCGGGACCGGAACCATCCCATTACTCCCGATGTGATAGTGGAGTCTCTGGATAATTCGGGCGAATATTCTGTGCGGTTGGCTGATTATGATTTGCCGCGATTGAGGGTAAATGACTATTATGCAAAAATGGCAAAGGATGAAGAGGTTAGTGAAAAAACAAGAAGTTTTCTGCAGAATAATCTGCGCTCCGCCCAGTGGATTATAGATGCGATAGAGCAGCGAAAGAATACGCTGCTGAAGGTAACGAAGGCGGTAGTCAAGTTCCAAAGGGATTTTTTTGAAAAGGGGCAGTTGTATCTTCGGCCTCTGCCGATGTCGAAAGTCGCAAAGGATGTTGGTGTTCATCTGGCCACTGTCTCCAGGGCCGTCGCCGGCAAATACATGCAGTGTCCCTGGGGGATATTGCCTCTGCGGAAATTCTTTAGCGGCGGCACCGAAGATATTAACGGTGCAGGTTTAAGCTGGGAAGCCATAAGGGCTAAACTACAGCAGATTATCGACGCCGAGGACAAAAGCAAGCCCTTAAATGACGAGCAGATACGCAAGAAACTGGCAGAGTTGGGCATCAAAAAATTAGCCAGGCGCACCGTTGCAAAGTACCGCAAGCTGCTAAACATACCCGCAGCAAGGTTCAGGAAAAAATATTAGCCCGGCCTGTGGAGTATCTGGGGGATTTTATTCCAAAAAAATTGTTGATTTTGCCAGAACTTTATACAACTATGTGAGTATATAATCACATAGTAACTTAGCTAAGGAGCTGAAAAATGTTAAATAAAAGCAAGCAATTATTATTTGAGAAGCAGGCAGAAGTCGCAAAGGCGATAGCGCATCCGCTGAGAATCGCGATTGTGAATTTTCTAAAAGACGGTGAGCAATGCGTATGTGACATTGCGGAGCATATCGGTTCGGAAAGGTCGAATGTTTCACGGCACCTATCGGTAATGGTTAATTCCAGCTTGTTAGAGTACCGCAAAGAAGGGCTCAAAGTCATATACAGGCTGAAATGTGCCTGTATCGTAGATTTCTTTTCGTGTGTAAGCCGTGTATTAAAACAGCAGGCTCAAGATAACGAGAGGTTGCTTAGGGCCCTGTAGTCGGGGCGTTTTGCTATGAACCGTTGAGAAGAGAACAATCATGAGTAAAGAATGGAAGATATTTGCAGCACTGATTACAATTTTTGTTGTTGCTTACGCTCTGCCGTTAGGCAATCCTAAGATTCAAGAGGCGATTCAGGAGGCATTCCGGCTGCTTCAGTGGTATGTCCGGAATCATACAATGGCCTGCGTGGTGCCGGCGCTGTTTATAGCGGGAGCGATTATCACGTTTCTATCGCAGAACTCCGTTATGCGATATCTCGGGCCGAAGTCCAATCCGGTTTTGGCCTATGCCGTGGCGTCGGTGGCCGGATGTATATTGGCGGTTTGTTCGTGCAGCGTGCTGCCTATGTTTGCGGGGATATATAATCTTGGAGCCGGTCTTGGGCCTGCGACGGCCTTTCTTTACTCCGGGCCCGGCATAAATGTCCTTGCCATTTTTCTCAGCGCCCGCGTTCTGGGTTTTTCAATCGGAGCGGGCAGGTTCATTGGGGCTGTGAGCTTCTCCGTGGTTGTTGGATTGCTTATGGCAGCGGTTTTTCGCAAAGGTGAGCGGGCAAAGGTCGAAGCCGCCCTGCAAATGCCTGAGTCTGAAAAACCTCGTCGTCATATAGGTAAGACCGCCCTGTTCCTTGCGTGCATGGTCCTGTTTCTCGTATTCAGTGACTGGTTCAATCCCGGCAATGTTGCTGTGAGAACCAGCGACGGCCGCCGGTTCAAAGCTGTTGTTATTCACGAGACGAAGGATGCCATACGCTTCCAGCTCGAAGAGGACCTTGGTGATGATAAAACTGGTGACAAGATAGAATTACAGAAAACCGAAATAGCCGATATGCAGGAGCAGAAGACCTGGGTCATATCCGTCCATCACATCAAATGGTATCTGGCGGGCCTGATGGGGCTGCTTGTGGGGCTGATGGCCTGGCGGTGGTTTGAGCGGGATGAGCTTAGCGAATGGATGCACAATACCTGGGAGTTTGCCAAGCTTCTGGTGCCGCTATTATTTGGCGGTGTTTTTGTTGTCGGTTTTGTGAGCGTTCTGCTGCCGGAAAAACAGGTCGCGCAATGGGTGGGTGACAACAGCTTACGCAGCAACCTGGTCGCCAGTGTAATCGGTACATTCTGGTATTTCGCTACTCTTACGGAGATTCCCATCACACAGGCCCTGATGAAGCTGGGTATGCACAAAGGGCCGGTGCTGGCGCTGCTGCTGGCAGGGCCTGCTCTGTCGCTGCCGAACATTCTTGTAATCCGGAAGGTTATTGGGAACGGCAAGACGATTGTGTTTGTCTTGCTGGTCGTAGTGATGTCCACGATTGTGGGGATGTTTTTTGGCGTATTTTGGGGATAAGTAGCTGAGGAGAAAATCGAAGGTAAAGACGAAATATAAAAGAATAATTGGGGGAGTAAAAAATGTTTGATACAAATATCAAAGAACTCATCGCGATAGGGGCTTCGGTATCAGCGAATTGTCAGACCTGTGTCAAGTATCATATTGGTAAAGCGCGATGTTTCCAACATCGATATTCTGGATGGCACACCGCTGCTGGATATAAAGCCGTATGCCCGGAAATTTGATTGTTTTAAAGTCAAACGCAATGGCTGGCTGGACACCGCAGAGAAAGGAAACAGCAAATCTGATAATCGGTTTTACAATGATGAGAAAAAAGCAAGAGACACAAAATGAAAAAGATTCAGATACTTGGAACGGGTTGTCCGAAGTGTAAAAAGCTGGAAGAAAATGCCGAGGCCGCCGCTAAAGAGCTTGGAATCGAGTTTGAAATAGAAAAGGTTACGAACATCAATGATATTATGAAGTTCGGCGTAATAGTGACGCCGGCTCTGGCAATAGACGGCCAGGTAAAGAGCATCGGCAAAGTTGTCTCGCCGGATGAAATCAAGAAAATGCTTTCTTAATTTGATTTACCGAGGTTTGAAAAATGAATGAGTTTGAGAATATCTTGAGGGGCATGAATTTAGAGTTCTTTGCAAGCGAGAAACATAAAATAACAGCGGAAAAACTATTCGAATCAAATGATACATTGTTTTTGGCTGTTCGTAGTAATGAGGAAGTAGAATCAGTAACCTTCCCATTAAAGTTTCAATCTAAATATATCCATATACCAACTAATGAAGTCCCTAACAGGCTCTCGGAAATTCCCAAAGACAGAGTAATAGGGATATTTTGCTCCGCCGGAATAAGGTCTTCTATTGTTTACGCCTTTTTGAGAGCAAATGGCTTTGATAATGTAAGAATCCTTGTGGGTGGTTATGAAGCTATTCTAAATGAGTTGAAGCCTGTCAAAATTTGGAAATATGCAAAATGAAGATTTTAATCGCATTGGTCATAATATTCGTTATTGGAGTCGTTATGACTATGACGGGTCGAGGCGGTGGTAATTTTTACGTTGTAGCTCTTGTAATGGCCGGTCAAGCGATGCACCAGGCTGCAACTACGGGTCAGTTTATTTTGATGCTTACAGCCTTCGCCGGTATGTTAATTTTTCAAAAGCACAAGCTCGTAGACTGGAAACTGGCACTTGTTATTGATCCGCCTACGGATATTATGGCCCTAGTCGGAGGATACTTTTCTGGTTATGTCAGCGGGCTGTCTCTGAAATTTATCTTAGCCGCTCTTTTGGTCTTGGCAGGTTTTCTTATGCTGTTAAAGGTAAGCGATAAACCGATTCTCAAGCAAAAAAGATTTGGCTATTGGCATCGCACATATGGAGATTATGCATATGTCGTCAATCTCTGGCTGGCGATTCCCATTACTGCTGCTGTAGGGCTGGCTGCTGGCGCGGTTGGTATATCAGGAGGATCATTTAAGGTTCCGCTTATGGTTTTGTTGTGCGGTGTCCCTATGCGGATAGCTGTTGGAACATCTTCGGCGATGGTGGCCGCTACCGCTTTGATGGGATTTGTTGGACATGCTGCTAAAGGGCATTTTGACCCTGAATGGGCCATACCGGTCGCCTTGGCAGCAGTATTGGGAGGTCTTATAGGTGGAAAATTTGCGATCAAAACTAAGCCTAAAAATCTGAAGAAGATATTTGCTTACACTACCTTGGCAGCAGCAATTTTCATGGTTTGCAATGCTTTATTCTCAAGTTGAAAAATGTCGGCAAGGTTGTCTCGACGGATGAAATCAAAAAAATGCTGATGTAAGGAGAGAAAATGTGTGCTGAAAAATCAAATGTTTGCTGCGGCGGACCCAAGTTGATATTCGCCTGTTCCGGTGCCGCGGACGTCGGCGAGATTTCCGACCGTGCGGCTCGGAAAATGACCAAGGATGGTTTGGGAAAAATGTTTTGTCTGGCGGGTATCGGCGGCAGAATCAGCGGCATTATGAAAACAACGGAATCTGCGGAAAAGATTCTTACGATAGATGGGTGTGAATTAAATTGCGTGAAGAATACCCTCCAGCAAGCGGGCTTTAATAATTTCCGACATCTCCAGCTTGTCGACCTTGGTTTGGAAAAGGGGAAAAGTCCGGCCAACGAAGATAACATTGCCAAAGTCATCGCTAAAGGCAGGGAGATGTTGGCCTGACCAGACTGAAGAGTAAATAAAAATGTGAAATTTCTGTTACAGTGTCCCTGCACCGGTGGCAACGGCATACATCCTGTTCTTTTGCTGGCTATAGTCGCTGGTATCTGGCTACTGGCAGGCTGGATGAAAAGAGTGCTCAAAAAGAAAGGTGATACACTTATGAACAAAATCGCAAAAATCGTAATTGTCGTCTTTCTAATTGCCGCGGTAATTATTGTGATTGCCGTCAAGCAAAATAAGTCCGGCCAAGAGGCAGCAGCGACCGCAGATGTGGCCTATGCCGGCAAGGTTGCAACCGAGCAGGGGCACACAGAAAACCAACCGGCCCAGCTCGTGGGCAAAGGCTTGCCAGCGCTGATCGACCTCGGAGCCGGTCAATGCATACCCTGTAAGATGATGGCTCCTATCCTTGAAGAATTAAAGAGCGAATATGAAGGCACTCTAATAGTAGAGTTTATTGACGTCTGGAAAAAACCGGATGAGGCTACAAAATATGACATTAAGCTTATACCAACACAAATATTCCTCGATGCTTCGGGCAAAGAGCTGTTCAGGCACGAAAGCTTCTTCTCCAAAGAAGATATTCTTTCAAAATGGAAAGAGTTTGGCATCGAAGTTACAAAAACAAAGTGATACAGGAATTATTTACAAAACTGACACACGCTGTTGAGGGGACGCCCACAATAGCTCTGACCGCTGCCTTTGTATGGGGTATTCTGAGCATACTGCTCAGTCCGTGCCACTTGGCAAGTATTCCTTTAATAGTGGGCTTCATTGACGAGCAGGGGAGAATGTCAACCAGACGAGCCTTTATCATATCGGCTCTTTTTGCAGTGGGCATTTTAATTACAATAGGTGCTATAGGGGCCGTTACCGCTGCCCTCGGCAGAATGATGGGAGATGTCGGCAAGTACGGCAACTACTTTGTTGCCCTGGTATTTTTTGTAGTCGGGCTGCATCTTTTGGGTGTAATACCAATGCCCTGGAGCGGGCCGGGCCGGGTTGGTATGAAACGAAAGGGAATGCTCGCAGCGTTTATTCTCGGGCTGGTGTTCGGCATCGCTTTGGGGCCCTGCACTTTTGCATATATGGCGCCTATGCTGGGGATTACCTTCAAATTAGCTGCAACGAATTTCTTCTATGGCGTGTTGTTGCTTGTAGTTTATGGTCTCGGACATTGTTCGGTCATCGTTCTGGCCGGTACCTGCACCGAACTGGTGCAGCGATACATGAGCTGGAACGAGAAATCCGGGGGCGCAATAATTCTTAAGGAAATCTGCGGTATCCTTGTGCTTATGGGGGGCCTTTACCTGATTTTTATCGCCTGATAGGGCAATTCCACCAACCTTTGTATTCATTGTTGACATTTTGCGGGATGAGGGTGTATAGTATGTGGCGAATTGGAAGCTGGGTTATTGGAACGCGCGCTGAAAGCTCTGTAAGTTTGTTTCTGCGCAATTTAAGGAAGCCCACAAGATGGACCCTGCGATTTTCAAGGCATACGATATACGAGGTATTTATCCAGACCAGATTGATGAAGAAGGTGCGTGGAAGATAGGCTGTGCCACGGCCCGTTTTTTGCGGTCGCTGCTTAGCGGTTATGAGCGGGGCCAGGCTAATGCTCAGTCGCTGTGTGTCGGGCGCGATATGAGGACGCATAGCGAGGCGTTAGCCAAGGCCCTTATTAAAGGGATGAATACCACCGGTGCAAACGTGATTGATATTGGAATGGTTGACACGCCGCAGATGTATTTTGCAATCAATCATCTTGGCACCTGCGGCGGTGTGCAGGTTACCGCTTCCCATAATCCGGCCAAGTATAACGGCTTTAAGATATCCGGCCTGGGCGCCAAGCCCATTGGAGTCGATACCGGCTTAAAGGATATAAAACATGTCGCAATGGCTTTACTTCATACAAAGGGCAAAGCTACCGGCTCGGTACAGAAATATGACCTGACCGCCGAATACAAAAATCACGTGCTGAAGTTTCTTAGGTCAAATATAAAAAAGATGAAGATTGCCGTTGATGCTTTCAATGGAATGGCGGGCAAGACGGTCCCGGCTATTTTTAGCAACCTGCCGGTAGAAATCGTTGCTCTTAACTTCAAGCACACCGGCAAATTCAAACATGAGCCGAACCCTCTGATTGAGAAATATCTGGATGAGGTAAAAGCAGCAGTAAAGGAGAAGAAATGTGATTTCGGGGTCTGCTTCGACGGTGACGCTGACAGGTTGATGATGGTCGATGAAAAAGGTAATACTATCGGCTGCGATTTGATGACGGCCCTGATGGTGCCATATTTTTTAGAGAAAAAGCCGAAGTCGGTGGTAGTTTACGATTTGCGCAGCAGCAGAGTTGTTATGGAAGAAATTATCAAGTACGGCGGCACCCCGCGAAGGGAAAGGGTCGGACATGCTTTTATGAAAAAGGCCCTGCGTGATTCGCATGCCATATTCGGCGGTGAGCTTTCCGGACACTTCTATTATTCGGACAACTACTATGCCGATTCAGGCATGATTACCTTGGTGCACGTGATGAATATTCTGAGTAAAGCCGATGTCCCGATGAGCGGGCTAATCGAGCCGTTGCGAAGATACTCCAGCAGCGGCGAGAAAAACTTCGAGGTAGAAAATAAGCAGGCAAAAATGGATGAGCTTGCAAGAAGATATAACGACGGCCGAATCGACCACTTAGACGGTGTTACTATCGGGTATAAGGACTGGTGGTTTAATTGTCGGCCAAGCAATACCGAACCGCTGCTGCGACTGAACGTAGAGGCTTCAAGCAAAGAGCTCCTTGACGAGAAATTATCCGAAATTGCCGAACATCTCGGTGAGCCGGTATGATTTGTCCGCATCGCCTCTTGCGTGTCGATTCCTGGTTCTGCTTCCAAATGATGATAACCTTTTGCAACATTAACTAGTTCCAGTTGCGGAAAGAATAATGGAAGTTTATACAAAAACATTTCAAACGCCGAATGGTATGGTTGAAGGAGTGCAGACCAAATGGGCCGGATTTAATATCCTGTTAGTAACCGGCTCAAAAGGTTTTTTAGCTTGTCCTGTGATTGACGTGGAGGCCTGCGAGCGTTACGGCGTCGCCGCAGCGATAGTGGAAAGCACGCCTGACAATCCCATAGGGACGCTGGAACGTTTTCCGAACCGGAATATAATAAAGGCAAACGCAAAAGCCCGGACTTTAGGTATCAAAGAAGGTATGACAGTCAGCGATGCCTTTGCTCTTATTGTATAAGGTTGTATAGACCATTGAAAATATACAAAGTCATCTGCAAAATATACAGAAACAGGAGATGATTATGAATCGCAACTTCCTTTCTCGCCGTGGATTTATAGCCGGTAGCGGCGCTGCTGTCGCCACGGCCGTAACCACCGGCGGCATTACAGTCGCTCAGGGTGCAGGCACGATATCTTCAAAATCCGCAATGCCGTTTAGATATTGTTTCAATACAAGCACTATTCGCGGACAAAAACTCAGCTTGGACAAGGAAATCGAGATTACTGCAAAAGCAGGCTACGACGCTATTGAGCCGTGGGTGGACAAAATCAACGAGTACGTCAAGGGAGGCGGCAACCTCAATGAGCTGCGCAGACGAATCAGCGACCTCGGATTGACCGTCGAAAGCGCCATTGCCTTTTCCCGCTGGATTGTGGACGACGATGTCGAGCGAGCCAAAGCTCTGGAACAAAACAAAGGCGATATGGATGTATTGGCGCAGATCGGCGGCAAGCGTATCGCAGCGCCGCCGGTCGGTGCCACCAGAGAGGCGGGGCTCGACCTTATGAAGGCGGCCGAGCGGTATCGGGAGCTCTTGGAACTCGGCGACGAAATGGGAGTCGTGCCGCAGGTCGAGGTATGGGGTTCTTCAAAGAACCTGCACCGATTGGGCCAATCGATGTTCGTAGTGATAGAAAGCGGCCACCCGAAGGCCTGTCTGCTGCCGGATGTCTATCATATCTACAAGGGCGGCTCTGACTTCAACGGCCTGAAACTGCTCAGCCCCAGGGCCATCCAGGTCTTTCACTTGAATGACTATCCTGCCGAGCCGCCTCGCGAGACAATAGGCGACCGGGACCGTGTCTTTCCCGGTGACGGCATTGCACCGTTGACTCAGATTCTACAAGACCTGTACGCCAACGGTAACAGGGCGGTGCTTTCGCTGGAGCTGTTCAATCCGACGTACTGGAAGCAGGACCCGTTGACGGTGGCGAAGGCCGGCCTGGCTAAAATGAAGGCCGCTGTAAACAAGGCATTAGGTTTAAGCTATAGTCTTGCAGCTAATCCGCCGGCCAGGCAAGCCTCCGATGGACGGACAAGCGAGACTGATTCATTGACAGCCACAGAAAAACAAACCAAACCGGGCGCTAAATCAGCAGTAGCTGAATACAAATTTGTAGCATCCCAAAGCAGCAAGGTCTTCCATAAACCCGAGTGCCGCTGGGCAAAGAGAATCAATCCGGACAACCTTGTAGGTTACAACAGCAGAGACGAAGCGATAAAGGCCGGCAAAAGACCCTGCAAGGTATGCAATCCGTAGATTAGACTTCAGTTTATAACCTGTAAAGTAATGCAGAGGGAGGCGTATTTTTGTGCTGCCCGCTCGAAAAATGTTTTTGATGTAGTAGCGAAGACCTGACTAACGATGACATAATAAGAGCCGAATAGAAACAGGAATCTTCTGAAGGCGTTTTATGGATTTGGCTACAATAATAGTAATAGCCGTTGGACTGGCGATGGACGCCTTTGCGGTCTCTATTGTCAGCGGCAGTGTATATCAGCAGTTGCACGTAAGGCACGCCCTGCGAATGGCTGTTTTTTTTGGGGGCTTTCAGGCGGTTATGCCGTTGATAGGTTCTCTGGCCGGGATGAGCGTAAAAGATTACATAGCGGATTATGACCACTGGGTTGCTTTTGGCCTTTTATCTGCCGTCGGAGGCAAAATGATTTATGAGTCCTTCAAGATAAAATCGGCTGATAAATTTGACCCATCGAACATCTTTGTTTTGCTGGTTCTGTCCATTGCGACCAGTATCGATGCCCTGGCAATGGGTATTACCCTTTCACTTATCGTAAGCTCTATTACTGTTGCAGTGATAATAATAGGTCTGGTCACATTCGTGCTGTCATATCTCGGCGTTTTCATCGGCAAAAAATTCGGACATTCCTTCGAAAACAAGATTGAAGCCCTCGGCGGGTTGATTCTTATTGGTCTTGGTGTGAAAATTGTGTTGGAGCAAACGGTTTTCTAAGTGGTTCTTGCGAAAGAATCAAAAAACAATATAATGCACATACTGCTTCATTATGCTAAATTGTTACAAGGAGCAGGCAGGCTGGTTTGATAAATATTGTTGGTTTTTTATGAGTTCTAAAGTATATTTTATTAAAGCTTCAATTAAAGACGGCGAGAAGGTAATTTCCAAAAAGGCACACAAGCTGTTTAAGGCCGGCGGTTTTGCCGAATGCTTTAATAGAAATGATTTTACGGCGATAAAGGTCCATGTCGGGGAGGGCAATAATAACACACACATAAAAGCCCCCTGCATTAAAGGACTGGTGGATGAGCTGCTTAAATTGAAAACAAAACCATTTGTAACCGACACAACTACTTTATATGTCGGCCAGAGGCACAACGCCATCGACCATAGTATATTGGCGGCCAAGCACGGCTTTGGTCCGGAAGTTTTGGGGATACCATTTATTGTGCCGGACGGGTTGTTTGGAACAAGTGAGATACCAGTCGAGATAGACGGCGAAATAGATAAAAAAGTTTTTATTGCAGCCGGTATAGTCCAATGCCAGTCGCTCCTTTCGGTGGCCCATCTTACCGGCCATGTCGCGGCGTGCCTGGGGGCCACGTTGAAGACGTTAGGGATGGGTTGTGCGAGCAAAAGGGGCAAGATGACACAGCACGCGGCCCTTAGGCTCGAAATAGGTGACAAATGTACGCGCTGTGGCGTATGTTATGACCATTGTCCGGCGGATGCAATAACGCTTGACGATATAAAGGCCCACATCGACCAGGACAAGTGCATCGGCTGTGCAGAGTGTATGGCGATGTGCCGATTTGGTGCCGTCAAGTGCAATTGGGGCGAAGAGGATGAAGTATTGCAAAAAAGTATTGCCGAGCACGCACTGGGCACATTGAAAGGCAAAGAAAACAGGGCTGCATTTTTCAACTTTTTATTGTCAGTTACAAAAGATTGTGATTGTTTTGGCACGCCGAATATGGGTAAAATGGTTGATGATATCGGCATAGCCGCTTCGAGAGACCCAGTGGCTCTCGATAAGGCAACGCTGGATTTAGTGGAAAACAAAGCGGGCCGGAAACTGCCGGAACTATTAGGAAATAATAAACTCGACCCGCGTTACCAGATTGAACACGCCGAGCGAATCGGCCTTGGAAGCAGTAATTACGAGCTAATAAAAATTGATTAGCTATTGAGAAATTTGGGGATTCGGTATGTCCTTAGGGCAAATTATAAGAAAAAAACGTGAGCAGTTAAATCTGACTCTGGACGAGGTCAGTAATCGCATCGGTTTTTCCAAGCCGTACCTGTCCACTATTGAGACCGGCAAGGTTAAAAATCCGCCCAGTGATGAGCTGCTCACCAGGCTGGAGAAGATCCTTGAGTTTGAACCGGGTCTGCTGCTGCACATTGCTCATATAGAAGGTCTTCCTGCCGATGTTCGTCAGGAATATGAATCCGCTGAGGCTGAAAGTCAGAAATGGCGGCAGGTCGTCAAAAATCTCGTTGATGAGAAAGTTGATGCAAGCCGGCTCGGCGAGCTTCTTGCCGAAAGTGACTTGAACATCGAGCAGGACAGGTTGCCTCTGGCAGCCGGTCGATTAGTGCCCGTGATAAACAAAGTGGCAGCCGGCTATCCGAGTGATTTCAACGACCTGGACTACCCTGTGGGAATAGCCGATGATTACGTTCGCTGCCCGGACATGCACGACCCGAACGCCTTTGCGGTCCGGGTTGTCGGCGATTCCATGGAGCCGAAATTCCACGAGGGTAATATAGTTATATTCTCACCGGCAGCCGAGGTGCATAATGGCGATGACTGCTTTGTTCGTTTTGCAATGCCGCACGAGACGACTTTTAAGAGGGTGTTCTTCGAGTCGGAAAATAAAATTCGCCTTCAGCCAAGAAACGAAAAGTACTCCCCCACAATCGTTGACGGCAAACGCATCAACGGCCTCTACCGAGCCGTAGTAAAGCACGAAAAATTGTAGATGCAAAAAGCTCCACCCAATGTCGTAGTTAGTTGATGTTTTGACCTGCAACGGCTAAAACCAACGCGAAGACTTTTGAAGCGCCGGCTTGTTTCAATGTCTTTGCACACTCATTCAGAGTTGCGCCGGTTGTTTTGATATCATCGACGAGACAAATCTTTCGCTCAGTAAAATTATGTTCATAACGGACGGCAAAGGCACCGGCGACATTTTTAGCACGTGCGGCGGGACTCGCCATTGCCGGCTGTAATTTTGTTCGACGGATTCGGACAAGGTCTGTGCTGATTTTGGCTGTGGAGTGATTTAATTTTCTGACTAAAACCTGCGATTGATTGTAGCCACGAGCCAATCGCCTCGACCAGTGCAGCGGCACAGGAACGAAAAGTTCTATATCATTATAAAAGCCACTTCCCTGCAAAGCGGAATTGGCCAAAAACCCTGCTGCCGAATCAAGTTCTGTCCGGCCGTTTTTAAAGGCCAATATCATTTTTTGCAGGGCCTGACTATAAACTCCGCTGCGGGCTATCCGGTCGAAGTAAAATTCTTTACCCAGGCAATCGGGGCAGGCGCCCTCCAGCATAGCAAATTTACTGGCATCCCGGCCGCAGCGACGGCAGTAATCGCCACTCATGCAGGCCCGAAGCTGGGCCCAGCAATTCTTGCACAGGTTGTTATCAGTTTCACAGATGTTTTCGCCGCAATTGATACATACTGCCGGCCAAAGGAGCTGGTTTAAGCTCTGCAGAACAAAGTTAAAAGCTCGTTTTGGCTTTGTTGTATTCACGCCGGCAATTATATAGACAGTAACTCGGATTAACCACTCAGAAAATATGAAAGCCGGCCTGCTATTTGCTAAATTTAGTGAATAACGACTTATTATAAGCAAAAGTGGTTATATATTCAGCTATACTGATGTAGCTGCGCTTTTTAAAAGATAACAATGTAAAGCTAAGTTTTTTGTAACCTCTTTATTTACAATATCCTATATTCCTTTGCCCGGTTATATTTGTGGTGTTTTTTAGGGTTCCGACTTGACTATCGTGCTTTTGACTGTTATAATTGTTATAGTTAAACTTGTATGGCAAAATCAATAAAGACAACCGGAAAGAAACGGACGAAAAAATCCACCTCTAAGGTCACCGGAGTCAAGAGCAAAAAGGCTTTTAGGAACTATCAGCAAGCCATTGACTACTTGTTTGCGAGGACCGATTACGAGAAGCAGGAGCGTCTGCGCTATAACGTCACTACGTTCAACCTCAACAGGATGCAAAAACTGCTTTCGTCATTGGGCAATCCACACAAAAAAATCCATACAGTCCATATAGGCGGCACAAAAGGAAAGGGCTCAACAGCCACGATGTTAGCCAGGATGCTCGAAGCGAACGGCTATAGAGTCGGACTATACACGTCGCCACATGTGGTACACCTGCACGAGCGGATTACGGTCGATACAAAAATGATTAGCGATTCGGAAATGTGTGGCTTACTGAACCGCGTTTACGCTCCGGTTGAGAAGATGTCAAAGACCGACCCCCCCACCTTCTTCGAGATTATGACAGCCTTGGCATTTATGTATTTTCTCGATAAGGCGGTTGATATTGCCGTGATTGAAACCGGTATGGGCGGCAGACTCGACAGCACAAACGTTATTCGGCCCAAAGTCATCGGCATAACCAGCTTGAGTATTGACCATCAGCACCAGCTCGGGGAAACTATTGACAGCATCGCAAAAGAAAAAGCGGGCATTTTCAAGCGAGGTGTCCCCGCTATTACTGTTCAGCAGGAACCCTCGGCGATGCGTGTCCTAAAATCACAGGCTATTGCCGTCAAAGCGCCTTTGAGCGTAACCGGCAGCGATATCGATTTTTCGCATCGTTTTGAAACGTCACGGAAGCACGGCCCGCATACGAGAATCTGCTTAACGACGCCTACGAGTAAATTTGAGCATCTTCGGGTGCCGCTGCACGGCAAACATCAGGCAATCAACTGCGGCCTGGCATTAGCTATGCTGGATAAACTCAAATCGGTCGGCTACAAGATAGACAACGGAAAGGCCGCTGAGGGACTTCATAAGGTCTCGTTAGCAGGCCGAATGGAGATGATTTGGGACGACCCCAGAATTATGATCGACGCCGCTCACAATGCCGCAAGCATTCAGGCCTTGATTCACGCGATAGGCCAGAATATCCCTTACGATTCTATGGTCGTAATCTTCGGCTGCAACGCTGACAAAGACGTCAGAGGAATGCTGCAGAAATTACAATACGGCGCTGATAAAGTAGTTTTTACCCGAAGCAACTCACCCAGAGCAATGTCGCCGGAAGATTTGGCAGAGATATACACCGAGATTTGCGGCAAGATGTACCAGACCGCTCCCACTTTGTCTCAGGCGCTTCAGCTCGCCAAAAACGCCGTCAGCAAAGAGGACCTGATTTGTATTACCGGAAGTTTTTATCTCATCGGCCAGGCTAAAGTGCACTTCCAGCAGAACTAATCATTTACGATAAGTTAAATTCCAGCCGTTCTTGGCGACAAAAGACATATTCATATTGCGCCCGTCGTGTCTTTATTTTACCAAAGACTGAGATTGTGCGTGCCCGAAGACCACCCAAAGTCAGCAAAACAAACCGGAACTGAACCTGCTAAAATCACGAGGTGTATTCTCAATCTCCTTTTTCCATACCTCGATTTTCGATTTGCAATAGCTAAGAATCTGGGTTATAAAGTTATGTCTTCAAGATTAAATGCTTAAGGGATTCTGCAAAATTGAGGTTAGGCATATATTATATAAGAAAATCAGGTTTTTTGGTTCTCTTAAATAATCAAACAAACGTTTACAGGGCAATAATTTATCGTTTGAAAAGAAAAAATTAGAAGACAAAGACAATTTTTTCTTTTCAAAATATGCGTAACCTCGATTTTGCGGAAGACTTAAATACTTAATAAGGAGCTAACGATGGCGGAAATAAAAAAATATATCGCCGTTGACCTCGGCGCCGAGAGCGGCAGAGTAATGCTTGGTTCTGTTTCGGCACGTAAACTTGTTCTCGATGAAATCCATCGTTTCGATAATGGGCCCATCGAAGAGCACGGCTCGCTGCGCTGGGATTTTGACAGGCTGTTTTACGAAGTTAAGTCCGGTATCAGCAAAGCGACAAGAGCGGCAGGCGCGCAGGTATGGGGCATCGGCGTCGATAGCTGGGGCGTAGATTTCGGCCTGCTCGACGTCGATGGCAAACTCGTTGAGAATCCTTTTCACTATCGCGACAGCCAGACCAACGGGATGAAGGAAAGGGCGTTTGAGATGATGAGCAAACGCGACATTTATGAAAACACCGGCGTGCAGTTTATGCAGCTAAACAGTCTGTATCAGTTGCTCGCAATGCGCCTGAATAATTCGATTGCCTTAGCCAAAGCAAAGGATCTGATTTTCATTGCTGATTTGGTCTCGTACTTTCTGTGCGGCAAGATTTTCGCAGAATACAGTCTTGCCAGCACATCACAATTTATGGATATGAGGACAGGCCAATGGTCCAAAGAGGTCCTGTATAGACTGTCTTTGCCGATTCACATCATGCCGAAAGTCGTCGAGCCCGGGACCGTCGTGAGCCAGTTGACCGGCAGGATTGGAATAGAGCTTCGCTGCGGGCCAATTCCGGTTATTGCTATCGGCTCGCACGATACTGCTTCGGCCGTCGTCGCCGTGCCCGCTACCGGGAGTGCTAATTGGGCGTATCTTTCATCAGGGACCTGGTCCCTTATGGGCGTTGAAGTGCCGCAGGCAATTGTCGATGATAAAACCTTTGAATACGAGTTCACAAATGAGGGCGGAGTTGAAAAAACGATTCGGCTTCTCAAAAACATAATGGGGCTATGGCTCATGCAGGAGTGCAGAAGGCAGTGGCAGCGCGAGGGGACCGACCTGTCCTATGCGGACCTGGCGGCTTTGGCGGAAAAAGCCGAACCGTTTGCCAGTCACATTGATGTTGATTACAGCGGATTTCTTGCGCCCGGCGATATGCCGAAGAGGATTAACGATTACCTGACAGAGACCGGTCAGAATCCAATCGACGACAAGGGGCAAATGATAAGAACGATACTGGAAAGCCTGGCCTTAAAGTATCGTACCATTATGGAAGCTATCGAAGACGCTACGGGAAATACGGTTGAGATACTGCATATTGTCGGCGGCGGCATACAAAACGAATTGCTTTGTCAGTTCACAGCCAATGCCCTCAACAAGAAGGTAATCACCGGCCCGATTGAGGCCACGGCCAGCGGCAATATCCTGATGCAGGCCAAGGCCACAAGACAGATAAATTCCTTAGCCCAGGCCAGAGAGATTGTCCGAAATTCATTTGACCTTAAAGAATATCAACCTCAGGATGCCTCACTCTGGGATGAACAATACAAAAAAGTGCATAAATCGTAAGTGCATAAGGAAATAATCAACAATAGAAAGATTCATTTTGATTGCAGAAATCGAAAGCAGACTGGATAGTTTCGACCCCAACGAAAGAAAGCAAGCCCTGACGGCACTCTGTGAGAAAGTCCGGGCAGGCGAAATCGATTTGCCCAGAGCCGGCACAGATGTCAATCTGCACTGTCATACCTTTTTTTCTTACAACACATACGGGTATTCGCCGAGCAAATTTGCCTGGCTGGCCCGCAAGGCCGGGTTGGCCGTTGCAGAAGTGGTGGATTTTGACGTGTTGGATGCCTTGGAAGAATTTCTTGCCGCGGCAAGGATGCTCGGCCTGAAGGCCTGTGCCGGTCTGGAGACCCGGGTCTTTGTGCCGGAGTTTGCGAGAAGAGTAATAAACTCACCCGGTGAGCCGGGCATTTCATACCACATGGGCGTTGGATTTCCGAAAGCCGAATTGGAGGGTGAACAAAAACAGTTCCTGCTTAAACTTCGCCGGACGGCACAACAGAGGAATCGGGATTTGATGGGTCGGGTGAATGAGCACTTAAAACCTGTGGAGCTGGATTATGAGAAGGACGTCCTTGTTTTGACGCCGGGCGGTAACGCTACGGAGAGGCATATGTGTCTGGCCTACGCGCGTAAGGCAAAAGAAGTATTTCCCGATGATGATAAGCTCTGTGAATTCTGGTCTGAGAAATTAGGTGTTGAGATTGAAACCTCTGCATTGCCACAGGGCAGAAAATTGCTTGATACGATTCGAGCCAGGACGATGAAGCGCGGCGGTGTCGGATATGTACAGCCGGACAAAGGCTCGTTTCCACTGATGGCGGATATGAACCAATTTATTTTAGCTGCCGGTGCGATACCGGTTCACACCTGGCTGGACGGCACCAGCAAGGGTGAAAAAGACATCGAGGAGCTTCTGGAAGTGGCTATGAGCACCGGCGCCGCGGCTATCAACGTCATTCCCGACCGCAATTATACGCCGGGGGCCAAAAATGAAAAAACGGACAATCTATACCGTGTGGTTGAGCTTGCAGAAAAGCTGCATCTGCCGGTTGTAGAGGGCACGGAGATGAACAGCCCGGGGCAGAAATTTGTGGACAACTTCGATACGGCGGAGCTGGCGCCGTTAGTGCCAGTATTCCTTAAGGGCGCCCACATCGTTTACGCCCATTCGGTGCTTCAACAAAAGTGCGGCCTGGGTTATACTAGTAACTGGGCAAAGAAAAACTTTAAGAGCACCGCAGAGAAAAACAAATTTTTTGAAGAGCTTGGACGCTCACTTGAGCCTCAGGACGAAGATAAACTTAGCGCTTTGAGTGAGAATATTACCGCTAAGGAAATATTAGACAAAGTGACCCGTGACTTGAAGCAAGAAGGGTGAGAGACAAGTTATGGCAGTTTTACCGAAAACACAATACGCCGTGCAGTTGGTTGGGCCGGATGAGCTTGTTCTTAACAAGTCCAAGAAGGTTTTTCCGCCGGGCAGGCATCAGATTCTTTGCCGGGTCGAGGCGGTCGGGCTTTGTTTTTCCGACCTTAAATTACTAAAGCAATTTTCCTCACATGTCCGCAAGAGCGAAATAGTTTCCGGCATTGATCTTGAAATACTTAAAGAGATACCCAGCTATGTCCCCGGCGAAGCACCGACCATACCCGGCCACGAAACTGTAGTCAGGATTGAGGCGGTTGGCCCCGCGGTGGAAAATTTTAAGCCCGGCGAGCGTTTCCTTGTACAGACGGATTACCGTTGGATACGCACTGCCACTTCCAACGCAGCGTTCGGATACAATTTTGAAGGAGCTCTTGCCGAGTACGTGCTGATGGACGAAAGGGTCATAACCACACCGCAGGGCAACTCGATGCTTTTGCCTGTCGGCGAGGAGCTTTCCGGCTCGGCTGTAGCTCTCGTAGAGCCGTGGGCGTGCGTTGAAGATGCCTATGTATCCGCCGAACGCACGAGTTTGAAAACAGATGGCCGGATGCTCATCGTTGCTGACCTGGCACTAATTTCCGCCGGCAACCGCCAATTAAGAAATTTGCGTTTGAGCATCAAGAAATTAGTGCGGGGGGGCAGGCCGAGGCAAATAACCTGGCTCTCGGAGGCGCCAATACCGGATGGATTAGAGCTTGCCGCAGAGAGAGCCACAAGCATATCGGCGCTTACGGATGCCGGCTATGACGACATAATCTATTTTGGCTCGGACGCCAAGGTTGTCGAAGCATTGTTTGCAAAAGTTGCATTGAATGGTATTCTCAATATCGTCCTTTGTGGCGATAGATTTGGCAGAGATGTTGTTACTACGGTTGGGCGGATTCACTATGGTGGTATTCGAATAGTGGGCACTACAGGTTCGGACGCGGCTGAGTCAATGAAAGTGATTCCCGAGACCGATGAGATTCGCCCCGGTGACAAGATTAATATTGTCGGCGCGGGCGGGCCGATGGGTATGATGCACGTAATTCGTAATATCTGCCAGGGCGTTGAAGACGTGAGGGTTTTTGCTTGTGACGTGGATGACAACCGGCTGGGGACACTGACAAAAATCGCCGGGCCTTTAGCCGAGAAATATGATGTTACGTATAAGGCATACAATCCTTTGAAAGACAAGATTACCGAGGCATTTGACTACACCGCTCTGATGGCGCCGATACCTGCTCTGGTTACCGCTTCGGTGCATAGCGCCGCCGAGCGGGGGCTGATAAACATCTTCGCCGGCATTCCCGCTACGGTTACCGGAAAGATTGACCTTGATACTTATATAGAAAAGCGATTGTATTTCATCGGGACCAGCGGCTCGACTTTAGAGGATATGCAACGGATGCTGGAAAAGGCCGAATCCGGCCAGCTCGATACGAATCTCAGCGTCGCGGCTGTTTGTGGGCTTGCCGGTGCGACCGGCGGCATACGGGCGGTCGAGAAGCGTTCGATAGCGGGTAAGATTGTAGTTTATCCGGCCTGTAAAGATTTGCCGCTGGTGCCGCTCGAGAAGATGAGCGAAGAGATGCCAAAAGTTGCTGAGTGTCTAAACGATGGCTTGTGGACCAGACAGTCCGAACTGAAACTTCTGGAAACGTATCAAAATTCTTAGAAAGGACAAATTATGGAACCGCTAACGAAACTAATCAGAAGATTGTCAAAGCGAATGAAAAGATGTAATGTTTGGTTGGTTTGTACGATGTTATTGGTCGCTTTGTTGATGGTTGGCTGTGAAGAGCAACAATCAGGATTCAACGGGCTGGAAATGGGTATGGGAAATCTTGCTCGTTTGTCCTCTGCCCAGACGCGCTCGGTTAGTCCGGAGAACTTCACCGGCGAAAAAGGCAAGGGAGGAATGGCGACGGAGGGTACCGGAGCAAGGGCAGCCCGTGAATTAGGGCAGGGCTGGAAAGTGTCTCCTTCTGTCAGGATTAATCCGGGCCAGACCTTTGTAATGGCCGAGGTCGAAGGCTGCGGCGCCATTCAGCATATATGGATGACTCCGACCGGAAACAATCGGTGTAATATTCTGAGAATTTACTGGGACGGGGAAGAGGAGCCCTCTGTTGAATGCCCCGCGGGGGACTTTTTCGCCTGCGGTATGGGTCAGTATGTCGGAGTCAACTCACTGGCGGTCTGTGTCAACCCGAAGAGCGGATTCAACTGTTACTGGGTAATGCCGTTTCGCAAAAGCTTTAAGATTACTATGACGAATATCGATGAGAAACCGATGGTGCTGTATTATCAGATAGACTACACGCTGACCGATGTCCCGGAAGATGCAGCTTATTTGCACGCCCAGTTTCGCCGGGTAAACCCGCTTCCTGATAAGCAGGATTATACCATTCTTGAGGGCGTGCGGGGCAAGGGCCACTACGTCGGAACTTATATGACCTGGGGCTCAAACAGTCCCGGCTGGTGGGGTGAAGGCGAAATTAAGTTCTTTATGGATGGTGACACAAAATTTCCCACGATTTGTGGGACCGGTACGGAAGATTACTTCTGCGGCTCTTATGGTTTCAGCAAATTCGAGGGCGAGGGGTATGAGGAATTCAGCAGTCCCTACACGGGGATGCCGCAGGTGATAGAGTCCGAGACGCAGCCGCGTTTCGGGCTGTACCGCTGGCATATTATGGACCCTGTCAGGTTTGAAAGTGACCTTAAGGTAACCATACAGGCGCTGGGCTGGCAAAGTGAGGGAAGGTATCTGCCTCTCAAAGACGACCTTTCTTCGGTTGCCTTTTGGTATCAGGCCGAGCCTCATGCGCCGTTTCCGAAATTGCCGGACAAGGATTCTCTGAAAAATTGAAAGATACCCGCGGTTTTTAAGTTTTGAAAAGGTCGAAGCAAAATGGCAGATACAAGTGGAATTGAAAAAGCATACGAGCAGGGAAAGCAGCATTATGCCGAGCTGGGCGTCGATACCGATGAAGCAATGGAGCGGCTGAGCAGCACGGCGATATCGCTGCACTGCTGGCAGGGGGATGATGTCGGGGGATTTGAAAGTGATGAGGGCCTTAGCGGCGGCGGCATAATGGCCACGGGCGCCTATCCCGGCAAGGCACGAACGGCCGATGAGCTGCGGGCGGATTTGGAAAAGGCGTTGAGTCTGATACCGGGTAAGCATCGGCTGAACCTGCACGCGATGTACGGAGAAACCAAAGGCGGGGTCGAGCGCAACGAATTGACCGCCGAGCATTTTACAGCGTGGATTGACTGGGCGAAGGCGAACGGCCTGGGAATGGATTTTAACGGCACGTTCTTTTCGCATCCGAAGGCCGAGAGCGGTTTCACATTGTCCAGCGCGGACGAAGGGATACGGCGATTCTGGGTGGAGCACGGCATCGTGTGCCGGGAAATCGGCGCAGCGATGGGAAAGAAATTAGGTACACCCTGTGTAACGAACTTATGGATACCGGACGGGTATAAAGACATACCGGTTGACAGAAAAACTCCTCGTGAGCGGCTTAAAAAGTCACTCGATGAGATATTCGCCGAACCGATGGATAAAAGCTGCCTTCTGGATGCCGTGGAGAGCAAACTCTTCGGCATCGGCTCGGAAAGTTATGTCGTCGGCTCGCACGAGTTCTATCTGGGATATGCCATCGAAAATAAAACTCTGCTGTGCCTGGACACGGGACATTTTCATCCGACGGAAGTTGTCTCCGACAAGATTTCATCCGTGCTGACTTTTTTGGATGAAATACTGCTTCACGTCAGCAGGGGCGTGCGTTGGGACAGCGACCACGTGGTTGTTCTCTCGGACGAGCTGCGTGCCATAACAGAACAGATAGTTAGGGGCGATTATCTTCAGAGGGTGCACATCGGCCTCGACTTTTTCGACGCCAGCATTAACCGTATAGCGGCCTGGGTAATAGGGACACGCTGTATGATAAAGGCGCTTTTAATCGCCTTGTTAGAGCCGACTAAGAAGCTCCGCGAGATAGAGCTGGACGGTGACTATACTGCACGTTTGGCGATGCTTGAAGAGCTTAAGACAATGCCCTTCGGGGCGGTCTGGGATTACTACTGTACGAAGCAGGATGTCCCGCCGGGACCGGACTGGCTGAAAGAAGTGAAGGACTATGAGGCCAAGGTGACAAACAAAAGGCAAGGTTAAATAAATCTATAAACGGAAAGGGGAACAAATGGCAACAAACAGCGAAAGTGGCGCTATAAAAGGAATGGATTTACTTTATGAATTTGAGCGTGAGCCGGTCTCGGAGGACAAGCTTCAGCCCGGGAAACATTTTGCCGGCGTTTATGCCGGTGAGCACGTCGCAGGTACCGAGTTCGTCATAGGAGCGCTGTTTGTCGCCTGGGGCGCAAGCGCCTTTGACATATTTGTAGGACTGCTTATTGGTAACCTGATGGCGGTGCTGACCTGGACATTCGTCTGCGCACCGATAGCCGTTCGTACCCGGCTGACGTTGTACTGGTATCTTCGCAGGATTGCCGGGCCGGTTACAACAACGGTTTATAATGTTCTCAATGCCGTGTTGTTCTGCATCCTGGCCGGGTGTATGATAACGGTCTCGGCCTCTGCGGTTCGCATCCCATTCGGCATCGAGGAGCAAACGGGATGGTTCCCGACGGACATAAGATTCGTTCTGGTTGTAATCGGTGTCGGTGCGGTTGTGGTTACTCTGGCGATTCTCGGTTTCAAGAAGCTGGCGCAATTTGCGGAGGTCTGTTCGCCCTGGATGTTTCTGATGTTCATAGCCGGCGGAGTTGCCATGCTTCCCGGCCTGGCGGCCCAGGAGCTTGGCCATAAAATCGGCAGTTTTCAGGATTTCTGGTCATTAGCAAACAAGTCGATTTGGACGGGCGTGGCGCCGGCGGGCAATCCGCAAATCACATTCTGGCAGGTGGCCGCTTTTGCGTGGATTTGTAATCTTGCAATGCACGGCGGGCTGTCGGATATGGCGCTTCTGCGCTACGCAAAGAAGGCATCTTATGGTTTGTATTCGGCCTTCGGAATGTTCCTCGGTCATTATTTGGCGTGGATTTGTGCGGGCATTATGGGTGCGGCGACGGCGATTATCTTAGGTAAGACTATCGGTGAGCTCGATGCTGGCGGGGTAGCCTCGCAGGCTCTCGGCATATCGGGAATTATTGCCGTAGTCATTGCCGGCTGGACGACATCGAATCCGACGTTATACCGGGCGGGACTGGCCTTTCAAGCGGTAACTCCCGGCTGGCCTCGATGGCTGGTAACACTCGTTGCCGGGGCCATTACCACAGCAATCGCGTGCTCTCCGTTTGTATTTACAAAGCTGCTTGATTTCGTCGGCTATTATGGCCTGCTGCTTATGCCGGTCGGGGCGATTGTTTTTGTTGAGCACTGGATATTTCCCAAAATTGGCTTGAGGCAATTCTGGGCCTCACGAAAGAAACTGCTGGTGAGCTGGCCGGCACTGCTTAGCTGGGGCATTGCCATCGCGACGGCTTTGATCCTCGAGCAGACCGGAATTCTACATCTGTTCTTCCTGTTTGTGCCGGTCTGGGTGTTGACAGCGGTGCTATATATCATTTTTGCTTCGATGGCGGGCGCCCGTGAGAAGTTCGATGAGCAGGCTGAGGGACAGGTTCCACAGAAGGCCGGCTCCGAATCGGCGGCGGGCAAACCGAAGGCCGATGAGCAGTCCAGGCCTGGGGGCGGTTCCGGCAAGGACCCTGTGTTGTGGGCTTCTGGGATTATTGCGGCCGCGGCACTGCTTACGTGTTTTATCCTGCCGATTTGGGTGTACGTTACCGGCGGCAGCCAATACGAGCAGAACTTCGCCACTTTCAAGAATATACTTGTCTGGCCGACCTTGATTTACTTTGTCACCGGTACGATGTGGGCCGTGAAAAGAAACAAAGCGGATTGAGAGAAAGGAAAGAATTATGCCTGAAAAAGACTCCGCAAAAGGAGAAAAAAAATACTACGAAGATGTTCCTATGAAGGCTGAGGGTTTTTTTCTCAAGGGAGCAGGCTCTCTTGACTGGGGGATGAAGAACCGGCTTTCGAGGATATTTAATCCCGATACCGGCCGAACGGTAATGTTTGCGATTGACCACGGCTATTTCCAGGGACCGACGACGGGACTTGAGCGAATCGACCTGACTATCGTGCCGCTGATGTACTACGCCGACGCTATAATGCTGACCCGTGGGATTTTGCGAACCTCGGTCCCCCCTACGCTGACCAAACCGGTCGTGATGCGGTGCAGCGGCGGGCCGAGCATACTCAAGGAGCTCTCGAACGAGGAATTAGCCGTTGACATAGAGGACGCGATTCGGATGAACGTCGCGGCGATTACCCTGCAGGTCTTTATCGGCGGCGAATTCGAGACCCGCTCGGTGCATAATATGACAAGGCTGGTGGATATGGGGCTGCGTTACGGTATTCCAACTATGGCGGTCACGGCGGTGGGCAAGGATATGGTCCGGGATGCAAGATATTTCCGCCTGGCCTGCCGCATCTGTGCTGAGCTTGGGGCGCAGATTATAAAGACCTATTATGTTCCGGAAGGCTTTAAGACGATAACGGCTTCCTGTCCGGTTCCGATTGTGATGGCCGGAGGAAAGAAAATCCCCGTGCTCGACGCTTTGACAATGGCGTACAATGCGGTGCAGGAGGGTGCATCGGGTGTGGATATGGGACGCAATATTTTTCAGTCTGATGCACCCAAGGCGATGATGCAGGTGATTCGCAAGGTTGTTCATGAAGATATGAAGCCGGCCGAGGCCCTCGAACTGTACGAAACCCTCAAAAACGAAGAGCGGCAGAGGTGAGTAGTGTGCATTCAACTCACCAATTAACTACTCACCAATAAAATAAGCTCCGTAAGTGATGCCGTAAAAGCCTCATAGTGTAGATTGTCGGGTGGATTTTAGCTTATGTGGTTTGTGAAAAAAGAACCCAAAAAAATTGCCTATCGTAAGATATTATCTGTTGCCAAAAGGCACACATTATGATATAAATGGATCATGCGCTACTTCGATTGGAGTACTGACAAGAACGAATTGCTCAAAGAGCAGCGGAATATTACTTTTGAAGAGATTGTCTTTCATATCCTTCACGGGGGGTTGCTCGATGTTCTTGAGCATCCTAATAAAAAGCAGTATTCCGGCCAAAAGATATTCGTAGTGAATGTGGAAAGGTATGTATATTTTGTTCCCTATGTGGAAACCGAAGAAAGTGTATTTCTGAAAACTATCATTCCCAGCCGGAAGATGACGAAGAAGTACCTTGGAGGCGACAAGGATGAAACTGAGTAAGCAAGAGAAAGAAATTGTCGAGTCGGTTGAACGGGGCGACTGGCGTAGTGTACGTGGCGTTAAGAAGCAAATACAGCGTTATCAGGAATACGCACGGGCGACTGTTCGCAAAGACAAGCGTGTGAACATCCGTATGTCAGAGAAGGACCTGATTCACCTCCAGAAAAAGGCGATGGAAGAAGGATTACCTTACCAGACCTTAATATCCAGTGTCCTGCACCGGTACGTCAACGGCCGCCTGGTGGATAAGGCATCGTAAGTCTTCAATTAGCTTATGCTCTGGAGTTTATCCGCCGGTAGACGGACACTTTTTTCTTGCCTTTTCCGACAATCCCGACCTTAATATCCTTTGTTTTTTATGTTTAGTCGTCACCGCTCTGGCGACGAAAAGCAATCTCCGCCTTTGGCGGGATGCGGAATCCAAACGCGATACGACACATTTGATGCGATAATGTCCGAACCAGCGGATGAAAAACGGAAGCCGCGTATACGGCGCTGGTGAGCCGCAACGTTATAATCCGAAAGTAGGAGTATGGAGTTAATTGAGATTTTGGATCCTTCGATGTTGCTCATGACAAGTTTTAGAGGCCTAAGATGAAGAATGGGGCGTCAAGCCAGCAATTTGAAAGCCAATTAGCTCAGATAGCGCCGGTTGTTCGCGGGCTTCTGGCAGAGGAGACAGGCAGCCAAGATATACCATATAAGCCCGTTATTTTGAAATCTGCGACGGGCAAAGAAGCGATTGATGGATTCGACAAGCTCACCACAGGTTTTGCCGGTTCTGCGAAAAATGCCGGGGAGGTAGGGTGGGGCTTGCCCCACCGCAAAAAAATTGGTGGGCTTAAGCCCACCCTACGAACTTTGCTCGAAAGTCAGAAGCCGCCGCTTTTTTTAGACACAACGGAGACTGAGCCGGAGAAACTCCGTAAGCAATTGAGCGATTGGATTTCAAATTATTCACTAAAGTATAAGAGCAAGCCTGAAATCGTATGTCTTCGTGAGCTGGGGATACTGTACATCGATCCTGGATACTCGATACCGGATGCTCGTAAAAAGAGGAAATCGAGCATCAAGCCTGATTTGCCTCTTAAGAATAAGGTTGCGCTGGTAACCGGTGCGGCGGGGGCAATCGGGTACGGCATTTGCTGCGGGCTATTGGAAAAGGGCTGTCATCTGGTCGCAACCGACCTTCCGGGCAAGAAACTTGACGATTTCACGGCTGACCTGAAGCAAATGGCAGGCGACCGTGTGATCGGAGTTCCAATAGATGTTACTGATAAAGACTCCATTGTCCGGGGTTTTGAAAATGTTATTCTGACCTGGGGTGGAATTGATATTGTTGTTGTTAATGCAGGAATCCCGCTGGTCTGTTATTTGAAGGATATAGACCTCGATGACTTCCGCAGGCTCGAAAAAGTAAACGTGGAAGGCACTTTCCTGACTCTTCGTGAAATCGCCCACCACTTTATACTGCAGAATACCGGTGGTGACATTATTATCGTATCCACCAAGAACGTTCCCAGCCCGGGCGCCGGTTTTGGCGCCTACAGCGTCACCAAAGCGGCGGCCCACCAGCTCGGGCGCATTGCCAGTATAGAGCTGGCACAATACGGGGTTCGCGTTAATATGGTGGCACCGGACGCGGTATTTTCCGAGGGTAAATACAAATCCGGCTTGTGGGAAGAAATAGGTCCCAGCCGAATGAAAGCGCGGGGACTCGATAAAGACCAGTTGCAGGAGTATTACCGAAACAGGAATCTCCTGAAAGCTAAGGTTACGGGCCGACACGTTGCCAATGCTGTACTGTTCTTTGCCACCCGTCAGACGCCGACGACAGGTGTTACGATTCCTGTGGACGGGGGTTTGCCGGACGCCACACCAAGATAGACCTGTTGCCGAGGGCGTAAACTTAGGAAGAGACGGAATACATAATAAAGATATTGTAAGAAGTACGAAAGGAACGATTCGAATGGACAAAGCGCTTGCAGAGCTTATTAAAATATCGAATGTCACCGGCAAAGACCCCACCCTTGTTCAGGGCGGAGGCGGCAATACGTCTGTAAAAACGGCAGACGGCAAATATATGTATATCAAGGCAAGCGGCACGGCCCTGAAAGATATGAATGAGAAAAAGGGCTGGAGAAGGATGCGGCTTGAACCGGTGCTTGCGATATTAAAGGATAAGTCACTGCCCAAAATGGATGCATCCACTCGCGAGCCCGAGGTGGTAAACAGGCTGCTTCTTGCATGCGATGATAACGTTAAAACAATTGCCCGTCCGTCTGTTGAAGCCCACCTGCACGCCTGTCTGGATAGGTGTGTGATTCATTTACATCCGAGCGCTGCTGGTGCTTATGTAAACGCGAAAAATGGAAAGGCAAAAATCAAAAAGCTTTTCAAGGATGAAAGCCTCCCCCCGCTCTGGGTCCCTTATACCGACCCCGGCTATATGCTTGCTAAAAGAATCGCACGGTTGGTCGATAGTTACCAGGGCCGATTCGGAAAAAAGCCTGCGATTCTTTTCCTCGAAAAGCACGGGCTTTTCATTACGGCAAAAACCGCCACCGGCGCTTTGCGGCTCGTACGCAGGGTGATGAATCGCTGCAACAGCAAGCTCAAACAGCCAAAGGCCGGAAGTGCAAAATTCATCAAGCAGGAAATAATAAGCGATGTAAAGCTCTGCATTGAAAAGGCATATTTCCAGGCCACCGGTAAGCCCGCTGCGATATGGTATTATTACAACGATGCTATTGCCGATTTTTTGCGTCAAAAAGACGCGAAGAAAATGCTAAAGGGCTCTTTGACCCCGGACGAGCTGGTTTACGCAAATGGGCCCGCGATGTGGGTCGAGCTGAAAAAAAGTAATAAGTCACGTTCGGATGTAATGCTGGAGGGCATTTCGAAAAGTATTGCCGATAAGCTGAAACGGCAGATCGATACCGGCAGGAAGATTTCTGCGGCGTTTCTGGTTAAAGGCGTCGGGCTTTTTGTCGCCGGCACCGAAAAAATTGCTCCGACTGTGCGGGACATTGTCCTGTACTCGATTTTCATCCGCACTAATGCGTATCGCATGGGCGGGATTCTCACTTTGAACAAGCGGCAGGAGGATTTTATAAACAACTGGGAATCCGAGGCCTTCCGCAAAAAATTAGCATCCGGCCAAACCTGATTCCTGATAGGTAATGGTGTGTTAGTAATTAAGGAGCATCATATGGTATTTGATAGTAATGATTTGACATATCTTCAAAGATGCTATCATTTCATCCCAAGACAGATGGATGTGGTCAGATGTATCTGTAATGGATTGGAAAATGACGAAATCGCCAAAAAATTAAAAATACGTTATAATACGGTCAGTGCTCACTTGTGGAACATTTGTAGGAGAGTGGGGGTCAAAGGCAAATTCGGATTAGCGATAGCATTTATAGAAGCGGTCAAAAAGCGAAAGAACTGAGGTATTGCTTTTTGTCTCTGTGCCACGTTTTTTTCCTCTGCGTCACAATGTTTTTGCCTTTGCTTTACGACTTTTTACCTGTGCTTTACGAACAAACAAAATTATCTATTTGCTGTCAACATAGTACTTATCGTTAACGAAAAGTACTATATGCATCTGAGTCTTTGCTCTACAACTTCTATCGTTGCTTTATAAATTTTTACCCTCGCTTTACGAAAAGAAAGGATTTTTTATTTGCTGTCAACGTAGTATATTTTATTAACGAAAAGTACTACGTTCATCTTAGGTATTAATCAGATATATCAAACAGGTCAATGTCCTATAAATAATCCGATGTCGAGTGGGTAGAAGCTACTTGTTTTTTATGTCGTAGGCCATCAGGGCATCACCGTGGCGGATATAGAGACGGCCGTCGGAGATGGCCGGATGGGCCCAGTGTTTGCCGGAGCCCTTGGTAACCCGGAAAGAACTTACGATTTCAAAGGCCTTCGGAGAAGCCTTAACCAGAGCTACATCGCCGGTGTTTTCATCATAGCAGTACAGCATACCATCGGCGTATATAATCGAGCCTTTGTTGCCGTTCCATCTGGTTTCATACATAACTTTTCCATTAGCCCAATCGAGGCAAACCCAATCGCCTCTGGCGTTGTCGTTCCAGTTGGCCCCGTAGAGATAACCATCGACCAAGACGACACCGCCGTGGTGAACATCAAGAGTTGCATCTTCCCACTTTTTAGTTATTTTTGTACCGTTTGCGGAAAGCTGGTACTTTACCCCGCCTTTGTCATAGCCGGCGGTAATATAAATATAACCATCGTGGTATAAAGGAGTGACGGGATGATTGCTTCTTCCTATACCTTCTTTAATCCTATCCTTCCATAATACTTTCCCGCTCTTGATATCGAGACCAACCACAGACCTTTCCAGCATGATTACAATCAACTTTGTGCCGCCTACTTCGATCAGAGCCGGCGAACAATAAGAGGACCTTTCACTCAAGCCTTTGCTCGTCCATACGCTCTGGCCTGTTATCTTATCAAGCGCTACCACACTGGCATCTTTGCCGCCGGGAGTGCAGATTACGTTGGCCCCGACAATTAGAACAGACTCGGCAATACCCCACATAATATTTTTCCCCCCGAACTTTTTTAAAGTATCAACGGTCCATTTTTCATTACCGGTTTTGGCATCAAAGCAGGCGAGGATGCCCGTTCCGCTGAACACATAGACTCGACTGTCGTCAACGGTGGGTATGGTGCGAGTGCCCCGGTGGGACCTTTGCCACTCCGGGCCGTAGGATTCCTTCCATTTCAGGTTGCCGGCAAGGTCGTAGGCGAAAAGGAACCCCTCGCCGTTGAGCATACCTGTTGTGTAGATGAATCCATCGGCTACGGCTACGGATGAAAAACCTATGCCCAGCTCCTCGACCGACCACAAAAGTTTAGGACCCGTTTGAGGCCATTTCTTCAGCAATCCAGTCTCCGCCGATTTCCCATCGCGGTTAGGCCCGCGAAACTGAGGCCAGTCATCGGCATAACAATCCGCGCCAGTCAGAAGGATGGTTAATATCAAAGCTATGGTGCTTCTAATATTTTTCAAACTCAAAATCCTACATTCCATTGAACCTGTTATTTCCCAAAAAATCTATTACTTAGTTCTTGTTGAGGAAACAGTATTTGTCATTCCCGCGGAAGCGGGAATCCAGCTTTTTCGCCCTGGACCCCTGCTTTCGCAGGGGTGACATCGTCGATTTTTGCTTTCCACAACAGATACTACTTAGCCGTCTTGCTGGAATCCCTCAGAAAGCATCAAGTAAAAAAAGAAACATTTCAGCCGCGTGCCAGGAGTGTGGGACACAAATTTTTCGGTCCGTGTATTCTTTCGAGACAAGCCTCATGCCGGCGTAGTTCGCCTGGCTGGCGTGCGCTTCCCATGTCAGTGGGTACTGCTCCTGAAGGGACATAGGTGGCGGCCCAAAATGAAAATGTGCCTGTGCCCATGCAAGATAAGGATAATTGGTCATCGCTTTTTTTGAAAAGGCAGGCCCTTGCACATGCGCCGTCTTAAAATCCATCCAGAACAGCGCCGAATACGAATCGAATACCGCTGGAATTTCGTAAGGGTCTTCAAGTCCTAAAGCCCGAAGACCGAACTTCAGCCATTTTGTCTGGTAAACGGGATGCTCGGAAAAATCAGTTGAGCCGACTAAGTGCTTACCTTTCTGGAACTGGGGAATCGTACGAAGAACCTTATCGACCAGCGGGTGAGAGGAGTCGGCAGTTAGAGAAATAAGGTAAAGGACCTGCCCGAGATTGTCCGGTTCCCGGTTGCCTGCATTGTTGTGGTCGAACGGTTCATTCAGTTTTAGAATCCAGGGCTTGATAAGATGCAGGTTGTCGGTCTTTTGCAAACACATTGCCACCATAGCCGCATCTCGATACCAGGGCTTTGAGTAAACCAGAAAGTTGGGGACGGGCTTTGTATCTACTATGTTGATGAGAATCTCATTCAGCAGGGTGCGCAGAAGTGATGCGTGGGGATGATCTGACCCCGAATTATGTACCAACCTCGATTAGAGAGTTATCCACGTTCT
>CAYUFX010000038.1:0-38234 GCA_964444135.1 uncultured Pirellulales bacterium | reverse complement strand
ATCCATTTTCACATCTACTTGACTCTGCCAAATTCACTCATTTTGCAGGAGTCTTGTGAAATATAACAGAACCTTGCCAAATGCGCTTTTTAAAAAATGAATTTTCTTTATGGTCTCTGTGTCGTCAATGGTTGAGTTTTTCAACAATAGTTTTTCGCATAAGTTCAGCGTTACCATCGATATTGGTGAAAAGCTTGAATTGAGCCATGCCCTGATTAACGAACATTGAAATGCCGTCAATTGTTTTCGCCCTCTTCTTCTTTGCCTCTTTCAGCAGTAGGGTCTTTGCAGGATTATAAACCGTATCGAAAACAGCCATACCTTTTTTCAGGTATTCCTGAGGAACAGGCGTTGCATCAACATTTGGGTGCATCCCGATACTCGTGCAGTTTATTAGCAATTTTGCATCAATTTTTGGCAAATCGCCTAAAGGTGCAAAATCACAATTAAACTCGGCTGCAAGTTTTTCCCCCCTCGTGACAGTGCGATTGTAAATTTTTATTTTGGCGCCTGCATCAGCTAGACCGGCCACTATCGCCCTTGCCACTCCGCCCGCGCCGATAACCGCAACCGTCATATCTTTCAAATCGACCCCGCTGATACCAAGCGTCGAAGTAATTGCATCTAATGCTGCGGAATAATCTGTATTGTAAGCACTGACTTTACCACCTCTGCTTATAACAAGGGTATTGACCGCTCCGATCTTTTCAGTCAGCAGCTCTATATAACCACGATTTACGCGAACAAAATTCAGAGCATTTTGTTTATGCGGGATAGTTACACTAAAGCCGCCGAAGTTCAGCCACTTTCTAAAAAGCGCTTTATGCAAAAACGAATCGAATTCCCACTGCCCCCCTTCTACCAATAACGGCAGATATAATTTGTTCAAACGCTTCTCGGCAAAGCAGGCATTATGAATCGCGGGACTCAGCGAATGCCCTACCGGGTCGGCTATAACGCCAAAAAGCTCGGTATCGGATTTTATATCATCGTAACGGTACAATTTCTTAAACTGCTCGATAGCCAATTGGCCCGGTGCCGTTGCGCTTTCTTCATCGATACTTGCGAAAGTCACGAAGCCGCCCAGCTTTTTCGCTATAATTCTGCTGATAAGCCCGGCCTCGCCCATACAGAAAACAATTCGTTCGCTGCTCGTTTGATGCAGCAAATCGAATGCCTCAAAGCAATCGTTTATATGGTTCGCCATATAGACAAGCTTGGGTATCGCCTCTGGACATACGGCTAAGATGTCACGATATAGCTTGCCGATATTCGCAAATCTTGTTTCGAAATTATGGGCTGATAGAATCAACCGGCCCTTTGAGCTTTGCGATAGCGCCAGTCTTATTTTTTCCTGAATCTCAATGGAGAGGTAGTTGTCATATTCAAAGTCGATAAATTCTACTCCTGCTTTCAGCGCACCTGCCAGCACATCGACTCTCAGCCTTTGTGGATAGTCAATCACACCCCCCTGTCGCTTGTCACGACAGGTTGCGATTACAGGCGGCCGTTTGTCGCTGCCGCCTTTTACAAAGTCAATCAAATTTCTAACCATATCGACGCTGAGGTATTCGAGATAATCTGTGCGCAGCTCAAGCATCTCGGCTCCGGCAGCCATAGCCGCTTTGACCTGCCGCTTGGCCGTATCTAAATCCTTCGCTGCTATGGGAACGGCTAATTTCGTCTCCATAATCCAAACATATAGCAGCGAAAAACCCCAAAAGCAAGAGTAAAAACACAAGTATAGCACCCTTAACCCGGGATTTGACCGGGCAAACTGCTTAAAGTCTTGCTTTCATTACGTAAACAGGTTATATTACCCGGCTTGCATATTTGATAAAATTTCAGGTTGCACACTCAACCTGATTTTAGTGTCTTTGATGTTTAATTATAAATAACTTATGGTTTTCGTATAATGTTAGAGCATGAGATTAAAATTCCGGCCTCGCCGGCCGCAGGTTACAGGATAGAAATCGGCACCGGTATCCTTGGCTCATTATGGCCTCGGATAGAAGCCGACTTTGGCAGGTATAACAAATTTGTTATTACCGATGAAAACCTTGTATCCGCTGGCCATTTGGAAAGGCTGCTGGGCCAAAGAGATGTTCCTGCTTTTGTAATAAGCCCGGCCGGTGAGACCTCAAAAAATATAAATACGCTAATTTCGATAATCGAGATGATGGAAAAGGCCTATCTCGGCAGAGATACCCTTGTTGTCGCTCTCGGCGGCGGGACGGTCGGTGACATCGCAGGATTTGCGGCTGCCGTTTTCAAAAGAGGTGTCCCTGTCCTTCAGATACCCACGACCACAGTCGCCCAGGCCGATTCCGCTGTAGGCGGCAAAACCGGGGTCGATTCGGAGCGAAGCAAGAACGCTTTCGGCGCGTTCTGGCACCCGGCGGCTGTGTATATCGATGTCGCAACTTTAACAACGCTGGACGACAGACAATTCAAAGCCGGCCTGGTTGAATCTGTAAAGCACGCACTTATTGCCGACAGCCGGTATTTTGATTTCCTCGAACAAAATCTCAATGCTGTCCTCGATAGGCAGACTGATGTGCTGGAAAAAATAGCTTACTTTAACTGCAAAATAAAGGGCAGCGTTATTGAGACCGACCCGCACGAGCAAAACAAAAGAAGAATTCTAAATTACGGCCATACTATCGGACATGCTGTCGAGGCTGCCAGCGGGTTTGAATTGCTGCACGGCGAAGCAGTCGCTATCGGTATTATCGCAGCCGGCTTAATCGAGATTGAATTGCAATTAGCCCAACAGGACAGACTTGAGAGGGTCCGGCAAATTTTCGAAAAGCTGGATGTTCCGGTAAAATTACCAAAGGATTTAGCCGAAAAAGACCTGATAGACCTTATAAAGCATGACAAAAAGGCAATTAAAAAATGGCCACGGTTCGTGTTGATTAGTGACATAGGTCAGGTTTATTGTCCGGATAGACAATACGCTGTCGAGGTCGCTCCTGAGCTGGTGGAAAAAATATTGAATAAGCTTTAACTTATCGTTACCCTGAGCGCAACAAAGGGTCTCTTTTATGCGAAAATCACAAGATTCTTCGCTTCGCTCATGATGTTGGTGTGTTCAATATTGTAGTTATTTACTGTTTTGGAAACAGTATCTGTCATTCCCCCGGAAGTGGGAATCCAGCTTTTTCGCTCTGGCCCCCTGCTTTGGGTTCCCGCAAGGCGGGGTCCCTCGCAGGGGTGACATCGTCGGTTTTTGTTTTCCGCAAAAGATACTAACTAATCACCAATTAACCAATTAACTAACACCGTCCACCGTCATCTGTCCTTTGTCATTCGACATTCCTTGTTCGATATTGAATATTCCTCCAATAGTTTTTTTTCTTGCCTTTCGAGCAGCTTTTGAGTAGATTTTATAAATAAAGTGAAGGGCGGGCTTGTTTCGTCCATCAAAAGCGAGTTCTCAATGACGAGAATTTGGAGATTTGACAATGATAGGCAAGAAGATAAGACTCGAAAGAATAATCGACCGCAATTCCCGCAGGACGGTAATCATTCCGATGGACCACGGCGTTACGGTCGGCCCTATTGAGGGCCTCGCGGACATGCGCACAGCCATCAGTAACGTCGTGGCCGGCGGCGCAAATGCTATTCTAATGCACAAAGGGGTTGTTCGTGCAGGTCACAGAGGCGCCGGCAAGGACGTCGGACTGATTATTCACCTTTCCGGCGGCACGTCACTAAGTCCCGACCCCAATGCAAAGGAGCTGGTCTGCACTGTTGAAGAGGCAATCAAACTCGGTGCCGACGCCGTTTCTGTCCACATAAATCTTGGTGCCGAGACCGACAAAGAAATGCTGCGCCAGTTGGGCCAGGTCAGCGAGCGATGTATGGTCTGGCAGATGCCGCTCGTTGCGATGATGTACACACGAGGCACGAAAATCAAAGACGAATACGACGTCAATAACGTCAAGCACGCCGCAAGGGTTGGGGCCGAGCTTGGCGCAGATATCGTTAAGGTAGTCTATACCGGCAGCGTTGAAAGTTTCACCGAAGTAGTGCAGGGCTGTCCGGTGCCGGTCGTTATTGCAGGTGGGCCGAAAATGGACAGTGACGAAGACATTTTCAAAATGGTGGACGGTGCGCTAAAGGCCGGCGCTGCCGGCGTATCTATCGGCCGAAACGCTTTCCAGCACAAAGACCCGACTAAAATGGTCCAGGCCCTCAGCAAAATGGTACACGAAGAAGCGAGCGTAGAAGAAGCTGTCGGGGTCCTCAAGTCTTGAGGATTGCTCCCGTTACTCTGATACACCGGTGAAAAAGGCACGAAAGCGTTGGAGGACTGCTGTACTTGGCTCGTTTACAACATCAAATTTTTGAAGGAGGTTGCTATGAATCGCCATCCCACAATTATCGTTTTGGTCGCAGTGTTGGCCGGCGTAATTTTATTGCTCGGCTCTGCACAACCAACAACTGTCTTGTAGTTTTCTGTTTTTCTCTTGACTTTCCCGCTTCAATCGTGTAGATTTGTTATTAGCAGGAAACGATGCGAGACATCTTAGATTTATGCTGCTCAGTAATGGCTTGCGCACAATGCACAGAAAACGAGGTGGAAGACGATTAAAGGAGGAGCTATTATGTGTGGGGTATGAAGCTGTAGTGGAAAACTTTATGCTTCACGGTGAAAATATTTTACATTTCAATTAACAATCAATATTAATTTTATGAATCCCGCCCGTCATCCGCAGGATGCCTTGCGGTGAAGACAGAACGGAGTGAAGCAGGATTATTATGTATAGGAAATTGTCACTTATAGTTGCGGTCGTGTTCACCTTGCTATTGGGTGGAATGACACAGGCGGCTGGGCTTGATATCACGGCACCAGGGGATACCATCCGGGGTGTTCCGAACGATGGAGTAACTGATGGCAGTGGAAACTTCGGCTGGCCTGGTCATGAACACCCTGCCTTGGCGATCGATGATAACACCTCGACGAAGTATCTGCATTTCAAAGGAGAAATTGAAGCCACTGGTTTCCGGGTTACGCCATCAGCCAGCCAGACTATTGTTGTTGGGCTGACTTTCACCACTGCGAATGACGCTGTAGGTCGTGATCCGGTTGCATATGAATTCTATGGTTCTAATGTGAGCATAAATGGGCCGTACACGTTGATTGCAAGTGGCGATATCGTCGATTTCAGCCAAACGTCGCCATGGCCGCGCTTCACAAAGAACGAAACGCCGATTTTCTTTGATAATGATGTGACATACGACCACTACCAGGTTCTATTCACGGCCGTTCGAAGTCCCGCAAGTGCCAATACTATGCAGATATCCGAGGTTGAACTATTGGGGAAGGACCGAACCGCTGCGAATCCTGACCCGTTTGATGGTGCTGTGATTCGGGATACATGGGTAAGTTTGAGTTGGTTGCCTGGAGACTCTTCCTACTCGCACGATGTGTACTTCGGCGAGAACTTCGCAGAAGTTTACCGCAGCACCGGCGGCACCTTCCGGGGAAACCAGCCCTCAAATCATTTTCTTGTGGGCCTGCCCGGATATCCCTATCCGGACGGTCTGGTTCCCGGCACAACTTACTACTGGCGCATTGATGAAGTGGAAGCCGACCGTGTCACCAAGCACCGAGGCGACGTGTGGAGCTTCTTCGTCCTCTCCGGCAAGGCCTATGATCCCTAACCGGGCGACGTGGAGCGGTCCATAGACACGGATGTAACTCTCACATGGGCGGCCGGTAGCGACGCCGAGACGCACACAGTGTACTTCGGCGACGATCCTGACGCCGTGGAAGATGCTGTGGGTGGAATACCTCAGACGTTGAGCCGGTATTACCCCGGCGATCTGGAATTCGACAAGACGTATTGCTGGCGCGTAGATGAGTTCGACGGGGCCGCCACGCACAGAGGCGACGTCTGGAGTTTCACTACCATGCCGGCGGATGAATTCTGGGCTGGGGCTTATTATGTCGATGGAGAAAATCGTCTCGCCAATGACGGCAATCCCGGGACCGAAGCCCAGCCCTTTAAGACGATTGGAAGGGGCGTGCAATCGCTGCAACCGGGCGATACTCTGCTGATAAAGGCCGGGACCTACAGGGAAACGGTGATCTTGTCGAGAAGCGGAACGCAAGCCAAGCCCATAAAGATTCGAGCCTTTCCCGGAGACGAAGGTAAGGTAATAATCAACGCGGCTGAGCCGGTAACATACTGGCACAAGTGCGCCGGCCCCGGCGATTGCGCCGGGAATCCATACTGGAGCCACATCTACTATGCGGACGTGACGGCGCTGGTGCAGTCCCACCCCGATAGTGAATTTGCGATCAGACAGGTCTTTCAGAATGGGGAACTGCTCAAGCGCTCGCGATATCCGGATAGGGGATGGAGCTATCCAACGGGTATTCTGGACCCCAAGAAAACGTTCTCCGACGACTTTCTCTCCAAACCCGATGGGTATTTTGTCGGTTCGGTATGCCATGTGAAGACGGCCGTGTGGCATCTCGACCAAATCCCCATTACGGACTTTTCCCGACGTGCAGTGACCCTGGCGAGGAGCCCCCGGTACGACATATCGACGCGATTCGGGTACTACATCACCAGCGTCGTGGGCGAGATCAACGAGGAGGGGGAATGGGCCTACGACGCCCTTGAGAAGAAACTCTTCCTGTGGCCCAAAGGAGACTTTGCGCAGGGTGTGGAGTTTACGTATCGGGAGTATTGCGTGCGCACGTATGGCGGCACCTCGTGGAACGTCATGCGCGGATTGACCATGCGCAATGCGTACACCTACGGCATCTGGTTGTACCGGGCAAACGATATGACGATTGAGAACAACACCATTGATCACACCTTCACCTTCGGCATCTACCTGCAGAGTACCGGCGGGATCTGTAACAACAACCAGATCCTTAACAACACAGTCAGACATTCCTGTTTTCGCGGCATAAGCGTCGGGGGTGACGCCTCGTATTGCCGCGTCGAGGGCAACTATGTTTACGCCACCGGAGTCGAACACTACGGCGATGATCTGATGCACGGCCCGAGCCACGGCGTGTATATCAGTGGCCCGTTCGCCAAGGTGTACAACAACAGGATTGACCGCACGGGCTACACGGCCTTGTACCTCGATGGGCACACGCTCGGACGCGATGTGTCCCACAACTATATCACCAACGTCGCCCTGGCCCTGTCCGATGGCGGCGGCGTCTATACGGGTGGCTTCTACGACAAACCCGAGAAAGACCATATCCACCACAACATCTTTGAAGATGTGATTGGATGCCTGTCGATGGATCGGAATCATGACAAGGGATTGCCGGTAACCATCGAGAAATACTCCGGCGATTCGTCCGGCATCTACGTGGATGAGCGGGGCAACAACCGAATCATCGAGCACAATACAGTCATCAACTCTCACATGGCGGGCATTTTCTTTCACTGGGCGCCCGGCAACGTCGTGCAGAACAACACCCTATATGGCAACAAGGAGGCCCAGATCTGGTTCAGCGGCCGCAATCAGCCGGGCGAGAAGCTTGTCGATGAGGTCGTTCTCGACAACATTATGTTCGCAACAGATGCACAACAGAAAACGTTTTTCCTTGCGATAAATTATGATGATGTGCATTTCGGCCAGTCCGACAGGAACTACTTCTACAATCCCTATCGCTACTCACATATCTGCGTGAGTCGTTACAACGGCGGAACGGTCCAGGACGATCTGACACTCCAGCGATGGCGTGCTCTGTCCGGCTACGACGCAAACTCCAAAGAATTTAGTTACATGGATCAATTCGAGGATATTACGATGGACCCCCAAAAAGAGTCCCGGATTATTTATAATACGTCTCTCGATGTAATTAGCATTGATTTGGAATCAGATAAATATTGCGATGTGCACGGTAACAAAATTTACGGTAGCGTTAGTTTACAGCCCTTTGAATCAAAAATTCTTATATTCTCCGATTATGAAATCCCGGACCCTCCCCTTGAAGGACATCTCAATAAAGGCCTTAAAATTCGCTAAGATGCACTTCAGCCCCTGCTTTCTCTTTTTCCGTATAGTTGCATTATTTGTAAAACACAGTACCATTATATTTGACATTTATGCAACATCGTATTCTTGAAGGAGTTTATTATGAATCGTCACCCGGCAATTTACGTCTTAATTACAATACTGTCCGTTGCTATCTTGTTCCTTGGCTTGACTCAATTGACAACAGGCCAGGATAATCCGAAACTCATAAAGGCCAAAGACGGCTCCGGCATCATCGGCTATAAGGACACCCCCATTTTGCCCTGGTGCGGCTACCACGTGCACGACCCTGACCGGCCGGCGCCAGAAAAAGTCACCACCGCCCCGCCGGACACAAAGGGAAAAACCGGCATCGCACCATCCGATGCAATCGTCCTCTTCGACGGCACCGGCCTTTCACAATGGAATTATTCAGACTGGAAAATCGAAAAAGGCGAGCTTATCGCCGTCTCCGGCAATCTCACAACAAAGCAGCCCTTCGGCGACTGCCAGTTGCATATCGAATGGATGGCCCCGGACCCGCCGCAGGGCGGCATCTGGGACCGCGGCAATAACGGCGTGACGCTAATGGGCTTATTTGAAATCCAGATTTACGACTCATACACTGAGAGGCTTTACCCCGATGGCCAGGCCGCCGCCGTTTACGGCCAGACACCTCCGATGGTAAACGCCTGCCGCAGACCCGGCCAATGGCAGTCGTATGATATTATCTTTTTTGCCCCCGTCTTCAAATCCGGCAAGCTCGTAAAGCCCGCTTATGTCACCGTCCTGCACAACGGCGTACTTGTCCATCACAACCAGAAAATCTACGGCCCGACCGGTCACCGAATCCTGCCGAGTTACGATAAGCCCATCCCCGAAAAACTGTCCCTTGCCCTCTCGGCCCACAACAATCCCGTACGGTTCCGTAACATCTGGCTGCGACCGCTGTGAGCAGAACTCGACGATAAAGGACTGCATGAACGACCGAGTTGTTGCTCCCACGGCTGCTGCCTCGTTTGACCTTATCAATCAATCGCAGGAAATGTTGTTATACGTAAAGCGCGTACGCGCTTTACGTATGCCACATCTAAACACAACAAAAGGATTCACATAGTTTCGATTAGCTCTTGTGCATGGATTGCACATTTCCCACTTTGGTCCTCCGTCCTTCATCATTCGAAATTCCTTGTTCGATATTGGACATTCCCTGTCCCCCACCCTCTATCATCCTGAACTGTACCTAAATACGACATATAACATACAAAATACTCTTTATGTTTTACTAACTCCGTATCCTCCTCCGCATTTCCTCCGTCTTCTTCTTTAGCTCCGGCCATTTCGTCCAAATCTCTTTGTCACACGATGGAAAATCATCACAATGGGCACAGGTTGGCAGGCCTCTTGCCATTGCGCATTTCTTCGCATCGCAATTAAAAAGTGCATTCTCCGACTTACACCCGTCACAATAAAGCTTTTCCGCATTCATTTTCCACTGCTTTGCCACCTTGGCCCTTAACTCATCATCGTTGTTCTTCGTCGTAATATAGACATCACATTTGTCACACTCTAAGCAGCAATAAGCAACCATAGCGAATTCGTCGGCGGCCAACTTTTCCTTTTCGCCTTCCGAACACCTTGGACAGCATGAAAGACCCGCCTGGCCTAAAGCAAATCCAATCCCCGCGCAGGCACCCAACCTCAGAAAGCCTCTCCTGTTATGTCTGTGACAATCAAAACTTATCTCTGAATATTTCTCGCTTTCCATAATGGATTCCTTTTCTATATAAGTACTGAACAAAACAGCCTGACACAACCAACTATCTCACAAGCTCTTTCTGCTGTCAAGTCCGGCCGGTCTAAAAAGGCCGGTTCCGAACCGGCAAATTTCCTTTCGAGAAATCTTCAAATACATATAATAGGGGGCAACATTCACCATGAAACTGAACAATTAAAAATAAATGGGCAGGTCAGGAAAATGAAAACGCATCGTACTAATCTATTCGTTGTGATGGGCATAGTCCTCGTTGTTGCATCGGCGACTATCGTAACGGCTGCCTCCAATTCCAATAATATGGCCCACGGTGACATCCAAGGCATTTGGATGGCTGCCGCTGAAAAACCGAATACTCCCGCCCCTCCCGTCATATTTCGGATTGCAATAAACGCCGACGGTGTACCAAAGGCCTTCATGGAAAGCCCCGACCAGTTGCACAGGACGCTCATGAACAAAGTCACCTTTGAGAACGGCCGACTCCACATCGACGCAAAATCAATAGGAGGAACTTATGAAGGAAAAATCGAAGCCGATGGTACGACCATCAAGGGCAACTGGAGCCAGGCCGGCCGCTCGTTTCCTCTCATGCTCAAGCGCACGGACGAGCTGCCCCGCCCGAACCGGCCGCAGGAGCCGAAGCGGCCATATCCTTACGATGATGAAGAAGTCGTCTATGAGAACAGCCTGGCCGCTATAAAGCTTGTCGGCACCTTGACCCTGCCCCGCACCCGAGGTCCGTTCCCGGCGGTGCTGCTCATCGGTGGTTCCGGCACCGACGACCGTGACAACGGCTTTTCACATCGGACCTTCCTCGTCCTGGCCGATTACCTGACCCGCCGCGGCATCGCCACCCTTCGCGCCGATAAACGCGGCGTCTGGAAATCGACCGGTGACTTCTACACGGCCACGACTAAGGATTTTGCGAGCGATGCCCTCGCCGGCGTGGCCTACCTCAAGACCCGAAAAGAAATCAATCCCGCGCAAATCGGCATCATCGGCCACAGCGAGGGGGCAATGATAGCACCCATGTTGGCTGCCCAATCCCCCGATATCGCGTTCATCGTGATGATGGCGGGAGCAGGCGTGCCGCTCGATAAGCTCCTGGTAACTCAGAATTGCCTTTATGCTGAAGTGGAGGGAGCCGACGAACAAAAAATCGCCCTTCTGCGCGATTGGTATGAACGTTACTATGCCATCGCAATCAGCGAAAAAGATGATGCCCTCGCCGAGGAGAAAATTAACAAAATGTACGCTGAGCTTAACGATGAGCAGAAACCAATGCTCGACTGGTCCGAAACAAAATTGAATGACGAAATCAAACGCGTGCTCTCGCCCTGGTCGCGGTACCTGCTGGCCTTTGACCCCAAAGTATTTCTGACTAAAGTAAAGTGTCCCGTTCTTGCCATCAACGGCCAGAAGGATTTACAGGTCGCCCCGGACGAGAATCTCCGCGGTATTGAGCAGGCATTGAAAGCCGCAGGAAATCGGCACTACCTCGTCAAAAAACTCCCCGGTCTTAACCACCAGTTTCAGACGGCCGACACCGGAGCCGAATCAGAATACGCCAAAATAAAAGAGACATTCGCTCCCTTTGCCATGAAAACCGTAGCGGACTGGATTCTAAAGCAAACCGGCGAGCCTGCGGATGAAAGATAGACGCACGCCCCTCTCCTCGCCCATATCATTTAGGATGAAAAATCATCGCATTGGACATAGACCCGCAACACTTTGCAATATATGATAGTACTCTGTAACAGCTCAAATTATGAGTGTCATTGCGAGGCCCCCGTCTTGCTTTACAGGAAAACGGGGGTCGTGGCAATCTCTAAGTTTTAAAAAATAGTAAATCTCATCTTATTTGATAGACTAAGAATTCCTAAGGCAATCATTATGGGGAGCCTCTATCAATCAATCTTCTTGCCTGTCGCTTCGCGGGCGCCTCTTTCGGTGATGAACTCGCCCTTGAGGGTCGTTCCATCCAGTTTGCCCTTAAATTCCATCGGGACATCACTGTCCCCGTATCTCATTATGACCTTGAAGCTAACCTGACTTCCATCCACCTTGAGGTCCGTAACGGCTATCTCATTGTCCCTAACGGTGTACGTAGCGGTCATGTCTTCTTTAATCTTCAGTGTGCTTGTACGCGTCCCTCGTGACGACTCCCTCGTGAACTCCCAGGTACCGACAACCGGTGAGGCATCTTCAGCCTTCTTACCGACCACCTCACTAGTACCTCTATCTGAAATAAGCTGACCCTTAAGGCTCTTACCATCTAATTTGCCTTTGAAGTCCATCCTGAAGGTTCTGTCTCCGAAGCCCATCTCGATAGCAAAAGTCACCTGGTTGCCTTCGAGTTTGATGTCCTTCATGGGGATCTCACCGCCGAAGAACTCATACCTGCCGGTCAGGTCTCCATTGATCATCATCATACTCGTACGCGTACCTCTATCGGACGTCGTTGTCAGCTCCCAATTCCCAATAAGTGGTGCTCCTACGCGCTCTCCGGTTGCAGGCATCTCGCCTCGTCGGCTCTTGAATGCCCCTGCTAACTTATGCCCCTTGATTGCACCCTCAAAGCTCGATTCCCATTCGCGCTCACCGAATTTGCTTTTTCGAGTATAGGTGAGCTTTCCATCCTGAAATTTGACATTCGATACTGCGTGCTCTCCGGACTCGGCTTCCCATTTGCCGGCCAGCGTACCGTCTGGATTCTCGGAAATTATCAGCTTGCCGGTGATTTCTCTATCACCAACATTAAACTTCATATTCCACTGACCGAGGGCTGGGCATTTAGGCTTCTTCCTGGCCCCGTTGGCGGCAAACTCCCCGCGGTCGCTTGACATTGTACCCGTAATCTTACCGTCCTTTAAAGTCCCCGCGTACTCCATTATGAACTCCTGGTCGCCAAAGCTGAGTATTCGAGTAAAGGTGAGCTTTCCGTTCTCGAATTTGACATTGGTCAGCTCGCCGGAGCCCCACTTGCCTGTTAGACTGCCGTCCGCCTTCTTGGAGATGGTCATCGTGGCAAAGCTCTCTCGACCGCCGAATTCCATCTTCATTTCCCATTCACCTATAATGTCTTCAGCCGCCCAGACAAACGATGTCTGCATCAACAGCAAAAGACAGGTGAGAATGATGGACTTGCCGATTCTCTTGTGGTTTAACATCTGATTCATAATAGGCCTCCTAAAAAAGTGTTTTAAAATTAGTCGCTGCTCGACTACACGAATTTACCCTCGAATCCAAAATGTTACTGCGGAGCAGCATAAAAAACAATTGTTTTTTCAAAAATATTTGTCTCCATGAGACTTGACAATAAAAGATATTGACAGGGCTGTCATTTTTGAGTTAAATCTTGCAAATGCGGTTATATAATTTTGGACTAAGGACGAATCAAAAATGAAAAAACTATGGGTAAATGTTATTCCATATAACAAAGAAATCGCCATAGCTGCGCTGGAAAGCGGGGCCGAGGCCGTCATTCTCCCTGACGGTCGGAGTGAAACTGTCCGCCGGTTCGGCAAAATCAAAACCGTTGAGAAAAACGGCGACATCAAGCCCGGCATGGAAGTCGAGTTCATAGATATAGCCGGCAAAGAAGACGAAGACAAAGCCGCAGCAGTGCCTGCGGAAAAAATTATTGTCCTTAGAATGCTCGACTGGACGATTATACCGATAGAGAACCTGTTGGCCCGCCGAGGCAAAAATATTATGGTGCAGGTAGAAAATAGCGAACAGGCCAAGCTTATGGTTGAGATACTCGAAAAAGGCGTTGACGGCGTCCTCTTAAATACTACCGATATAAACGAGATAAAAAAATGCGCCGAAATCATTCACGGCGTAAGTGAAAAAATCGCTCTCGTAACAGCCACCATCACAGGCATCAAACAATTAGGTATGGGCGACAGGGCCTGTCTCGATACCTGCACGCAGATGACTTTAGGCGAAGGGATGCTCATCGGCAATACTGCTGCCGGTTTCTTTCTGGTCCATTCCGAATCCATCGATAATCCTTACGTGGCATCTCGGCCGTTCCGCGTCAATGCCGGTGCCGTGCACGCATACACCTTAGCGCCGGGCGGTAAAACGAAATACTTAGCAGACTTAAAGGCCGGTGACGAAGTGCTGCTTGTGGATTTCCAGGGCAAAAGTCAAACCGCTTATCTGGGCAGAAACAAAATAGAAAAAAGGCCTGTCATGCTCATCGAGGCCGATGCCGAAGGTCAGCCGATAAGTCTTGTCTTACAGAACGCCGAGACGATTCGACTCGTCAGCCCGGACGGTAAAGCGATTTCGGTTACAACTTTGAAGACGGGCGATAAAGTCTTAGGCCATATAGAAAAGGCCGGCAGGCACTTCGGTATGCAGGTTGATGAGACACTAATTGAAAAGTAAACCTATGGTGTGGCCGGACGATGTCATCAGTATAATCTTAGCTGCTTTTCTTGGAGCGGCAATAGGTCTGGAGAGAGAGCTTAGTGGCAAGTCTGCCGGGCTCCGGACGAATCTCTTAATATGCCTTGGCGCAGCCCTCTTTACCATAATCTCCAAACGACTGGCCGTCGTGACCGAAGGCTCGACTACAAGGATAGCCGCCCAGATTGTTACCGGCGTAGGCTTTTTAGGTGCCGGTGCCGTCATCCAGGACAGACGTGGTGTACACGGCCTGACCACAGCCGCGACCATTTGGCTTGTTGCAAGTATCGGAATGGCCTGTGGGGCCGGTTTTCACGACTTGGCAGCTATATCAACGCTCATTGTAATTGTCGTCCTCGCGGGCCTCTTAAAGCTCGCAAAGCCGTTGACACGCTATATGGAAAAACACCAAACCAAAAGAACTCTTGACGACCAGGATTATACCGGCGCGGAGCGCAGGCAAGCAGAGCAAAATAAAACCACTTAACAACACGAGGCACTTGCAAACACAAACGTACGGACAATCACCTCAAGTGCTCTATCACTCGCCCCGACCCACCGAATAAAAATATGCTTATCACTCAGTTGGTGTATAACCTAATTTTCCCCACACAGCCTTCTGAACTCTATACAAATCCTGATTGCCCGGATTATTTGATAAATTGCCATTCCGCCCTGTGTCTTGCCAGTAGTCATAATCCATCTTGGCGATCTCTATCGTACGCGGGTCTTTCCACTTCCAGTACTCGCTATGCCCATCTACGAAAGAAAAGTTTGTCCCGTCTCCGTGCCGGGCGGTAATCTGGTCCCACCATCGCTCCTGGTCATACCAAATGGTCCAGCTCGCCGGACTCAATCGGCCCTCATCAAGAAAAACCGCCCTCTGGCCCGGCTTGCGAATCTGATTCATGTTTTTAACTATCTGCCCTTCAGCGCCTGGTATCGCATCATAACCATTCATAGCATCCACGATAGCATACGTCACCACCTCTCCGCGAATACCGGTCGGGCACTTGTAAAGCTTTATGTTCGGGCAGTATTCATATAGCAGTCCCCTCTGGATACCTTCTATTCGCGCTTCTTCTGAGGCGCTCCGGCCCGACCAATATACCCAACATGTGCCGTCTTTGTTGTTGCTTCCGGTGCTTGTATTGCCGTTAACAATCTTGCTGTCGTTATCATCCGCATACATAATCCACGCAAGTGCCATTTGCTTCACGTTGCTAAGACACGCCGCACGTTTGCCCTGCTCTCTGACCCGATTTAGCGCCGGCATCAATATCGCCATCAACACGGCGATGATAGCGATAACTACCAGAAGTTCTATTAACGTAAACCCTCTTTGATGTCTTCCACTTTCCTGGTTAATAATCTCAACTTCTAACGGCCTGAACAGTTTTCGTTCATTCATATTGCGCCTTCCTCTTCTGCCGCGATTACACTCCTCAAAGACGGTTCTCTGCAAATGCTTCCACGGCTCTAATATTAATAAAATCCTGAATTCTTACATAATCATATCATAAAATCGCGTATAGTGCCAGAGTTTTTCCTTGACGTCAAAGTGCCTAATTTGCTATAAATAAAATCATCGGAGTTTGTTTCTTTTCGGCAGGCCGAATTTCTGGAATTTTCAGCTAATTCAGCTTACCTGAAAGCTTAAAAAACGAAATACGCAGTGTCAAGTCAAAACTTTGTATTTCGCGGATAGGATTTTTACATTTCACTTAATTGTTCTTATTGGGCTTTTGAGGGAAGGAGGTAATATCAAGTCATAAAAGCCATCTTGGGCGGCCATAAATAGAATGTCGTGAGCCTGAAAATTATTAGCGGTCATTTTGTTTGAGGTTATTTGAGACCAGGAGTGTTTTGGTATGTGGCCAAAGCACAGTCGTCGTTATCGTAACCTTTTTTACAGGAGGATGTATCATGAAAACTCAAGTAGTTTGGTTGGCAGTAGTTTTGTTGATAGGATTCATAGGAATCGGTTCAAGCTACGCACAGGAAGTCGTGAATCTACTACCCAACGGTGGTTTTGAGACCGGTAATGCAGGGCCATGGAACATCTATGGCGACGTGACATCCGAAGTCGTTACGGGATGTGTGGATGCCGCGGTTCCCGAAGGTCCGATTGAGGGAGACTATTGCCTGCACCTTGTGGTTCCATCGGCAGGGGCCGGCCCTCATGAAAGCGGCATGTCGGACGGAAGCTATATCTTTGAGAAAGGCAAGAAATACACGTTTTCCTGCTTCTTCAAATGCAAATCCGGCACGCTACAGTTTCGTATGAAGCCGGAACATGCCACAGATCCATGGGAAGCCTATGGCGATCAGGTCTTCACTGCCACCGAAAAATGGCAGGAATTCAGCGTAACCACTCCTGTCTTTACTGAGGACGTGACTCCCGCCAGCCCTTCATTCCACCTCGCTTTTGCAGCCGGTGATTTTTGGATAGACGGCATACGACTCTACGAGGGCGACTATGTCCCACCTCTTTTCAAAAGTTTTACAGCCAAAAATCCCAGTCTGGAAGATGGAGCCGTACACGAGGACACATGGGCAAGCCTCTCGTGGGAACCGGGAATATCAGCAGTAACGCATGATGTTTATTTTGGCGACAATTTCGACGATGTGAACAACGGCGCCGAGAGTACTTTCCAGGGTAATCAGGCCGAGGAGTTTTATGTGGTTGGCTTTCCCGGTTTTGCTTATCCGGACGGCCTTACAAATGGAACGACGTATTACTGGCGGATTGACGAGATAAATGAAAATGACCCGAACAGCCCGTGGAAAGGTGATGTCTGGAGCTTTCTGGTTCCACCCAAGAATGCCTATAATCCCGTACCGGCTGACGGCGCCAAATTTATAGACCCGAAAGATTTAGTACTTGAGTGGGATCCTGGTTTCGAGATAAAATTGCACCAGGTGTACTTCGGAGATAATTTTGCCGACGTCGATGCCGGCACAGGCGGCACCGCAAAAGGTCCGATTGGTAATACAAAGTTCAATCCTGGAACACTCGAATTAGACAAGACCTACTATTGGCGCATCGACGAGTTCGATGGCATCGAAACACATAAAGGCAATATCTGGATCTTTACAATAGCAGGGACCGGCGGTGGTGTGCGTGCAGATTACTTTACAGGTATAAATTTCGAGAACCTGGTTTTGAACCGTGTTGATTCTCAAATCGACTTTAACTGGGGCGATCCGGGCAGTCCGGACCCGTCGGTCGGTAATGATAACTTCTCAGTCAGATGGAGTGGTCAGGTAGAAGCGGCTTTTACAGAAACCTATAACTTCTATGCCAGAACCGACGATGGCGTACGCCTATGGGTCGAGGGTCTGCAGCTTATTGATCAGTGGGTTGACCGTTCAGCAACCGAGAACAGAGGAACGATAGACCTTGTTGCAGGACAGATATACAGCGTTGTAATGGAATATTACGAAAATGGAGGCGGCGCCGTGGCAGAACTGCGCTGGTCGAGCCCCCACACTCCAAAGCAAATCATTCCGCAGGCGGCACTATCACTGCCGGTAAAGGCCAGCAGTGCCAATCCGAGGACCGGCTCTGTTGATGTAAAACAAGACACTATTCTTACCTGGGGCCCCGGAGACTTTGCCGAATCACACGATGTCTATTTCGGCACAGATGAAGAAGCAGTACGGAACGCCGATACAAGCTCGCCCGAGTACAAAGGCACGAGGGCCCTTGGTTCTGAGAGTTATGACCCCGGTGTGCTCGAGTGGGGTGCTACTTACTACTGGCGTGTCGATGAAATCAATAACAACAATTCGGAGAGTCCGTGGGTAGGCGGTGTCTGGAGCTTTACGACGGCCAACTTCCTTGTAGTCGATGATTTTGAGGACTACGATATTGGCAACAACGAGATATGGTGGGCATGGAAAGACGGGCTTGGCTATGCCGCGCATGGTACTGAACCTGCCTATGCCGGTAATGGAACCGGCTCGGCTGTAGGCGACGAAACCACAGGTTCTTATTGTGAGGAGACTATCGTTCACGGAGGCGGCAAGTCGATGCCTTTATTCTATGACAACAGCGTCCTCAAGTATTCAGAGGTGGAGAAGACACTGACTTATCCGCGTGACTGGACTGAGAATGGTGTCAGCACACTGACAATTTGGTTCAGGGGCGATTCGGCTAACGCCGCCGAGGTATTGTATGTTGCTCTCAATGGCAGCGCGGTGGTCAATCACGATAATCCAGATGCAGCACAGATAACTACCTGGACCCAATGGAATATCGACCTACAGGCATTTGCTGACCAAGGTGTGAATCTGGCCAATGTCAATACAATGGCCCTTGGTTTCGGCGACAAGAATAATCCGCAGCCCGGTGGTTCAGGTACAATGTACTTCGATGATATTCGGCGGTACCGGCCGATACCATAAGAGCCGGAACCGGCACCTTAACTAAGATTTATGTACAAATTAAGATTGAGTGGTTAACTCCATGAGATAATTCCTTAATATCTCAAGGGGTTAATGTAGCAAATTTGTGGCAATTCGGGGCTTATATCGATTGATTCGATATAAGCCCCCTTATTATTGATAGTTGATTCAACTTTACGTAATCTTATCAAAAAATATTGGGTAATCACGCGTGATTTTCATTGACGGGAAAGTAGCTAATATGGTATAGATATATTAATATAGCTTGTGCCTGAGCAGTCGGGTATCTGCGGTTTCTCGTCATTCTGTGGGCACGATTCTTGTAATTTTACGAATAGAGGAGGAGTTATTATGTATCATGCGGGGCACATAGTTACGGTAAAAAATTTTGTGCTTCTCAGTTGAGTGTTTTTGCATCTCAATTAACAACCCATATTTATTTTTTAAAGGAGGATTATTATGTGTAAGAAGTTAATTTTTCTGATTTATTTTGTTTTGGTGCTATGTCTGGCTCTAACAAACGTGACCAACGCTGCTCAGTCCGGTCTTATCGGCTATTGGCGATTGGATGAAGGAACGGGTACCGCTGTCGGGGACGCGAGCGGCAACGGCAACCATGGTATTCTTGAAGGAGGTGGCAAATGGACGACGGGGAAGTTGGATGGGGGTGTCTATCTTGATGGTGTGGACGACTACATCGAGATTCCTAACCTCATAGGCGAAGCAGGCACCATGGGATTCTGGTTCAAACCCGACTGGGATGGTTCGGACCCGGCAGACTACAGACTTTTCGATGCGAGCCTGGGTGGCATATACTTCTTCGTATCGAAGGGTGCAAACCATGCCGACATCAATCCGGAGGATTTCGGATTCTATTTGGAGGACGCCACTGATGCCGACTACCAGGGTATCGAGATTGACCCGGCCGGCGTTATATTTGCCGATACCTGGATTCATGTCGCTGTGACCTGGGAATTCGGCGGTGGCCCTGCTGTCCTGTATCTTGACGGACAGGAAGTCGCAAGAGCCGATACATTAGGTCCTCTCCCGGTGCTTTATGAAAATCCCCGTTTTGGTCTGCAAACTATCGACTACATTCCATCTGCAAATGGTGCAAAGGGTGTCATCGACGACATTGCCATTTTCGACAGAGCCTTAACAGCCGAAGAGATTCAGACCATTATGTCGGGTCTCGGAGAATATCCATGGGCCTGGGGTCCCGAACCGGATGATAGTACTCTATATTCGGATACATGGATAAGCATTAGCTGGTCGGCGGGGGATTTTGCGGTCTCGCACGATGTGTATCTCGGTGATAATTTTGATGATGTCAACAATGGCGTCGCCGAGACATTCCTGGGTAATCAGGTCGCAACGAACCTTGTTGTCGGCTTTCCTGGTATGCCTTATCCGGATGGCCTTGTTCCAGGAACCACTTACTATTGGCGAATCGATGAGGTCAATGATGCCGAGCCGAACAGCCCATGGAAAGGCCCTGTCTGGAACTTTAGTATTCCACCCAGGACCGCCTACTCCCCAGGCCCGGCTAACGGTGCCGAGCAGGTAGAGCCTGATGTGGAGCTTAGCTGGACGCCGGGCTTCGGTGCTAAATTGCACCATATGTACTTCGGTGATAACTTCGCCGATGTGGACAACGGCACGCCGAATACATACAAAGGCCCTATGGGTTTCTCAAAATATACTCCCGGCGCACTTAAACTGGCTAAGACTTACTACTGGCGTGTCGATGAGTTTGATGCCTTCGAGACGCATAAAGGCCACGTCTGGAGCTTTACTACTGAGGGTGCCGTCGGGAGCCCGAACCCGGCTAATGGAACTGTGGATGTAAAGCAGACACAGATTCTCACCTGGGCACCGGGAGTCTATGGTGCTTCGCATGAGGTATATTTTGGCACAGATAAAGAGGCAGTACGAAATGCCAATACCGGTTCACCGGAGTATAAAGGCTCCGGGGATCTTGGTTCTGAAAGCTATGACCCCGGAAAACTTGAATGGAATACCACTTACTACTGGCGTATTGACGAGGCCAATAACGTCAATCCCGACAGTCCGTGGCCAGGCATCCTATGGAGCTTTACGACAGCCAACTTCCTTATCGTGGACGATTTTGAATCTTACAACGACCTTGACCCTGCCGACCCCGATAGCAACAGGATATTTAATGCGTGGATAGACGGATACGACGACCCGACAAACGGTTCTTTAGTTGGTTATGATAATCCTCCATTTGCCGAGCAAACTATCGTTCACAGCGGCAACCAGTCGATGCCACTTTTCTACGACAACAGTGTTGGTTACTCTGAGGCAACTTTAACGTTGACTTACCCGCGTGACTGGACCGAGAATGGTGTAAACAAGCTGACAATTTGGTTCAGAGGCAATTCGGCTAACGCTGTTGAGACGTTGTATGTTGCCCTCAACGGCAGCGCTGTGGTCAATCACGATAATCCTGATGCAGCACAGATAATTGCCTGGACAGAATGGAATATCGATTTGCAGGTATTTGCAGACCAGGGCGTGAACCTTGCCAACGTCAATACGATTTCCCTTGGTCTTGGTAACAGGAACAATCCGTTGGCTGGCGGTTCGGGTACGATGTACTTCGACGATGTTCGTCTGTATCCACCGCCATCGGCGCCGTAAGCTGGGATTTAGCCGGTAAGTAAAATTGCGCGGCTGATACGAAGCTTTCAAAGTTTGAGATTGACGCGTCCGCCTTTGGCGGACTCGCAATGACAAACAAGAGGACACCGGATTCGTGTTAATTCGGGGCCTATACCGAGTAAATTTGGTATAGGCCCCTTTTACAATAATAAATGATTATGGATTACTACATAGGCGGAACTGCGATATGCCTGTTGGAACTCCGCTCACAACGGATATCCATATTGATTATTGATATTAAACATTGTATGTCGTACTACCCGGGGGCATACAAAGTCGCGCATAAATGAAAATCATCCCCAGCGATGGGGTTTTTTAGATTGAAATCTTCAGGGGATTCGATTATATTTACACCAGCTTATTACAATAGTAATTTGCCTTTTGCTTAATTTCGGTTTCTTTCTCTGTTTTGATTGAGCCGCCGGGTTGGAGATAAATAAGCACAGCTAAGTTTTAGGAGGTAACAAAATGCAATCCTTAAAAAGAAAACACGCCCACTTATGTCCCAAAACAGGTAAATCCCTCGAGTCCAAAATAAAATATCGCTGGTTGACGTGGATATTTCCCATAGCCGGCCTGGTGTCACTGATATGGTTTTTGGTCAGGGTGATACCGAAACCTTCACGGGCGACGTATCCGTGTCAGCGCCTGGCTTTTCCGTTGGCTTCAGGATTTGTGGCCTGGCTTGTAGGTCTGGGTGCATCGGCAATGGCATTTAGAAAAGCCAGGTTCAACTTTGCCCGAAGGCGCTATGTGGTGGCCTTGGTATGTGTCGCCGTAAGTATTGGCGCCTTGTGGATAGCTGTCAGCGCTACCGGCGAGAAGTTGGTCTTGGCTCAGCCTCAACCTGCGAATGAGCCAATAGGAGTTGCCAGGGGCATTTATCCCGGTCGCGTTGTCTGGGTTCACGACCCCGAAGCAACAGATTGGCAAGGACCCGGAGATGGTCACTGGTGGGAAAGTAACCACACGAGCCAGGCACGGGTAAACCAAATGATGTCACGGGCAATACGTGAGCTGACCGGCGCAGCGAGTGACACTGACGCCTGGGACAAACTTTTCAGGCACTTCAACAAAATGCAGGGCAAGGGAAATGCAGCATATAAACCCGGCGAAAAGATATTTATAAAAGTAAACTTTGTCGGCTTCATCCGGACTGTCAGAAGTGTCAATCCTGAAAATTACGATTTGGAACAAGGCATTGATTATATGAACACCTCGCCGCAGATGATTACCGCCCTGCTGCGCCAGCTTGTTGAAACGGTCGGCGTAGAGCAATCTGACATTTCAATCGGCGACAGCCTGGCCCGCTTTGCAAACGAGTACTATAACATTTTACATAAGGAGTTTCCAAACGTCCGCTTTATGGATTGTGAAGGCAAGTTTGGCCGAATCAAGATGAAGCAATCCTCCGCCCCCTTCTACTGGAGTTGTAATCCCCAGGTGTCCGAGCAGGATTACGCACCGGCCAGCTATGCTGAGGCTGATTATTTAATAAACCTGGCAAACCTCAAGGCCCACACAGGCGCCGGCATAACCCTCTGTGCAAAGAACCACTACGGTTCGCTTATCAGAACACCGCCGCAGAAGGGCTATTACGATTTGCATCCGGGTGCCTTTTCCAAGGAGACGGGAATATACAGAAACCTCGTGGACCTGATGGGACATAAGCACGTCGGCGGCAAGACCGTTCTGTATCTAATTGACAGCCTTTACTCCGGAATACATCCCAGAGACAGAGCGCCGCGAAAATGGAGAACTTATCCTTTCAACGGCGACTGGACTTCGAGTCTTTTGGCCTCGCAGGACCCCGTAGCCATCGATTCGGTCGGCTTTGATTTCCTCCACGCTGAATATGAGGAGCATCCACGCAAGGCCGGTGTGGACGACTACCTCCACGAGGCGGCCCTGGCGAACAATCCGCCTTCGGGAACATTCTATGACCCGGACCACCCTGGCAACGTCAAGAGATTACCCAGTCTCGGTGTCCACGAACACTGGAACAATACGAAGGATAAAAAATACTCCCGCAATTTGGGAACCGGCGAAGGTATCGAGCTGATAGCTGTGACATCGGCGGATGCCGCAAAGACAGGCATAATCGCGCCGGGTGCAAAAGTGCAGAAACTTTCCGGCGGCTTTAAATTCACCGAAGGCCCCGCTGCCGACGCCCACGGCAACGTCTTCTTCACCGACCAGCCCAATAACCGGATTCTCAAATGGTCGGTGGACGGCAAGCTGTCAACCTTCCATGAAAGCCCCGGTAGGGCAAACGGCCTTTACTTCGATAAAAAAGGAAATCTGCTCGCCTGTGCAGACCTTAATAACGAATTATGGTCAATTGATATGCAAGGTAACGCCACAGTGCTGGTCAGGGACTACAAGGGCAAGAAGCTTAACGGCCCAAACGACCTCTGGGAGGACCCGAAAGGAGGAATATATTTTACCGACCCCTTATACAAAAGGCCTTACTGGAATAGAGGCCCTATGGAGCAGGACGGCCAGCACGTCTATTATCTTAGTCCCAATCGCGAAAAACTCATCCGCGTAACCAACGACCTCGTCCAGCCCAACGGCATAATCGGCACACCCGATGGCCGGTTGCTTTATGTAGCTGATATTGGCGACAGGAAGACCTATGTTTACAACACCAATGCCGACGGGACATTGTCGAACAAAAAGCTTTTCTGCTCGATGGGCTCTGACGGAATGACCATTGACAACGAGGGAAACATTTACCTGACCGGCAGAGGTGTCACGGTCTTCAATTCAGCCGGTGAGAAAATCGAGCATATACCCATCGACGCCGGCTGGACGGCAAACGTATGCTTCGGCGGCGAAGACAGACATACGCTTTTTATCACTGCTCAGACCTCGCTCTATTCACTGCGCATGCGAGTCAAAGGCGTATATTGAAAATAAGAATTCAACAACATAGAACATCTTTAACCATATTGACAGCATAAACACTGGTTGCTATATTGCTGTCGGTTTAGGTAAACTCAGGCTCATTTCTTACCCACGAGTAAAGGGTATTTAAACGGAGGGACGCTAATGAGCGACCCTGAGCAAAAAAACAATAACCAGCCGAATCAGAAAGAACCTCCTCAGGCGGACGGTTTCAGCAGCTCACTGAAAGGGCCGGGCAGCCACATCGGTCGGTTCCGGATAGAACGGGAGCTGGGCCGCGGGGCCGTCGGAGCGGTTTACCTGGCACACGATACCAAACTCGACCGTCCCGTCGCTATCAAGAGTCTGCCGGCAGAGGTAATGGGCGACCCCCAGGCCAAGTCGCGTTTCGAGCGCGAGGCCCGAGTCTTGGCGTCTTTGAATCACCCGAGCATCGCCGCTATCTATGAAGAATTGGAAGAGGCCGAGGGTATCGGCTACCTTATTCTCGAATACGTCCCCGGCCAGACCTTAGACCAGCAAATAGCGAAAGCCGAGATTAACCTAAAAGAGGCATTAACGATTGCCCTCCAGATAGCCGAGGCGGTCGCCGCAGCACACGAGCATGATGTGATTCACCGCGACCTAAAGCCCGGCAACATAAAGGTAACCCCCGAAGACAAGGTAAAGGTCCTGGACTTTGGCCTGGCCAAGCCAGTCGGCAGTGAAAAGGTTGACCAGCAAGCAACCACTATCACGCAGCCGGGTTGCGTTATTGGAACGCCGGCCTATATGAGCCCCGAGCAGGCCCGTGGTAAGCCGGTCGATAAACGCAGTGACATCTGGTCGTTTGGCTGCGTGCTGTTCGAGATGCTCGCCGGCAGGGCGCCCTTTGAAGGACAGACTGTTTCCGATATGCTGGCCAATGTTCTACAAGCAGAGCCTGAATGGCAGGCGCTGCCCCAGAACACACCGACTAACGTCGGGGTTTTGCTGCGTCGCTGTCTGGAGAAGGACCCGCGTCGCCGCCTTCATGACATCGCGGACGCAGCCATTGAAATAAATGAAACATTAAACCTGCCTTCCATCGCCCCTCCGATGACAACTACATCTCTCGAAATCGCTAATCCGACCGGTTGGAAGAAACTAATAGTGGTGGGTGCGGTCTGTCTATTGCTCGGGATTATTATGGGCGCTATCGCCATCTGGAGTCATTGGCGACCGGGCGCCCCAAAAACCCAGCCGATAAGAAGTTTTGTCATTAGTCCCGAAACGACTCTTGCGATGGAAGCCTTGTGGCACTGTGCCCTGGCCCTGTCGCCCGATAGCAGACGACTAGCTTACGTGGAAACGGGCATCGACGGGAGAAGAAAAATCTACATTCGCGAGATGGACGAATTCAAGGCAAAACCGCTCCCCGGCACGGAAGGCGCGATCAGCCCATTCTTCTCACCCGACGGCCAGTGGGTGGGATACGTCGACCATTTCCAAAGAAAGCTTAAGAAAGTATCTGTTAAGGGCGGTGAGCCTGTCGTCTTGTGCGAGTGCCTTCAATTTCGCGGAGGAAGCTGGGGAGCTGATGACAACATAATTTTCACCCCTGCCGGAGGCACAGCTAAAGGAAGCGGCCTCTGGCGAATTTCCGCATCCGGTGAAGGATTAGAGGAGTTAACGGTCCCGGACTCAGACCAGGGTGAGCTGGGACATTTTTGGCCGCAAATCCTACCGGGCGGTAAGCAGGTGCTTTTTACAAACTTGCAAGGTGGGTTTGATAAGAATCAGATCGAACTATACTCGCTCGAAACGGGTAAAAGACACATTTTGTGCAAAGGTGGAACATGCGCGCGATATGTCTCCAGTGGACACTTGGTTTATGGGCGCAGAGAGACCCTTTATGCCGTACCCTTTGACATCGAGCAGCTCAAAGCAACTGCTTCTCATGTACCGGTCATACCGGATGTTATGACCTCGCTCGTGTTCTGGAGTGCCTCGGCGCAGTTTTCCGTCTCTCGGGATGGTTCGCTCGCCTATATCCCGCTCGTGACGCGCAGCATTGAGCTAAGACCGGTATGGGTCGATAGAAAAGGGAAGGTCGAACCATTACCGGCAGCGACACCTCGCAACTATAAAAATGTCAGGATTTCACCCGACGGGGCGTATGCGGCATTTATTATCGTCGATGGGGATAACTCTGACATTTGGATATACGACTTGATACGCCACACACTAAATCCACTTACGTCCGATGGAGTCAGTGGTAATCCGATTTGGATGCCGGATGGCAAGTTTGTGCTGTTCGGGTCATATGGAAATGGAATACCTCAATTGTTTAAGCAAAGCGTTCCCAGTAGCGGCAAACAAGAGTTGCTCATAACGTCCGAAGAATTTGTAGGAGTTCCAACATCCTGCTCCCCTGATGGCAAGGAGCTGCTGCTTGCCGCATCTGACCCGAAGTATCCGAAGTTGGACGATGACATCTCAGTCTTCTCGTTAGACAGGCAGAATGGAAAGCCTCGTTCCCGGTCGTTCATCCAGAGAAACAATAATCAAAGACATGGTGTATGGTCACCCGACGGCCGGTGGATTGCATACAGTTCCGAAGAGTCCGGCAGCTGGGAGATTTACGTAGAGCCTTATCCAGGCCCGGGTCCAAAAACCATGATTTCGACCGAAGGCGGTTACCAGCCCGTGTGGTCGCGGGACGGTAAAGAGTTATTATATTTTAGTGGTCATGGCAGTCCCAGGATGATAGCTGCAACCATTGAGACCGAGCCGGAGTTCAGAGTCGTCGAGTTTAAGGAATTGTTCGAAGCTATAAACTATCGAAATTATGACATCGCGCCCGATGGGCGGTTCCTGATGATACAGGAATCACAGGAATCCACAACTCTTGGCATCAACGTCGTGCTAAATTGGTCTGAGGAGCTCAAACGCCTCGTGCCGACGGGAAATAACCAATGACGCTTTCACCCGGGATACGTTTTGATTTTTATGAGGATGTTTGACTATTGGAGCGTTTGTAAGGATTCTCAATGAGCAGAGCACTTCTGGAGATTAAATGAGTATTATTGGAGAAAAAATCATGCAGAAAAGAAGGGACAGTCCTAAGGACCCCTTCCGGGGAAACAGCGTCTTGTTGATGATTGTTGTTCTCACAGTTGTGTTATGTCTCGTGGCGGCGAACTTAGCGCTGGGCCAAAGGTCGAGATCGAGAACGAGACGGTCACAACGGGTACGGATGGAACAGGTACAGGTAGCTGGCCCGGATGGGAACGTTAAGTTGACAGTCCTGCCCAACGCCGAGCGTCTGACCTTCACGGTAACGCTGGGGAATACGATTGTGCTCGACACATCCACGGTTGTTATGAATCTGGATGGCTACGATCTCTCAACCGGAGTTGTTTTCGGCAATGTGGAACGCTATGAGCTTAACGAGACCTATCCCTGGCACGGCGCCCACAGCACGGCAGTCAATCAATGCAACGGCGCCCGCATCTCGCTGCAGAACGATTTGTCGTTCATCGACTACGTCCTGGAAATCCACGTCTTCAACGACGGCGCAGCCTTCCGTCACATCATCCCCGGCGATGAAGGCGTTTCTCGCGTGCCGGACGAATACACGACCTTCGTCATCCCGGCCGGTTCCACAGTCTGGTATCACGACCTGGGTGGGCACTACGAAGCCGCATATAAAAAGGATGATATCTCCGAAATTTCGCCCGGTCAATGGGCTGGGCCGCCGCTAACTTTCAAGCTGCCGGGCAGCGCCGGCTACGGCTCCATCACCGAGGCCAACCTCGTCAATTACAGCGGCATGGCATTGGAGGCTGACGGTCGCCGCGGTTTCATTACCGGCCTTGGCCACCGCCACCCGTTGAACTATCCCTATGAGCTGCGCTACGGCCGAGAGGAAGCCAGGCGGCTGGGCAAGCTGGCATCGGTTAGTGGGACGATAACGACCCCCTGGCGCGTCGTAATGGTCGGACGAGACCTGAATACACTGGTAAACAGCACTATTATGCCCAACCTCTGCCCCCCACCTGACCCGAAATACTTTCCCGATGGCATCAAAACTGCATGGGTCAAACCTGGACGGTCAGTATGGCGATACCTTGACGGTGGAGACCGCTCGTTCGAAGGCATGAAGGAGTTTTCCCGAATGGCTGGTCAGTTGGGCTACGAATATCACATCCTTGAGGGTTTCTGGAGCAGATGGAGCGACGAGCAGATCAAGGAAATCGTGGAGTACTCCAGGCAGCAAGGCGTGCGTCTGCTGTTTTGGATACACAGCAACCGGTTGGGCACACCCCAGGAGCGCGAGGAATTTTTCACGAGGTTGCACGGCTTAGGAGTCGCCGGTGCCAAGATCGACTTCCTCGATCACGAGGCTAAGGAAGTCATCGACCATTACGAGAAGCTGCTCAAGAAGGCCGCGGAAAATCAGATGGTGGTCAACTTCCACGGGGCGAACAAGCCGACCGGTCGTGCCCGCACCTGGCCCAATGAAATAGTTCGCGAAGCGGTCCGCGGTATGGAAAGCAGCTCGCTCCGCGAGCGTGCACGACATGAGACGATTCTGCCGTTTACACGTTATCTGGCTGGCCACGCCGACTACACGACGATGCACTTTGGCGAGCGCCGCGGCGACTCAACCTGGACGCACCAGATTGCCAGCCTGGCCATCTTCGCCAGTCCGCTGCTTACGGTTGCCGCGCATCCCCAGTCCGTCCTTGACAATCCGGCGGTGGACGTTATCAAAAGCATACCGGCCGTGTGGGACGAAACCATCGTCTTGCCGGAGTCCGAAATCGGCGAGTTGGCCATCTTCGCAAGGCGCACTGATGAGACGTGGTTCTTAGCCGTAATGTGCGGCCCACAGGCCAAGACGATTCAGGTACCGCTGTCATTCCTTGGTGATGGTCGATATAACGCGTCACTGGTACACGATGATAAGGAAAACGATGCCGCAGTAGTTCTCGAAGACAGGACCGTGCGCCGCGGCGATACGCTCAAAATCGAGATGACCAACGGTGGCGGTTTCGTCGGACGCTTTTCAAAGTAGCTGTCTCTATGCAGTATATAGCAAAAAATATTGGGTGAGTAAGAAGATCTGCTTTATAGATTTGTGCTTTGCACGAGATGGTTGCTCTATATATGTGTTTGGGTTCTGAAAAGCGAGGGCAGATAAAAATGAATAAGAAACGATATTTTCTAACAGTATTATTTTTCATTGGGACTTCGTTCAGTTTCGCAGATGTCCCGGTAACGGTGGAGGTGGTTGAGGTCAACAAGATTTGGGACAAGGCCCCCCACAACGCATTTACCGACCTTGTCTGCTGGGAAGGTAAATTTTATTGCGCTTTCCGCGAAGGCAGAGGCCACGTCTCAACAGACGGGAAAATCCGGATTCTCGAATTGAAGGACGCAAATAGCTGGGACTCGGCGGCCCTTATTGTACTGATAGGCTACGACCTGCGCGATGCTCATCTGTCCGTAACACCGGACGGCCGATTAATGCTGCTCGGCGGTGCCGCCCCGCGCAAAAAGGACAATCAATCCGCCCCTACCGGCGCGTTCGTGAGTTTCTCACAGGATGGCAGACGATGGACTAAGCCAAAAATTGTCGTCCAGCCGGGCCGCTGGTTGTGGTGCGTCACTTGGAACCGGGGAAAAGCATACGGCGTTTCCTACACCGCCGGAAAAGAAGCACCCTATATCGATTTACTCGTCAGTAAAGATGGAATTAACTACAAGCAGTACGTCGCCAGGCTGTTCGAGCAGGGCCGACCTACGGAGGTTACACTGCGTTTTGACACTGACCGGACGTGTTATGCCCTTGTCCGCCGCGACCGTTATGAGACAGAACCAACCAGTGCATTCCTGGGAATAAGCAAACCGGACTACAAGCGGTGGCAATGGAAAGACCTCGGTGCGGAATTCAACAGTTTCGGCGGGCCCAATCTCATCCGCATACCCGGCGGACACTGGATTGCTGCTGGCCGAATGCACCAGGGAGGTGCCCATACCGCCCTGAACTATATCGATGTCAAGAACGGCTCTATGACAAAATTGATAAAACTGCCCAGCGGCGGCGATACGAGTTACCCCGGCTTGGTTTGGTACGAAGGTATGCTTTACGTAAGCTACTACTCCAGCCACGAAGGAAAAACCAGTATTTACCTGGCGAAGGTGAAAATCAAACCAAAAACCGGCAATGCCGAACATTAGGGGGCAGTTGTAATTTTAATGTGATCTTAAGAAAATACCGCATGTCATTTCGACCGAAGCCCCCGTTCTTGCTTTCGCACCTGTGCCTGCGTCACCGACAGGTGCAGGCAAGAAAGCACGGGGCCGTGGCAATCTCTGAGTTGCAGAAATGAGAAATCTTATTGTGAATGAAAGAGCCAATCTCAAAAGTGAAAGGAGCTAAAAATGAACAGGAAATGGTATGCTTTAATTGTGTTGTTGTTTGTAGTAGCGGCAACCAGCAGCAAAGTCGAAGCGGTGAGCGTTGTCGCACCAGGCGCAAAAGTTGAAAAACTCGCGGGCGGCTTTAGCTTTACCGAAGGCCCAGCGGCGGATGCTAAGGGTAATATCTACTTTTCGGATATCCCGAACAATCGAATCCACAAATGGTCGCTGGATGGTAAGCTGTCAACGTTCCGTGAGAACTCAGGCGGGTCCAATGGTCTTTACTTTGACAAAAAGGGAAATCTCTTGGCCTGCGAAGGAGGTGGCCGACGGTTGGTATCAATTGACCCGCAGGGCAATTTAACGATGCTGGCCGACAGGTATCAAAACAAGCGCTTCAACAGCCTCAACGACCTCTGGATTGACCCCAAGGGAGGTATTTACTTTACCGACCCCAGCTACGGCCGCAGAGATGACCTGGAGCAGGATGGCGAGCATGTCTATTATCTCTCAGCCGACCGTAAGAAGCTCATTCGCGTAATCGATGACATGGTCAGGCCGAACGGAGTAATAGGCACCCCCGAGGGCAAGCTGCTCTACGTTGCCGACCACGGCGGGAATAAGACCTTTGTGTACACAATCAATAAGGACGGGACGTTTTCGAACAAAAAGCTCTTCGCTCCTGAAGGTTCAGACGGAATGACCATAGACAACGAGGGTAACATTTACCTGACTGCGAAGGTAGTAGCCGTTTACAATAAAAACGGCGAAAAAATTGAGACCATCAAGGTTCCCGAGGGGCCGGCCAATGTCACCTTCGGTGGGCCGGACAAACAAACACTCTTTATCACTGCACGAACTTCATTGTATTCAATCCGGATGCGAGTTAAAGCCGCCGAGCGGGAACAGACTGTCTCAGAGCTTGGATTTGAACAGGATATTATCCAGACAAGCGCCGGTGCTCTAAAGATTATTTTCATTGGTCACGCAACATTGATGTTCAACTTCAAAGGCAGGGTCATTCATGTGGACCCTGTGAGCAGAGAGGCCGACTATGCCAAGATGCCCAAGGCCGATCTTATTTTAATCACACATGAACATGGAGACCACTTTGACACTAAAGTTATAAAGACTCTTCGAAAAGAGGGAACCGAACTGGTATTGACCAAAGCCTGCGCAGAAAAAGTTGCCGGAGGTATTATCATGCAGAATGGTGATGTACGAACCGTTCAGGGACTGAGAATCGAGGCCGTACCTGCGTACAATATTGTACATAAGCGCTCCAGCGGAGAACCTTTCCATCCCAGGGGTCGGGGTAACGGCTATGTGGTAACTTTTGGCGATAAAAGAGTGTATTTGGCCGGTGATACAGAGAACACACCAGAGATGAAAAGACTAAAGAAAATTGATATCGCATTCTTGCCGATGAATGTCCCCTACACGATGACACCGGAGATGGTCGCCGATGCGGCGAGGGCGTTTGAGCCAAAGATTCTCTACCCATATCACTACGGACAAACGGATCCACAAAAGCTCGTTGACCTGTTGAAAGATTCGAAGGATATTGAAGTTCGTATTCGCAAAATGAGATAACCGGCTGCAATGTAATAGATGCTGGCAATGGCGAACTACTTTCCGTTGCTGACCATGCTGGTAAAAAATATTTGTTTAACCCCAAAACTCGTACTGAGTCCGTCGAAGGTTTGATTGGGTTTGAATTGGGTTTGTTTTTTTGAGATGGAAGGCGGTTCATTTTCATAATCCTTTTGTAGAAAAGTGTTTACGTTCTTTTTGGGTTTTTTGGGAATTGGGTTTGTTTATTCGGACTACGAAATCATCTTTTTTTCTGTAATCCTTTGTAAATACACACTTTGCATCAATTTTACCCTTTCGGCAATTGGGTTTGATTGGGTTTGAATTGGGTTTGTTTTCACCAAGTGTCCAATTGGATTTATTTTCATAAGCCGTCTGTAAATAGATACTTACATTCATTTTGGTATCATGGAAATTGGGTTTGTTTTGCATAAAATGGGTTGATTTGTAGAGGGTTCTCGACAGATGTAGAGAGCAGAGGACAGACGACAGAGGACAGATGAGTGATGAATGATGATAAGATACTGTTGCATAACGAGTTATCTGGAAGTTTGAAATCCGAAATCCTAATCCGTTCGACTACGCTCAGGACAGGTCACTAAATCCTAAACAAATCCAAATTACACAAATGTAAATGTTCAAAACCTTGTCTGGCTTGACAGATAATGCTTTTTGGCGTGTATCTTCTGATACGAAAATGTGCGGTTCTCCGCAAAACTGTCGCCTGCTGGCAGTTGGCGTTAGCCTGCTGGCTAACATGTGCGTATTATACCATAAAAGAGGTTAAATTTCAAGACAATTCCTAAAAAATGTCCGAGACAAGGCACTTAATGCTGGATGCGAGACGACGGATGGCGGAAGGACGAAAAAAGGAGAATGTCGAATATCGAAAAGAGAATTTTGAATGATGAAGTGCGGAAGGTAGAGATCGGAAGGCAGAAGGCGGAGTTCCGAAGAAAGTAAGGGGAAAAAAGAGGGCTGGCAGGGTCTCAAGCTGCCAGCCCTTTGGGCAAATGTAATGGTGTGTGGTTATTCCGGGCGTTTTGTCTCTTTCTGAGTCGGTCTTCTGTCTCCGATATACAACCTACTCAACAGGTTCAACCGGTGGAACTTCCTCGAACAAATGCTCAGCAAGGACGATAAGGTCTTGGACATCTACAAATCCGTCGCCCAAAGGTAGCGGGGCAATATCACATAGCGTATTGTTCGTGTGCCAGTTATCGACCATGATGCACATATCAAGAGAGTCTACAATTCCGTCCCCGTTGAAGTCAACGATTGGAATAAAGTTCACCTGCCATATGTCGTTTTTTCCTAATGTACCCCAGGCGCTGGCGACATTGAAGTATAAGGTAGAACCATCGGGTGAGAGCGTCGGGCTATGGAAGTTGCCCGGAGGATTGTCAAAGGGGAGCATCACAGCGGGTCCCCAGTCATCATCTATTGATTTTCGTGTCGTTGCGTAAATACTCGCATAACCTCGGTTAAAAACAAGTGTCAGACCGTCGGTAGAGATACTTGGAAAAGTGTCGTGAGCGCTAGTGTTCACGTTCGGCCCAAGATTAATCGGCGCTGTCCAGGGATCGGCCGTCGTGTCCCGCTTTGCTACCCATATATCCGAGTCACCAAATCCGTCGGGACGGGTGGAGGCAAAGTATAGGGAAAGACCATCGGCCGAGATATCGGGGCTCCAAGCGTCATTCGAGCCGACCGCTAGAGCAGGCTCATCCGAGCCAACCGGTGGGCCAATCTTTACCGGGCTACTCCATGGAGCGTCCTTGGACGGGCGTGTGCACACGCGTAGAATCCAGTCGTCCCAAGACGAGAAATAAAGCTCAAGGCCGTTGGATGATATGCTCGGCTCAACCTCGCATGCTGAACTGTTGACGTTTGGACCAAGATTGAAAGGCTCTTGCCAAGGACTATTGAATGTTTCTCGTTCGGCCATGTATATGTCGCCACTGCCAAATCCACCAGGCCGGCCCCACACTGCAAAGTACAACTGCAATCCATCATGTGAAAAGTCGGAGTTCTGTACATCATAAGCATCATTGATCACCGGCCCAACACTGGTCGGTTCACTCATGATGATGTCTGCTTTCGCAGGGCCACCCCCAAGCACAATAGCGGCCACAAATCCAGCAAACAATAACCTTATTCTGTAACCATTTAACCATTTCATAATAAACCTTCCTTTCTGCCTTTATAGGCAAAATAAAATTAAATAAATTTACAGATGTCGTTCCGATTGAAGTTCCGACTTCGTCATTGCGAGTGGAACGAAGTAATCTAAACCGTAAAAGAGGAGATTGCCACGCTCGTCCCCCGTGCTTTCTTGCGAAAGTAAGAACGGAGGACTCGCTCGCAATGACCGAATGAAAGTTTTTTCATTTGCACCTGCCTTTCCTCCCTTTTGTTCAAGGGACGTAAAATAATTGTTAATAATCGCCAATGGCGAACTTTTTGATGTTGCCAAAGGCTTGTTCACCCGCGCCCCTGCCGCAGGGGCGGGGTTCACCAAAGGTCTCTGTAATCTAATCCAAGAAAAATTTAAGATGCTGCGCGCATTCTTAAAAAAATTTGAAAAAATTATTTTTCGGCGGTCGGTTGAAATGTAAGTACTTGACAATAAATTATTTACTGTCTATGATATTGTGAAAAATGAGCGATAGCGGATTCTCAGGGTGCAAAAGTGGCCGGATACCATGAACAAACGGATATGGGGGGAGCCGGGGAGGTATTTCTCACCACCCACTGGTCGCTGATTGAAGATATAAAATCAAAAAAGGATAAAGATAAGGCCTTGATGAACCTATTGCTCAAAAGGTACTGGAAGCCCGTTTATTGCTACCTGCGTCATAAAGAGTATGACAACGAGCAGGCCAAAGACCTGACGCAGGGCTTTTTTCACGAGGTTGTCCTGAATCGCAATCTGGTCCAGAGGGCGGAGCAGTGCAAAGGACGTTTCCGGTCATTTTTGCTGCATGCGCTCAATCAATATTTAATTAACGTACAAACCGCGGAGGCTGCCAAGAAAAGAGTACCTGCAGAAAAGCTGGTTCAAATTCATACGATTGACCCGGCGGAGGTGCCCCAGGCCATCTCAAATTTGAGCGCAGAGGATGCTTATAACTATGGCTGGCTGTCGGCATTACTCGACCAGATTCTCTCTGAGGTAGAGGCCAAATGTCGTGAGGATGGTATGGAAACCCACTGGAATATCTTCCACGACAGGGTCGTACAATCCATATTAGAAAATGTCGAGCCTCCATCTATGGCCGATATTTGTAAAAAGTACGGCATTGAAGATGAAAAGAAGGCCTCCAATATGAACATCACGGTCAAGAGGCGTTTCCAGGCAGCTTTGAAGCAATATATTCGTAATACTTTGATTTCTGATGCTCAGATAAATGAAGAATTGGAAGAAATTATGCGATTCTTCCCAAAAAGGGCGCAGCATTTCAAATAAATCCTGGATTTAAAGATAGAAGAGATGGTTGTTTTATTATTCGGCTGGTTTTGTATGCCGTGATAAAACACCTGCCGAAGGCGCAATTATATTGCAAATAGCTAATACCAATTACAGTTAAAAATTGCCGAAAGAGTTGCATAGGGTTCCCGCCTTGCGGGGGCCCATATAATACCCAAAAAGAGCCTGGATTCCTGCTTCCGCAGGAATGACAGAGTCAGATAATCGGCAATCAATAAATAGAATTGGTATAATTTGGATTGCTGAACAATGACCAAAAAATCTACATTTGGTAAGGACCCTGAACGCCTAAAACGGCTATTATCCGTTGGTTTTGAAGAGGAAGATGCCGGGAAAGAAGCCGCCACTACAGCTTCCCTGGAGCAATTTATGGAGAAGCCAGGCGGTCGAATTGGCCGCTATAAATTGCTCAATATCTTGGGTGAAGGGGGAATGGGGATTGTTTATTTAGCCGAGCAGAAGCAGCCTATCAGGCGACAGGTGGCTCTTAAAGTCATCAAGCCGGGTATGGATTCTAAGCGTGTTATCGCCCGATTTGAGGCTGAACGCCAGGCTTTAGCTCTTTTAGACCATCCTAACATCGCTCACGTTTATGATGCCGGTACGACGGAGAACGGCCGGCCATATTTTGTGATGGAGTATGTTAAGGGCTTATCAGTTACCGAGCATTGCGACCGCCACAAGCTTACTATAGAAGACCGGCTGAATTTATTTCGGCAAGTCTGTCTTGCAGTCCATCATGCCCATCAGAAAGGAATTATTCACCGGGATATTAAGCCGTCAAATATCTTAGTCTCATTACAGGATGACCAGGAGTTGCCCAAGATTATCGATTTCGGGGTAGCCAAGGCCCTTGCTCAGCCGTTGACAGAGCGAACGCTTGTTACCGAGCAGGGACAGTTGTTTGGCACACCGGAGTATATGAGCCCTGAGCAGGCGGATATGGCCAATGAGGACATCGACACCCGCTCGGACATCTACTCGTTAGGTGTGCTGCTATACGTGCTGCTGACCGGCGTTCTACCGTATGATTCTACAACTTTTCGTGAAGGCGGGATTGAACATATCCGGCAGGTTATCCGCGAGACTGACCCAAAGACGCCGAGCACCCGGCTGACAAAGCTGGGCGAAGAGGCTAAGAAGGTTGCTGAAAGACGCCAGACTGAGGTCGCAATGCTTGCCAAAAAGCTGCATAAGGAACTCGAATGGATTCCACTCAAGGCGATGCGCAAGGAGCGTTCAGAGCGCTATCGCTCGGCCTCTGAACTCGCCGATGATATCGAGAATTACTTAAAGGGCGCCCCACTGCTGGCCGGCCCGGAATCTACAATGTACCTAATCAAAAAGTTCGTGCGTCGAAAAAGAGCTTTGGTAACTGGCATCGCAGCGGTATTGGCTGTGCTCATTGCCGGTATCATTGTCTCAATGCTGTTTGCCCTCCGGGCCCATCGACAGGCGCGAATTTCAGAGGCTGTGAGCAGCTTTTTGCGTAACGACCTTCTTGCTTCGGTCGATCCGGCAAGAGGCAAGGGCCGAGATGTAACCATACGCTCGTTCCTCGACACCGCATCAGAAAACCTCAATGGCAAATTTAAAAATGAGCCACTGGTCGAGGCATCCATCCGGGACACACTTGGCTGGACATACCGGATGCTCGGCGAGTTGAAGGCGGCGGAGCCACACCTGGAACTTGCATTTCAGATACGCCAGGAACACCTCGGCGTCGCGCACCCGGATACGCTAAGTTCGGTGGATCACCTTGCCTGGCTTCGCTCCGGTCAAGGAAGAAACAAAGAGGCGGCAGAATTGCTTGAGGAAGCTATGTCAGCATGTCGGCGTTCACTGGGAGACGATAATGTCATAATGCTGGGCCTTGCCAATGCGCTTGGCTGTGCGTACCTTGACACGGGCCGTTATGGTGATGCCGAGCAGTTATACCGCAAGGGCATTCCGGCCGCGCTGCGGGTGCTTGGCGAGAAGAATGAAGTAAGCCTATTTATGGTGGGCAATCTTGGGCAAACATACGAGCGCCAGGGACGCTACGACGAGGCCGAGCATCAGTTCCTCGAGATGCTGCGGCTGCGTGACGGCTTTTGGGATGATGAGAATGTATGGACTCTGAGATACAAGAGTTTCCTCGCTGGGGTGTACATAAAGCAGAAGCGGTACGATGAGGCCGAACGGCTGTACCTGGAAATACTTCCTATGCAGCGTCGTTTACTCGGTGACGAGCATTGGATGACACTGAGGTCGGTGAACAACGTGATCGAACTGTACGAATCCTGGGGCAAGCCGGAAAAGGCTGAGCAATGGCGGGCAAAATTGCCTGACGCGGAGCCTGCAAAGTAGCAGCAAATAACACCACACGTTCGCCCTTTTAACACTTGCCTTTGGCGGCGGAAAAACGTACAATCCGGGGGACATGAGACTTTGATTATTCAAAAGGAGCTGCTAATAATGGCAAGCAATAGAAGTCATCTTAATCGGCGCGATGTCCTGAAAGGTTTTGGATTAGGGGCCTTGGGCCTTGCTTTTGGTGGAAAGCCTTTTGGCCCAGCCATC
>CAYUFX010000037.1:17309-39453 GCA_964444135.1 uncultured Pirellulales bacterium | reverse complement strand
GAAGGCGCAGTTTGACGCCTTCCTTTTTGACCAGGTTCAGCGACGCAACCTTGGCCGCTTCGGGATCAAAACCAATACAATAGGGCAAATCGCCAGTTGACACATCGTGTTCGGGTTTCGGATACGGATCGTCTTTGATAATGCCGCCTAACCGCACAAGCTCGGCAATATACTCAGCGGGGATTCCCTTGACAGCCTGGAGCGCCTCGGGTGGCCGCTGATTCCGAAAACCGTTATAGCAGTTCATCAATCCTGCCGTTCCATTCCCACCCAGGAAGGGGTATCGCTCGATGAGCAGCGTATCGGCCCCGCTTCGGGCGGCTGCAGCAGCGGCAATAACTCCGCTGGGGCCCCCGCCTGCTACGACTACCTGGTGCCGAGTGACAATGGGTGTCTCCAACTGTTCTCGATAAGTTTGCGAACGCGTTTCCTCCGCCTTGGCGATGGCTGTGCCTGATGTACAAGCACCGGCAGCTAAGGCGGCGCCCAGCGCCGAACCAAGAAATTCACGTCGTCCCATGTTCCGCCAAGCGTTGCGTCGCTCTCGTCCAGTTTCGCGCTTCAATAAATCCGACATGGCCGTTCTCCTCTTATAATAACCGTTCTCTTTTGATTACTACTGATGATAGTTTACAAGACTACAATTTCAAAGACCATTTAGCACGCCGGAGACCACTGTGCAATAAGAAAGACACATTATAACCATAAAATTTTATAGTCATAGAACCGATACCATCCTTTCCTGCTCATCTTGCCCTACGCGGCTTAGATGAAAGTTATGGAGAAATATGTGCCCTTCTGTCTGAGAGACCTGTTCGGCGCACGAGAGACAAAAGAGTAAACGGCTGCGCACTTGACGTTTAGAATATTGTCAACTATAATTAACAACGTTGCGTGTGTAGTTCTCCAACTTTTTACTGAAAGACCAGCTATAGGCAGTCAAGTATAAAATAAAGATAAGGTGAAACAAATGTTTAACAATCTTTCTGAAGCACGGATCTTGAGACAATTTTGTATTATCTTTCTCGGAGTATTGTCTCTTTTTACGGCAGGAGTCTATGCCAAAAGAACGCCCCAGGCTGATTTTGGCCCGCATTTTTGGGATGTGCGTGATTTCGGCGCTGTGGGGGATGGGAAAACGGATGACACGGCGGCGTTTCAACAAGCCTTGAATGCGGCGGGAGAAGCCGGAGGCGGTGTTGTTTATGCTTCTCGCGGCAACTATTTCTTCGCCGGCCATCTGAACGTTCCCAATGCTGTCACGCTGGCGGGACTATGGCAGTCGGTGCCGGCCCATAACGGCATCCGGAACCGCGGACTTCCCAAACCTACGGACGACGGCACCACGTTTCTGGTAACAGAAGGCGCCGGCAATGAGGAGGGGCCCGCATTTATTACCCTCAACACAAACAGCACTCTCAAGGGGGTGGTGATATACTATCCTCAACAAAATGTAGATGACATACCCAAACCGTATCCCTGGGCAATCGCCATGCGCGGCAAAAATCCTGCCGTCCTTGCGGTGGAGATGCTCAATCCATACAACGGCATCGACGCTTCGCGAAACGAGCGTCACCTCATCCGTGACGTGCACGGCCAGCCGATCCGGCGAGGCATCATGGTAGATGCCATCTACGACATCGGACGAATTGAGAATGTTCACTTCAATCCGTGGTGGAGTATGAAACCCAGGCTGTTTCAATGGCAGATGGAAAACGGCGAGGCGTTCATCTTCGGCAAGTCCGACTGGCAGTATGTTTATAACACCTTCTGTTTCGGTTACAAAATCGGCTATAAGTTCATAAAAAGCAAAGCGGGTGTATGCAACGGCAACTTCCTTGGTATCGGAGCCGATGATTGCTATACGGCTCTTGTCGTGGAACAATGTGCCCCATACGGGCTGTTGATTACGAATGGTGAGTTTGTGTCTTTTCATGGTCCGGACCCCACGATGATTGATATCGCAAACAGCAATAGGGGAAGTGTTCGTTTTGTAAACTGCGCATTCTGGGGTCCGTGTAATCAGATAGCGAAGATTGGGGGGACTGGAACCGTTGGTTTCGGAGATTGTACGTTTGTCCAATGGGGCGGCAAAGAGGCCAATCGCCCGGCAATCCAGGCCCAGAGCGGCACTGTTCTAATCCGGGGATGTGAATTCCGACAGGACCGGCCGCAGATTCAACTCGGCAAAGACATTAGCCGTGCTATAATCGCTGAAAATATATTCACGGGCTCCGAACGAATCATCAATCAATCCAAAGGAAAAATACAAATCGGACTGAATGTAAGTAATTAGTTACTGTTGCGAATACAGTATTTGTCATTCCCGCGAAAGCGGGAATCCAGTTTTTTCGCTCTGGACCCCTGCTCCCCGCTTTTGCGGGGACAAGTTTACCCCTGCGGAAGCAGGGGGCAGGGGTGACATCGTCGATTTTCGTTTTCCGCAACAGAAACTAATTAGTGCAGATGAGGTAAATTGTTGACTGCCTTTCAAAATCTTTTGGACCCATCCTGCCGGAATATTCAAACCTGCGCACACACAAAACTTGTTTTATCAGGGCTCGTTTGACATTAGCCTGATTTTCGGCCAGCTATCATAATTAACCATTGATACTGATTTAACCTCAATTTCCGTAAAACCCGGAAAAAACTACATCTATCCTATTCGTTAGAGGTTCGTGACTTGACAATGGTCGTTCTATATCGAAGTGATGGTGATAGGAACGCTGCGAAAATTGGTACAAAAAAAACCGTGGTATTTCGTTTGCACCCACATGTTATGTATTTGTGTTCGCCTGTGAAATTCACTATCATAGCAATGGTTGGAGTCATAATAATTTGTTTAGGTTCTCCTAAACGGCAATATCAGATTAACTGAGGATACATATTATGCACAGTGCACGGGTTGCTCTTCTCGCTGCTTTCATGACTTTTTCCATTCCGAGAACAGCAGTTTCAATACCCGCTTTTCCGGGTGCTGAGGGATTTGGTTCTCAGTCGGTTGGAGGTCGGGGCGGCAAGGTTTTTTTTGTAACAAATCTCAATGACAGCGGACAGGGTAGTTTACGTGCAGCGGTGGAAGCTGACGGCCCAAGAATGGTGATCTTTCGCGTATCCGGCACTATCGCTCTGAAATCAACATTGGCTATTACCAAGCCATATATTACCATAGCAGGCCAAACCTGTCCCGGTGATGGTATATGTTTAAAAGATCATTCTCTCAATATCTCAGCCGACCATGTAATTATCCGCCATATTCGGTGTCGGCCCGGAGACAATGCAAAGTCCGAGGGTGATGCTCTTTCTATATCATCAGGTCGAGACATTATAGTCGACCATTGTTCGACAAGCTGGTCCGTTGATGAAACACTTTCCGCCTCAACAGGCGGTCAACTGGGCAATGTTACCGTCCAATGGTGTATTATTTCCGAAAGCCTGCATGATTCAATTCACCACAAGGGTCCTCATGGCTACGGCTCGTTAATCCGCGGGGGATGGGGTAACGGATACAGCTTTGACCATAATCTTTACGCTCATCATTATGCCCGACTCCCTCGTCCCGGCAATTACAATGACCGCAGTAAAGACCCGAATGGTTTCACCCTCGATTTCCGAAACAATGTGATTTACAACTGGGCAGGTCGTGCCGCGGGGTATAATGCCGACGGTTCAAACAATACGAACAGCATTACCAAAATGAACTTTATTGGTAACTATTATCAAATGGGCATCAACTCAAAAGGAAGCCTTGCTTTTTCAGAAAGTACTAAGTCCGCCAAAGCGTATTTTTGCGACAATTGCATGAACGGCACTTATCCTGGCGCCCCGTGGTCTCTGGTAGCCTTCAGTAATTTTTCACAAGAAGATTTAGAATCTTATAAACAATCAAGCCCGATACCGGTTCCACCGATTCAGACAGATGATGCAATAACGGCTTATGAGTGGGTCCTGGCGGAGGCCGGTGCGACGCTCCCACCTGTACCCGCGTTTTCTGTGCGGGCAGCACAGGTGCGGGCAAATCGTGACGCTGTGGACATCCGCATCGTGGACGACGTAAAAAATAGAACGGGAAAAATCATAAATGATGAAGAAGAGGTCGGGGGCTGGCCTGAGTTAAAATCCACCGAACCACCTCGAGATTCCGACCAGGATGGCATGCCGGATGACTGGGAAAAACAATATGGATTCGATCCCAATGAGCCTGCTGATGGAAATGGCGATGCGGACGGGGACGGTTATACGAATCTTGAAGAATACCTAAACGGTACAATATGAACGCTACTATAATTAAAAAGTCGGCCCAGCAACGCTGGGTTCTGAACAAAACCCGCCGTTGGCGGGCTCTGGTTATAATCTTTCTGATGAGTGCCATATCTACTGGTTCCGGTGCAACTCTTGAACGGGTGAAGTATAACAATCCCGGCTTAATTGTGGATCTGGGTGTAGGGCTTTGGGCATGGCCGCTGCCTATGGATTATGATAGTGATGGTGACTATGACATAATTGTTTCCTGTCCCGACAAGCCGTACAACGGAACGTATTTCTTCGAGAATACTGCCGTAAGGCATCCTGCGGAGAGCGGCAATATAAAAATGCCTATATTTAAGCCGGCTGTTCGGATTGGCGTAGGACATAGGAACATTCGGCCGAGTTATGTTGATGCCCAGCAACGCTGGTTTCCGGAAAAAACCCGCCGTTGGCGGGAGGTTCGCTTACTGCTGCCGGGCAGGGAAATAGTAGATTTCCGTGAGCTGGGGAATCAGTTCAAAAAAACTCGAACAATTTATTCTTCATCTAACGTGCATAGCTCAAAAGAGGACGTCCGTGCCAACCAGTGGCAGTATTGTGACTATGACGGAGATAGAGCTCTGGACCTGATCATAGGCGTTGGCGACTGGGGTGGCTATGGGTGGGATAATGCTTTCGACAACCAGGGCCGCTGGATACGCGGCCCATTGCATGGATATGTGTATCTGATTCACAACACCGGGACTAATGACACCCCACAGTACGTCAAAGCCGAAAAAATATTTGCCGGCGGCAAACCCGTAGATGTCTATGGTATGCCTTCTCCAAATTTTGCCGATTTCGACAGCGATGGCGACCTGGACCTGATTTGCGGAGAGTTTGTTGACAAATTCACCTGGTTCGAAAACATCGGCACCCGTAGGCGTCCTCGATATGCAGCAGGCCGATACCTGACGTATATGGGCAAACCGCTTCAGATGGACCTGTGTATGATCGTACCGGTGGCGCTGGACTGGGACAAGGACCGAGACGTTGACTTAGTTGTAGGCCAGGAAGATGGACGTGTGGCATTGGTGGAAAATACGGGTGAAGTGATTGATGGTGTGCCGCAATTTTTACCGCCGCATTTTTTTCAGCAGCAGGCGGATGAAGTCAAATTTGGTGTACTTGTTACGCCGTGTAGTTTCGATTGGGACAATGATGGAGACGAAGACCTAATTTGTGGCAACAGCGCCGGCTATGTTGGATTTATCGAGAACATCGACGGAGGCAATCCGCCGAAATGGGCCGCCCCGGTATATCTCAGGGCCGATGGAAAGACCATCCGCATTATGGCTGGTCCCAACGGCTCGATCCAGGGACCCTGCGAGGCCAAGTGGGGCTATACGACACTGAATGTGGCCGATTGGGACCATGATAGTCTGCCGGATATTGTTATCAATTCGATATGGGGAAAAGTCCTCTGGTACAGGAACATCGGGACTCGGCAAAATCCTAAACTCACAGCAGCACAACCCATTGAAGTCGAGTGGGCCGGCAAGCCTCCTAAACCGGCCTGGAACTGGTGGGAGCCTAAAGGCAAAATCCTCTCTACCCAATGGCGAACCACGCCGGTAGTTATCGACTATGACTCAGATGGATTGAACGATTTGATAATGCTGGACCATGAGGGATATCTGGCTCTGTTCCAGCGTGTGCGAAGAAATCAAAAACTAATCTTGTTGCCGGGTAAGCGCCTATTTACCAGTGAAAATGTCTCGGTATTTGATTCGATACACCGTCCCAGGAATAAAATTAGTGGTCTTCTAAGAATGAACGACGGCGTTGCAGGCAAAAGCGGCAGACGCAAGTTTTGTTTCGCGGACTGGGACCTTGACGGCCGATTGGACCTCTTAGTGAATAGTAGAAACATAAGTTTCCTTCGAAACATCTCTACAGACCGAAACAAACATCTTTTCAGTGATAAGGGGATGGTCGATAGTCGAATCCTGGCCGGTCATACGACCAGCCCGACCGTTGTGGACTGGAACAAAGATGGCATTGTTGACCTCTTGGTGGGTGCGGAAGATGGATTCCTTTATTATATGAAGAATCCGCATACCAGGAGCATAAAAGGGAAAAGAGAGCAAAAACTATGGTAGGCCGATTATCCAGACGAGATTTCTTGAAATACGTGGCATGGCTCACAGCGAACAGTGTCTTGTCAGCCAGTGCGCACGGAGCAACGAAGGTATCTTCCTCACGTCCCAATTTTGTCTTTATCCTCGCCGACGACCTCGGCTGGGCGGATGTGGGGTGTTATGGCAGCGACCTGCACGAGACGCCCAATATCGACGGGCTGGCCCGACAAGGCATGCGGTTCACCGATGCTTACGCTGCGGCGCCGGTTTGCTCGCCGACGCGTGCATCGATTATGACGGGCAAGTACCCGGCCCGGCTGCACATGACTATCTGGTATGAAAGCTCAGCGAATCCGCCACGCGGCCGAAGGCTTATCCCACCGGTCACGCAGGGTAATATGCCCCATGAACAGGTAACTATAGCCGAGGTGCTCAAGAAGGCCGGCTATTTCACTGCTCACGTGGGTAAGTGGCATCTTGGTGACGCGGCACATTACCCGGAAACCCAGGGCTTCGACGTCAATATCGGCGGTACTTTCTGGGGCGCCCCGACCACATTTTTTTATCCATACGGCGGCTCGAGCAGGTGGGGCGGGGAGTTCCGATATGTGCCGCACCTCGAATTCGGCAGCGAAGGCGAGTACTTAACCGACCGCCTAACCGACGAGGCGATTCGGGTCATCGAAAGGACAAAAGACAAACCGTTCTTCCTCAACCTTTGCTACCACACTGTCCACACGCCAATCGAAGGCAAACCTGAGCTGGTCGAGCACTATAAAAAGAAGGTCAAGCCTGGTATGCATCATCAGAACTACGAATACGCTGCAATGGTACATAGTCTGGATGAAAACCTCGGCCGTATCATAGCCAGGATAAGCGAACTTGGCATCGCCGAGAATACTGTTATCATTTTCTTCTCTGACAACGGCGGTTATATCAACAAGTTTAATAAAAAGGCCGTCACTAACAACTACCCGCTTCGCTCCGGTAAGGGGTCACTATATGAAGGGGGTACCCGAGCACCGTTAATTGTTCGATGGCCCGGCGTTACTAAAGCCGGCAGCGTCTGCCGTCAACCGGTTAGCTCGATCGATTTCTACCCGACGTTCCTCGATATAACCGGCCTGGCCGGTGACCCGAAGCACAACGCTGATATGGACGGCCTTAGTCTCGTGCCTTTGTTGAAAAACCCAGCTGCCAAGCTGAATCGCGACACCCTTTATTGGCACTACCCTCACTATTACGCCACGACCAGTCCGGTGAGCTCGATTCGCCAGGATGATTGGAAGCTAATAGAGTATTTTGAAGATAAGCGCATCGAGCTGTATAACCTCAGGAAGGACATTGGTGAGGAGAACAACCTTGCAGAAAGAATGCCCGAAAAGGCTGAGGAGCTCCGGAAGCGTCTTGGCGCCTGGCGCAAGGACGTAGATGCTCAGTTGCCCATACCAAATCCCAAATACGGCTCCAAGGTCGAAAGATAGGACAGCAGACATTAGATTGGGACACACCTGATATGTGGATTGAATCTTGGCGAGAGCCTAAGCACAGTAACGACCTCGACAGCAATAATCTTTCTGTGTATTAAGACGGATACGTCCGCTTCTTTGTAAGGAGTCCTTAGGACTGAGAGGCGGATTGATTTTTTGCCAAGGTAATCAATCTGGCTTGCCGGTGCGTTGCTTAAGGATATAGCGGGCGACTTCTTCTACGGTATCGAGCCACAAACCATTGGCCGGGTCCTGAGCATATTCACATAGGGCCTTGAGAGTTGACGCGCGGGTGGTCTGTCGTCCCCCTTCGCCGATGTCGTGGCCGCAAAAAACCAGCCATCCACCGTTTGCTAACGTTCTGTCGAACAACTGTTTCACCTGCTCGAAATCCTTACCGTCCAGCTCCACGCCCATTAGTTGTGCCATATCGCAAAAGGCCGGGTCATTGGCCCACTCGTCCATCCAGCCGCGTCCAGCTAAAAATTTCTCTGCCACCAGCGGTACATAGCTTTTGAGATTTCGTCCCCGTCCTACATATTTCTGTCCACAGGGATAGGCAAACGTAACCGGCCTAACGCCGAGCAAACGCTCGATAATATTGTTTGACTCCTGGAGCTCGTATCGCATTTTACCGAGAGTGTAATTTTCCAACGCTCTTTCACGTGCGAACGGAAAATTGCCTGAGCAGGGATGAGTTAGCGAATGATTGCCTATTTCGTGGCCTTTAGTAACTGCTTTTTTCCAGTCGCTCAGCCGTTCTTCCAACGGACGAACCAAAACATAAAAAGTGGCTTTGACGCCGTATTCATTTAGGATTGGCAGGCCGCGGTCAATCTGGCTAAATCGGGCATCGTCAAAAGTCAGACTGATGGCGGCCCGCTTTCCTACGGGCCAAGAAAAATCCCCTCGTTCTTCCAAGGCAGATTGCTCTTTGTCTTGCAAATTAGATGGCGAGCAGCCTGTGGAGACAACGATAACACAGCAATACATAACAATTAGACAAATCCAGACAATTCTCATTTTATACTCTCCTTATCTACCAAATCTTCATCTTCCTTTGAGGTTTCTCGAGTCCAGCGGCGATAGCCTTTCTGCGAAGCTCATCGCCCGCAGGGAAAGGACTATGAAAAAACAGGACCTGAACTACCTTAGGGTAGTTGTTTAGCGCTTTTAAAGCCTTAGGCCATTGTTCAGGGTAGTTTTGGTTAAGGTCTTGGGCCAAATCAAGACAGATTGCCGAATAAGCAGCAAAGGCAAGTTTTCGGTCATCGTTTTCATTTGCTATTGTTGTTTCGATGGCAGATTTCATTTCGAACTGCAGGCGGGCGATCTGCCCAGCAAGGTTGGATAACGGGACTATGTTTGCCGGCTTTTCCAAGCGTATGTGATAAACGGTTTGGCCATTGATGTCTTGTCTTCGTCCTCCCTGTTCAGTGATAATCCGCTCAGCCAGGTCAATAATCCGGTCTGCAAAACTGCTAATCGTTTCATCCATCGGCATATCTTCCCGGGTCGTATTATGGTAACGGTCAACTATTTTCCAGTTCTGCTTCATCATCCAGCGGTAGCCCTTGATGAGGCCGATGATGGTGCCGGCGGTGGCTGCATTGTTGTCGGCATCCCAGCCGAAATTGAACGCAGTCATAAGGGTTTTGACGAAGTCTCCCTCGCCGTAAAGCAAGGCTGCAATGGTCGAGGCGGTATTAAGCTCATATCCGTTTCTATCGCGCATCGCGCCGTTATGGCGGCTATACTTTTCTTTGACGAGCCGGCGGGTTGTACGCCAATCACTTGGATATAGGCGATGCCACTGCAAAACATCGGTGACGATTTGTCGAATATCGCAGTTTGGTTCAATAGCCCTAAGGCCGGCCTCAAGAATATTGTCAATCTCATTTGTTATAAAAGCCATAGCTATCATGCTTGTGAACAACTGTGTTGTTTGGGCAGGTTCGGCATCGATGGTAACACGGGTGTAATTCAAACCAATTCTTGCCGCAGTTTGGGGCATCCCCGGAGCAAGCAGGCCAAACGACTCGCAAATGAATTGCCCTGAGATATTAAAGTCGGCCCATGGATTAAACACAATGCTGCCTGTCAGCGGTGGTTCGAAGCCAATGTCCATAAGTTGACGCGCATACTGATTCGAGCACCAAATACGTTTGTTGATTCGCTCCTTCCATAATTGCACGATGAGATGAGGCGGCAGCATAATCGTATTATGGCGCTGCATCGCCACAATATAAACCCACTCCAAGTCTGTGTCGTCATCCGTCCGGGCCCCATCCGGAAGGGCCGGAGTATATTCTTCGACATTGCCAGGCTCGTTGATATATTTCATCTCGTGTTTAAGGCCGTTGAGATTACCCAGCAATTGCCCGAGAAGTCCGCCCCGAATCTTGTCACGAAGGACTTCGGCAGACAGCTCTACCGATTTATCACCTGTACCCGCGTTTTCTGTGCGGGCAGCACAGGTGCGGGCAAGACTGTCCGCTCCATAATTAATCCCATTTTTTGCCAGAGAACCAATGATTGGCAGTGCAATAATTGCTATTGTGATTACGTTCTTGATTTTCACATTTTAGCTCCTTAGATTTCCGGGGTATTCTACCAAATCTGGCGGCTAACCCTATATACAAAAGCTCTTGAAAAAAACAAAGTTCAATATCAATCGAATTAGGATTGGTGGTTGTGTGAAAAAGAAAACGTTGAATTCTCTTGGAATGAGCAATAATATACTGAAAAAGGAGCAGGGGCTTTTGCTAAAAATTTTCCTGTGGACAATACGATGGGCAGAGAAGCTACTATGTATAACTCATATAGGGCCAAGGCGGGCCTGTCGCGACGTGTCCGCGACACGGTGGGCAGTCAAAATTGGGTAATTACACGCCGGGTATTTCTGAAATCATCAGTGGCCTCATTGGCCGGACTAACTGTATTGCCCCTTTCCTGCGCTCTCAATAGCGCCTCGAGTGCCAAGCTACGTAGGGTGCGTTTCGGCATTGTTACAGATTGCCATTATGCTGATGCCGATACTTTAGGTACGCGTTTCTACCGCGAGTCTCTGGACAAGCTGGATGAGTGCGTGTCATTGATGAACGCTAAACGGGTTGACTTCCTCATCGAACTCGGTGACATCAAGGACCAGAACAGACCGCCGGTTGAACAAAGGACTCTTTCGTATCTACAGGTCGCCGAGAAGGTGCTCCAGCAGTTTGATGGGCCGACTTTTCATGTCCTTGGTAATCATGACATGGATAGCGTTTCGAAAATACAGTTTCTGAGACGCGTGGAGAACACGAACATAGAATCCGGCCGCAGCTATTACTCATTCGACTTGAACGGTCTGCGCTGTGTTGTGCTCGACGCCAACTACAGGGCCGACGGCACTGACTACGATCACGGCAATTTTGACTGGACCGACGCCAATATTCCTTCCGAAGAGCTTGACTGGCTCAGAGAGGACCTCGCAGCGGCACTCGGCCCCGTGATCGTTTTTATTCATCAACTACTCGATGGGACAGGTTCGGTCTATGTGAACAACGCAGCCGATGTCCGACAAATTCTGCAAGCCTCCGGCAAAGTGCTCGCCGTCTTTCAGGGTCATCATCATTCAGGGAGCTACAGCAACATTGCGGGAATTCACTACTATACATTGAAGGCACTCGTTGAAGGCTCAGGTCCAGAAAACAATTCTTATGCAATTGCCGAAGTCCATCCGGACGGCGGCATCGCTATCACCGGCTACCGAAAGGCCGTGAGTAAGCAGCTCACTCTGAGTTTGGCAATCTCTTAAGCCTGGAACACCTCCTCCGATGACTTACCAAGGCGCTAATTGCTATTGCCCACATTTATGTGCAGGTGGGTGATAGCCTCGTGACCACGTTCATTGCTGCGTTTTACCGAAGCTATATAATGTCCCGGTTTCTTGTAACGATGTGTAGTGACGGCGTAACCTTTTGGATTGTGTACTTGAACGTTACCATCTGATTGTACGGTTATTTTGGGACTGCCGTCCCCGAAGTCCCAGACCTCGCTGCCGTAAGTAGTACGGAATGAACGCACCTTAAAGGTGATTTCGTCACCGGGCTTAATATTGAATGTAGGGTAATATGCCGCGTGAATAGTGGGTGGTAATTGGTCAGGATGGTTCTTGTCGATTATCTGGACAACAGTAAAGTCGTAGTCAATGTTACCGGATGCGTCGGTAACTTTTAAGATTTCGTTGTATTCTCCCGGTTTGTCATAGGTACGTCGTACTTGCTGGCCTTCGGCTGAACTGCCATCGCAGAACGTCCAGTCAAATTTCTTGATTTTGTCATATCGGCTCCAGGAACGAGTGGCATCAAGCTCAACTATTTCACCTGTCCAGGCAAAATGATGGGGCCGGGCCACGGCGATTATCTCGGGCTGGTATTCATGTTGATATGCTTCCCAGATGAAAGCATAGCCGTTTTGGATACCCCACAAGCCGGATGGTTGTTTGCTGTTGATGTCGAAATGTAAATGTGACCACCCGCCGCTGCCGCCTTCCTTTCCCAGAATGCCGATCTTCTGGCCCATTTTAACGTGAAGTCCCGGCTTTACGGAACTGTCGATTTCGTATAGGTGACTGTAGCGATAAAACCAACCTCGGTCGTCCAGGATATAAATCACGTCATAGCGGGGCGTAACGGGTGTATTTTCATAGCCGGGCAGTTTTTCCAAACCCGCTGAAACCACTAACCCATTAGTGGCGGCGATCACATCAACCAAATCCTCGGCCCCGCCAAAGTCCAACCCATAATGATAGTAGATATTTTTGTTGCTGGGAACTTCCCCGCCATCCACGAAGACCGGCACATTAGCCATTTGGGTATCGGAGGCGAACCACTGCTGTTTGACCGGATAGATAAAAGTGCCCGGTTTTATCCATGGTGAGCCGGCGGGCCAGAGTCTCAGCCTTGCGTCTTTGATTAGTCCCCAGGGATTTTCTTTACTGCTTTCCTGCAGATAGCCCTTGGTAACCGGACAATCGATTTGTACGCCTGCAACAGTAATGGGCAAGTGATATGTAGAAGAGACGAGGGAGACAGTTTGGCCGTTGACTTCAACCTTTACCACTGCTCGACGAACAGCATTGCGTATATTATCTCGTGTTTCCTTTAAATCAAGCAGCTTGATAGTGCCTTCCGAGCCATCGTGAAGCCGCACGGTTTGAGATTCGGCCACGTTCAGGTCTGCCACCGTCACCAACGGCGTCTGAATAAGTGCACGCCTTTTTTTCAATTCACGCCACGTAGTCAGGATGAGTCCTTCACTTTCGATGAACGCCTTTATATCAGGGTCGGTCAGGAGGCGAAGCTCGGCCTCACGATTTGGGCCCGAGCCGGAAATGTGTGAGAATACCTCTGTCTGTACGGTACAGTGAACAATAATCTCAGTAATGCCTGGTTTCATATCGCGCAGCAATTTAATCAGCTCGGCCTTTTTCTTTTCATAATCCCTTGCCCTTGTTGGTTGTGTTACAAGGTCATCGAGGACCGGAAGCCCGGCCTTCCATAATTTTTCCGCAATGGAAAGTGCCAGTAGTCTAAGAGGACCGACTTCATTACCAATATGTTGCATGTGTCCGCCGAACATAAGGATTGGTATTTTCTTTTCGATGCCCACCTTCACGAAGCGGTCGATAAATAGCGGATGGAAACATGTCCCCATGTGGGAATCCAAATGCGTAGGGACAATACCCATGGCCAGGGCCTTGTCGATCTGGGCACGAATTTCAGTTTCAACTTCATCAGAAGTAGCATGAGCGACTACATCGGAAACGTTGTGCCATAGGTATCCATCCGTATCCGCCAGTCCCGGCACAGCCGGTTTGCCGGCGACAGGTCCCCAACGATAATTCTTCCATTCCGATGTGAGTGTGAGATGAATGCCGGCGTCAGTTTTGTGATTTGCCTTGAGATAATTTGCATACTCCGGCACCCAGGAGCACGGCATCATGATGCTTAATGAGGTGGCGATACCTTCTTCAACGGCCTTGATTGCACCCATGTTAGAATTATGTGACATACCTACGTCGTCCACGTGAAAAATCATTACCTTTGTGCCCGACGGCCAACCCAGACGCTCGGCATACGTTACTTCTTCGGCCTGGGTGACAGCCAAACTCATGAGAATCATGAATAGCAGAAAGCCGGCTCTCCGCAAGTCCGCTTGGGGACGCCTTCCGGCGGAGTCCTTAGGACTGACAGATTGATTTAATAGCATGGAACTTCTACCTCCATTCGACCTTCTGTGCGTGGTCCCAGAAAGTCCATATTTACATTTAGATTTACCTTCGGCAGTACAGATTTAATAGCTGAGCCTCTTAACGTTCTAAGTATATCAAAGCTGTGACCTGAAAGCAAGCCTCCGGGCGATGTGTCAATATTATTTATACAAAAAATTCATGGAAAACTTCCTCAACCTTCTTGATTTTTCTGCCGGCTTGACGCCAGCAGTCTTCCATGTTACACTTCTTTTGCTGCTCTGGTAAGAAAACGCAGGTTTTATTGGCTGATTACGGATTTGCTTGACTTTGAAAAATTGAATTGGAGAAACGATTATGAATGAACCCAAAAGGAAACAATCTAAGGCGATATCGAGACGCACGTTTTGCCGGTCGGCAATTACCGCGGCTGTGGCGTTCCACTTTACCAAGCCGTCCGCTGAGGCGTCGGAGATGAAGAATAGAGTCAAATTCTATAAGAACTTGGGGCAAGGCCACATCGGTGTCAAGGCCGATCAGCAACAGGCGCTGGAGTATGCGGTGAAATATGGCTTTGACGGTATCACCCCCAATCTGGGCGAGTTTGAAAACAAGTCTTCCGCGGAGATTCGCGAATGGGTGGAGACAATGAAAGAAAAGGGCGTCCGATATGGCGCCAGCGGCCTGCCTGTCGGGTTTCGCAGAGATGAAGACCAATTTCAGAAAGATCTCGCGCGACTACCCAGGCAGGCGAGCGTTTTGAAGCAATTGGGCGTGAAACGCGTGGCGACCTGGATTCCACCCGGCCACAGGGAACTTACGTACCTGCAAAATTTCGAGCAGCACAAAAGACGCCTACGCGAAGTAGCGAAGGTGCTTAAAGACAACGGCATCCGGCTGGGTCTGGAATTCGTAGGGCCCAGAACCTCCCGGGCGCGAAGTCGTTTTCCATTTATCTGCACCCAGTCGGGTATGATGGAGCTGGCCGAGGCAATCGGAACAGGAAACGTAGGGCTTCTGCTGGATAGCTGGCACTGGTACACCTCACATGGGACGGTGGAAGAACTGCTTCAACTCTCGAACAATGACGTCATACACGTTCACGTCAACGACGCACCATCGGGCATCCCAGTCGATGAGCAAATAGATAACCGGCGCAGACTGCCGGTGACAACGGGAGTGATCGACCTGAAAGGATTTATCAACGCCCTGGTAAAAATCGGTTATGATGGGCCGGTTGAGTGTGAACCCTTCGACCAAGAACTGCGCAAGATGGAGGCCAATGCAGCACTGCAGCAAACCATCGAATCGCTTAACCGGTTGTGGGATCTGATTACCGTTTAACCAAGATGAGAAATTTAAGAGCAACAAACATTATGAAAACAACTACTAAAACTACACCATATAAATTTCTCAAAATAATGACCGGTTGCGCAAGTAAACTACTGGCGATTAGCTTTTTATTTTCAGCTTTAACGATAGCTTCAGATCAATGCTGGGGCTCTATGGCGGGTGCAGCAAAGGTCGTTACTTATTCCGCTCCGGCCGGCGAAACGTTGTCGGCCGACTATGAAGTGCAGGCGGCGGGCCGGCAGATTGACGTGTACATGGCCCGTGTTCTCGACCCGCCATTCGCGGGGAAGCGATGGGACCATGGTGGTTCATATTCGTTTGCCAATTTCGACATGTCAGGACGTGTCGTAGTTCGCATTGTGTCCAAGCGGTCGCTTCGGAACGTGGTGATTCGGCCCCAGTCGTCCGGGATACAGCCAACGCTGGAGAATGACTATACCCTGAACCTGACACTGGATCGACCGCGAAAGTTCAGTGTAGAACCGGACGGTAAAAAAGGACCTCTGCTGCTCTTTGCGAACCCCCTGGAGACGGATGCGCCGAAGCCCGGCAATGAGGGCGTTGTTTACTTTGGTCCCGGAGTGCATAAGCCGGAGAAAATCGTCTTGCACAGCAACCAGACCCTTTACCTTGCCGGCGGAGCCGTCGTGAAGGCCGAGGTGCTGGCGGAAGGGACTAACATTCGGATTCGTGGGCGAGGCATTCTGGACGGCTCCGACTGGCAGTGGCGCAAAGGCCCGGTGGGCAACCTGATTGCGATTCGCAACAGCACCGACGTCGAAGTGAGTGGCATCACGCTGCGCGGCTCTTCCCATTGGACCATTGTGCCCAGGAACAGTCAGCAAGTAACTATCCGGAATGTGAAGCTCTGCAACTCCCGCGTCCAGAACGATGACGGCATTAACCCGTGCAACTCCCAGGATGTGCTGATTACCGATTGCTTCATCCGGAGTGATGACGATTGTGTCGCCCTTAAAGGCCTCGACTTCAGCGCGCCGAACAGCAATGTTGACCGAATTACGGTGGAGAACTCGATTCTCTGGTGCGACCGGGCCCGCATCTTCCTGCTCGGACACGAGAGCCGTGCCGCGTTCATGCGCAACGTGACGCTCCGCAATCTCGACATTGTCCACTTCGCTATGACGCCATTCCTGTTGGAGCCGGGTGAGGACATGCGGCTGGAGGACATCACAATCGAGGACATCCGTATCCACGGCGAAGGCCAAAGCCAATTTATCCGCCTGCGTCCGGTTGTGAACCAGTATATGCGCAAGAAGGTACCCGGATTCATCCGCAATGTTCGGTTCAGAAACGTAATAGTGGAAGGTCAACCCGGCGATTACCTTGTGCAGATGGAGGGAGCGGACGCCGAACATGACGTTCGTGACGTGACCTTCGCGAATGTTTCGATAGTGGGCTCGAAACTGACGGAAGGAGCCAGGAGCGTGCGTATCGGCAAGCACACTGAAAACGTGAGTTTTGGTGAGGAGGCCCAGTAAAGACAGGTATGGAGGCTGAGAAACATGTCTTTTCCCTCCATCAGAGCAAAAAAGAGCTTTTACCCAGAAGATAATACTTATATACTATGTGATAATGAAGAAAGAACGATTGACAAAGTCTTTTAGAGAAATAGTTTTTATTCTATCCGGCATTTTTCTTTTACTCGGAGAAACATACGGAGCAAATTCGAAAGGGCCGTACACTCGAAACAATTCGGAAAATCAGAGTCGACAAACAACCAAAACGGCTTACAAACAGGTAAGCAGGATAACTGATGGTCCTTCGAGTTTTACACCCGACATGACTTTCGAAGAGGCAATTAACATTTTGCGTAATTCAACCATACCTAAATTAAATATAGCAGTGCTTTGGAAAGATTTGGAGGAGAACGCGGACATCTATAGAGATACCCCTATCGGAATTAATGGTGTTTCAAAAGTGCCTTTACGCACACACTTGAAACTCTTGTTAATGTCGGTTTCAGCAGGTAGTGCAGAGAAACTGGGATATGTAGTTGAAGACGGAGTTATAATTATTGCAACACAAGGTTCTTTACCTAAGAAAATGAAAACTCGTGTTTATGATATAACTGATTTAGTCAGCTCACCTGCTAATTTTCGTCTTATGCCTGGACTTGGTATGCCCTTTGGTTATGGCCAAATGCCTTATGGAGGTATGACTCCTTACGGCGGTACGGGTTATAGCCGGTATCGGAATCAAAGACGAGGATTTTGAATGAAGCCGACTTTGTTGATTTTGGCGGCAGGTTTGGGTACTCGCTACGGTGGACTTAAGCAAATTGATCCCATTGGCCCCAACGGCGAAATAATTATCGATTATTCCATCTATGACGCCATAAATGCCGGATTTGGAAAACTTGTTTTTGTTATTCGACACTATTTTGAAAGCGCTTTCAAAGAAAAAATCGGCAGCAAGTTTGATAATCTTGACTTCGGACTTCGGCGAACTCAGTCGAGTCGCGAGCTTAGTCAAGCCGTGGAAACAGCCTATGCATACCAGGAAGTGAACACCTGCCTTGATGACTTTGAACCACCCAAAGACCGCGACAAGCCCTGGGGCACAGGGCATGCCATACTCGTTGCGAAGGACGTAATCCACGAGCCTTTTGCAGTTATTAATGCCGATGACTACTACGGACCCAATTCGTTTAAGACAATGGCCCGATTTCTCGCAACCCCTGCCTACGCAGGGGTAAACTTGTCCCCGCGAAAGCGGGGAGACCTTTCCTGTAACGATTACGCAATGGTCGGCTATACGCTCAGAGACACTTTAAGTGAATACGGACCTGTCTCCAGAGGAGTATGCCAGTGTGATGAAAAGATGTTCTTAAGGAAAATTGTGGAGCGCAGAAAGGTCGAAAGTACTGGGACTGGTGCACGCTATTTTGAAGACGACGGAACGGAGCGTTTTCTGACCGGCAATGAAGTCGTGTCGAGGAATCTGTGGGGATTTCAGCCATCAATCTTTCATCATCTCAAAGTACACTTTCAGCGATTTCTAAAAGAGCGGGGCTCTGATAGTAATTCCGAACTATTCATACCAACGGTGGTAGATAAACTCGTAGAAGAAAAAAAAGCTACAGTGAAAGTCCTGCGCACGAATGACGAATGCTTCGGAGTTACTTTTCGTCGGGATGCAGCCATAGCGGCAAGATGTATTCGTTGGCTGATAGACCAAGGTCTTTATCCGGAGAACCTCTGGGAGAAATCGTGAAACACGATATCGAGTCAATCGTAAAACACTTTTGTATTAGCGGCAAGTTGACTGAAATAAGGCCTTTGCTCCGTGGTCACATCAATGACACATACGTCCTGACCACTAAGAAAAACGAGCATACTGTCCGATACATACTACAACGAATAAATCACACTGTCTTCAGAGACCCTCCTTCAGTGATGGGAAACATTATCCGTGTTACGGAGCATATACACAGCCGGATGGAAAAAATTGACCCGAGTCTGGCATCCCGCCAGTTGGCCGTTATCGAAAGTGTTGATGATAAGTGCTTTCACAAAGACGCCCAGGGCAGCTTTTGGCGCGTGTACAATTTCATAGAGGACGCTGTTGCATACGATATCTTCGAATCAACCGATTTTGCGTATGAAGTAGCGCGAATGTTCGGCTGGTTCCAGAGAATGTTGGTTGACCTTCCAGGACCGGCTCTGCACGAGAGCATTTGTGACTTCCACAACACACCCAAACGCTTTGAGACTTTCCAGCGGGTCCTCAAAGAAGACACCTTTAATCGAGCTAAAAATGCAAAACCCGAAATGAAATTTTTGTTTGATAACTCGGCCATCTGCAACGTCTTGCTGAATTTAGCAGGCAAAGGTAAAATCCCAGTTCGTGTTACGCACAATGATGCGAAGATCAATAATGTGATGTTAGACAAAAATACAAACAAGGGAGTCTGCATAGTTGATTTGGACACTGTTATGCCGGGCCTGTCGATATATGATTTTGGCGATATGGTCCGCACCGGAGCCACTTTAGCCGATGAGGATGAACGTGATTTATCAAAAGTATCCATGAATTTACCTATGTTTGAAGTTCTCGTACGAGGTTATGCTGAGCAAAGCAAACATTTTCTCACATTCACTGAAAAAGAGCACTTAGCCTTTGCCGCAAAGCTAATCACTTTTGAACAGCTTATCAGGTTTCTTACCGACTATCTGGCAGGTGACGTCTATTACAAGGTTCACCGCGAAGGACACAACCTCGACCGCAGCCGCACACAGATGAAACTGGTCCAGTCGATTATCGAACAGGAAGAGGCTATGAACGAAGTAGTCGAAAGGATTTTTCAACAGGTTTATTGATATGGCCCAATTATGATGAGCAGGCGCGAAAGATTGATGGCAACGTTGCGCGGTAAGCCGGTTGACCGACCGGCAGTTAATTTCTATGAAGTCGGCGGATTCCGGATTGACCCATCGGACCCGGATGAGCTCAACGTTTATAACGACCCATCCTGGCAGCCATTGCTTCAACTTGCCGAAGAACAGACAGACCTTATTCGTATGCGCAGTCCTGTCAGGTCGCGCTCCCACGAAGTGACATTTGACCTGCCCCCGCGTCTGGCGACGCGAGTCGGGGCGGCGGGCAAGCCGGACGGTGACGAATGCCGTGATGAATTCTTCAAGACTGAAGAATATGTGGAGAAAGGCTGTCATTTCACATCCACGACTTTGAAAATCGGCGGTAGAAATATGACGGCGCTGACACGCCGCAGTCCCGAGGTTGACACGCTCTGGACAGTAGAGCACCTGCTCAAGAACACGGAAGACCTTAAGGCCTATCTGGAACTTCCTGATGAAATATTCGCCGAGGATGTTGATGTAACCGGCCTCGTAGAAGAAGACCAGAAGCTGGCCGAGAGTGGCATCATAATGGTGGATACCGAAGACCCAATTTGCGCTGCCGCGTCTTTGTTCAGTATGGAAGACTTTACTGTAATTGCATTGACTGAGCAGAAGCTCTTCCATCGTCTGCTCGATAAGCTTTCCGGACATATACAGGCCAGAACAGAGAAGACTGCAAAGGCATTCCCCGGTCATTTGTGGCGCATCTACGGGCCCGAATATGCCACCGAGCCTTACCTGCCGCCAAATCTTTTCAAAGAGTATGTGGTGCGTTATACCGGGCCGATGGTTGAGGCTATCCAAGAGCACGGTGGTTTTGCCCGGATTCATTGTCACGGCAGGATTAAAGCTGTTCTCGATTACATTGTAGAAATGGGAGCGGCAGCCATTGACCCTATTGAGCCACCTCCATACGGGGATGTGGAGCTTGAATACGTCCGCCGTGAGTACGGCAAGGAGCTGGTACTTTTGGGGAATCTGGAGATGGCCGATATAGAAAACAGCGAGCCGGACGATTTCGAGAAAGTCGTCGAAAAAGCCCTGATAGATGGAACCAGCGGCGAGGGCAAAGGTTTTGTCCTGATGCCATCCTCGGCCCCCACCGGTCGAAAAATCACACCCAGAATGATGGCAAACTATGAAACGATGGTGCGCCTGGCCACAAATTTTAACTTGTGAGGGCAGAGAACAGGGGGTAGGGATCCGGCTTCGCTCGGGGCTACGCCTCGATAAGTTGGGTTTGAATTGGGTTTGATTGGGTTTGTTTTCACCAATTGTCCAATTGCATTTATTTTCATAAGCCATTTTTGAAAAGATACTTACGTTCATTTGCAATCCGCCTACGGCGGACAAGATTGGGTTTGTTTTGTATAAAAAGAGCTGATTTGTAGAGGGTTCTCGACAGATGTAGAGGGCAGATGCTCGTATTGCGTATTGCGTATCGCGTATTGCGTATCTCATATCTGGTGGTACATTGTTCATAATTCATGTTTCATTGGTTAATATAGTTAATATGGATAAATTAGACCATCAGGTTGCGAGTTTCGTTGGACGGATGCGCAGCTCGTATCGGTTGCGTTAAGCGTGTTTCGTAACGGTTATCGGGGTAACGGGTTATCAGGCAGTGATTATCAGGGTATCCGGTTATCAGGGCGATCCCTTCTTTCTTTTTGAATATTGACTATTTACGATTGACCCCCTTAGAGTATAAAGCACTCTAAACAAGGGGGCAGCCAAGCTTGACTGGGCTTTTTGGCGTGTATCTGCTGATACGAAAATGTGCGGTTCTCCGCTATATCTTTCGCCTGCTGGCTAAGAACCTATCCAAATAACCCAATCTATTACGGTCTGCTGCAAAGCCCGATGCCTGCGTTGTCGGTGCAAAAATGTTCTCAACGTGGCGAAAACCACGCCTCCGAGCCTTTTTGACCTGCCACCTTGGCCTCGGATTTTTCGCTCGATCTCATAACGATCCGGTTATCCGGAGAGGTCCTATTTGTTAGCCTGCTGGCTAACATGGGGATATTATAACATATTTTTAAACAAAAGTCAAAAGAAATGACCAAAAAACACTTATTTTGTATTCTTGACGGCTGAGGATAGTCAAATGACTACGAGCTTTTTACGCACCGGACGGTGAAAGGTTGGGAAACGAACCATAGTCAAATGACTATGGGCTTCGGGGCGTTTCGATCTATAGACAATTTGTCTTAATACAAGTACTTCAATTTGCAACCATTATGCATCAACAAAGTGTTAGCGGATAGTCAAATGACTACGAGCTTTTTACGCACCGGACGGTGAAAGGTTGGGAAA
>CAYUFX010000037.1:0-17209 GCA_964444135.1 uncultured Pirellulales bacterium | reverse complement strand
ACCATTATGCATCAACAAAGTGTTAGCGGATAGTCAAATGACTACGAGCTTTTTATGCACCGGATGGTAAAAGATTGGGAAACGAACCATAGTAAAATGACTACGAGCTTCGGGGCATTTTGATCTATAGAAAATTCGTCTTAATACAAGTACTTCAATTTGCAACCATTATGCATCAACAAAGTGTCAGCAGATAGTCAAATGACTATTGGCTTTTTCACTCCCCGGCCGGTGAAAGATTGGGAAATGAACCATAGTCAAATGACTATGGGCTTATTATCATCCGGATGTATAGAAACGCAAAGGTATAGCTAAAATAGTATATGCTAATTTGGAGCAGAGAGACTAAAATCTGATAAATATGCGTGACAAAACCGCCGGACGTAATCATAATGACGCTATGTTATTTAGCCGGGAACAGTGGGAATATATTCAGAAATGCTATCGATTTTCCGAAAGGAAAATGCAGATACTCAAGCTGCTGTTCGAGGGGCTGGAAAACGACAAAATAGATAAAAAGCTGAAGATACGTTATAATACCGTAAAGGCACATTTCGGCGATATATACAAACGTGTCGGCGTTCAGAATAAAGTCCAGTTGGTCATACAATTATTCACAATCGTGCAGACCTACAACAGAAGCAAAAAGTCTTAGTAGGTAGAGATTATTTGATGGTGGATAGTCAAATGACTATGAGCTTTCTCGCACTCCGGCCGGTTAAAGGCTGGGAAAAGAGCCATAGTCAAATGACTACGAGCTTCAGGGTTGTTTCGAGCAACAAAATTGTAATCTTGATCCTACAGCTTATACCGACAGACATTAAGCAACGGATAACTATCATCCACTTCGCTCACTGCATTCGCTCAGTGGCTGACACACGTCGCTGCGCTGAATGTCGGTTTTTATCTTCAGTCTCTTCAACTGCTGCTGCGTAAGAGAGTCGAATACTCCTTCGATCAGGTTCTCACCTGTTGCAACAAAGTGAGAAAGCAACCTGTTCTGGAAATTAAAGAAAGTCGCAGGACAAAAAGGTGTCTGTTCCAGCGTATCCAATCCTAAGGCTGTGCGAGTAAGCAGATCAAAATCAATACGATCAAATAACTGCTCGGTTGTCCAGTTGTTGTGGTACATCAGTATTATGGAAGCCACAAGAGAATTGACCGGAGCATTTGGTCTGCTGCAGTTGTCTGAGTACAATACCGAGAAATCTTTTTCGTTTATCTTGCAAAAGACTAACCGATAAAACTCATATTCTTTCGAGTTCTTGAGTTTTTTAAGCTTTGCTTCCGGCAACTGGCTTGCGATACCAAATAAAGATGGCTGCAGATGGGAGGTATTTTTACGGAACATCCTTTTTCCCTCGTGAAAATGATTATTTTTATCAAAAGCCATCATACATAATTCACTATAAAAATCAAGAAAAAGCAACTTCAAACCGCAATATCTTTAGCGTTTTTCATACAACCTTTTTAGACTGGCCTCAAATTTGCAAAAACCAAAGGCAAAATGGACGGCAACCATTGTATTTAAATTCGCTGCTTCCCGAAAGACAAATTCTATGTCCCACCGGCTATAATACGTATAGTTGTCTGTCGGAATCTTATAGACCAGTACTACCGGCATATTCAAACCGGTGCGCGCATGAAACTTGCCGTTTACTGTATTAGAGTTAAATACGCAGAACACATCGAGACAGAATGAGTAATCGTTCTGGAAAAGTGTGATGTTTAGCAGAGATAAAAAATTTCAAAAGGTGCATACAATGTTTCGAGAATGATATCTTTGCTCCCAAAAGATCAATATGATAAAATCCTCTTTAATATAATATCCTCTGGATATGTTAAATTAGGATAAACCTATGTATGGTAAAGAATTTTTAGACCGTCTTAAAAAAGGTCAACGCCTTTATGGGACCGCGATTCTTTCCCCTTCTCCTCTATGGCCATTGGCAGTAAAGAGAACAGGTGCGGATTTTGTTTTTATTGATACCGAACACATTCCTATTGATAGAACCACTCTTGCTGAGATGTGTCAGGTTTATAAGGCGTTTGGATTACCCCCGCTCGTCCGTATTCCTTCTCCTGACCTTAATGAAACTTATAAAGCTCTTGATGGAGGTGCATCGGGAATCCTTGCTCCTTATATTGAATCTCCGGAACAGGTCAGAGAGCTGGTTGGTGCTATGAAACTGCGTCCGTTGAAAGGTGAGCGATTAAAAGAGGCGTTACAAAATCAAGATTCTCTTGGACCAGAGCTTAAAAATTACCTGAGAGATTGGAATAAAGACAACTTTTTAATAATCAACGTGGAAAGTGTCCCGGCCCTGGAAAGATTAGAAAGCATATTGGCCGAACCCGGTCTCGATGGAGTGATTATAGGACCACATGACCTCTCTATAAGTCTTGGATTGCCTGAACAATATGATAATCCCCGATTTGAGGAAGCCGTGAGAAAAATCATTTCTAAGGTTAGGGAAAAAGGCTTAGGTGCAGGTATTCATTTCTCTGAAGGGCCGGAATTACAAATTAAATGGGCCAAGGCTGGCGCGAATATTATAGTGCACAGCTCGGATATGATTCTATTTCAACAGAGATTAACGGGGGATATCACTGCGATTCGTCGTGCTTTGGGGGAGGAAGATAGTACAATAAAAGAAGAAAAGGATATCAAAATTTAATAACATATCTATTAACGAAGCCTTGTAACTAATAAGAATGGGTCGTGATGTTGACGAGCGTTAAAGTAAAAATTATGTAAAAAGATTGAAGAGGTGTTTTATGCTATTCAGAAATTCTCATATCCTTGGGTTATCACTAATAATTCTCATATCTCCTTTGAATCCGCCGGCGTCAAATACAAATCTTGACTTCACCAACAGCGTCATCGTTACGCCGCGAAAATTAGATAAATTAGAGCGCAAAGCGATAACGGTACTGCAGGAGGAGATACAGAAAAGAACAGGTATTCGGTTGAATACTGCAACAAAGTGGCCAAAGAATCAACAAACAGTCATCGCTGTTGGACAAGAAGAGCAAATGAAGGATTTCGCCGGTCCATATTCAAACATTTTTACAAACGGCCAAACTCTTAACAAAGAAGGATTTCGACTTTTAGTTAAGAAAAATGCAATATTAGTTGTAGGTAATAATCCGCGGGGCGTCTTTTATGGTATTGGGAAATTACTCCGCAGCTTATATATGAAACCCGGTTCGATTTTAGCTCCTGAAAATTTGCACATTACCACTTTCCCTCGGTACGCTATTCGCGGCCACCAATTAGGATACCGGCCCAAGACAAACGCTTATGATGCCTGGGATGCGGCACAGTTTGACCAGTACATTCGGGAATTGGGCATTTTCGGCACTAACAGCATCGAGATTATACCGCCAAGAAGCGACGATACACTGACGAGTCCGCACATGAAACTTCCCCCCATAGAAATGATGATAAAACAGGCGGAAATCATCGATTCCTATGGAATGGATGTCTGGATATGGTATCCGAATGTGGGAAGTGATTATACACACCCGGATTCCGTTCGAAAGGAATTAGAGGAGAGGGAGGATATATTTAAAAGCTTGAAACGCATTGACGTTGTTTTTGTTCCCGGCGGTGATCCCGGGGACTTACATCCCGATATTCTGTTCAGGTGGCTGGAAAAAGTAGCTAAAGTCCTGAACAAATATCATCCAAAGGCGAAAATCTGGGTGTCTCCTCAGGCGTTTCGTCCAACTAAAGATTGGCTGGATGCTTTTTACAAAAATGTCAATTTGAAGTATCCCTGGTTCGGTGGGGTCGTATTTGGGCCCTGGGTTAAAACGCCTTTACCTGAAATTCGGGAAATCGTAGATCCCGAGATTCCCATCCGTCGTTATCCGGATATCACTCACAGTATAAGCTGTCAGTATCCGGTAAAAGACTGGGATTTGGCTTTTGCCATGACACTGGGACGTGAATGTTACAATCCACGTCCGGCCGCGGAAAAAGTGATTCATAATGTTCTTGATAAGTTCGCCAGCGGAAGTATAAGCTATTCTGAAGGAATTAATGACGATGTGAATAAATTCATCTGGAGCGACCAGGACTGGAACCCGGATACTCCGGTTATAGAAACCTTGAGAGAATATAGCCGGTTGTTTATTCACCCCGATTTCTCGGAAGATATTGCCCAGGGAATATTAGCACTGGAAAGAAATTGGCACGGGCCCCTGATAGCCAACAAGTCTGTTGAAGTAACACTGAATCAGTGGAAAAATATGGAAAAACAGGCCCCGCCTGCGGTTGTGAAAAATTACCGGTTCCAGATGGGACTGCTGCGCGCTTACTACGATGCGTATGTTCGAGAGCGGCTGATTTATGAAACAGCGTTGGAATCAGAGGCCAGAGAAGTTTTACGAAATGCAACTATCATTACTATTCAGGGGAAAATAGAACAGGCTGAATCCATTTTGAACCAAATGTGGGAGAAGCCGGTTGCTCAGGATTATAAAACACGTTGCTGGGAAATTGCCGATTATTTGTTTGAAACAATTGGTTCACAAACCTCAGTGAAAAAACATAGAGCACAGCGGGGCCGGGGTGATTTTATGGATTACATTGATGCACCATTAAATAATGTCATCTGGCTTTTATCACAATTCGAAAAGTTCCGACAGATAAAAGACGAACAAGCAAGGCTGACAGCCCTAAATGAACTGCTTAATTGGGACAATCCGGGACCGGGTGGTTTTTATGATAATTTGGGACAATCTATAAACACTCCGCGGCTTGCCGATTATCCGGCGTGGGAAGAAGACCCGGGCAGCTTACAATCACCTCGAGTAAGTTTCGGTGCTGGGCTACGAGGCCGGGAATGGGTTCATACGGTACAAGCCAAAGGCTTCGACGGAAGGGCCATACCGTTGGCTTGGATGAATCAAATAACTACCCTGTATGAGACGCCCTTAAATGTGGTCTATGAAAACTTGGATCCCCGCTCAAGTTATATTTTGAAAGTGGCATACACCGGACGGTTCCAGGCGAACATTCAGTTGATAGCGGATGATGAATTTCAAATCCACGAAATGAGAAAGACCGGAAAGACCCCTATTAATGAATTCCCTATTCCTGAGGAAGCGACCAGGGACGGCAAATTAAAACTAACGTGGACCTGTGCAGAAGGCGAAAGAGGCACCCAGGTGGCGGAAATATGGTTGGTCCTTAAAAAAAATGAGCCCAATCCATAATCCCGTACTTAGTGCCATAATAACTCCTCCTATAAAAGAACCTGAGCGAATCATTGCACCCAGATAAGAAAGAAACAGAATGTTCAGCATATTAAAAGACGGTCTATGTCAAGCCCGTAGGGTACATTTATTCATACGCGATGCCCGAACTGGTACAAAGACATTAGCTAACTTGGCCCTGCGCCAATGCCGATTACGGCTGCGGCCATAATCCTGATGTATCGGGATCGAGCCGCTCATTTGCCATTATCTCAACGTCTGCCATGTCAACCACGCAACATATTGCCACTTTAATTGGCTTGTGGCTCTGGAGCCGACGCATATAGTCCAATGTCGTCAACGTACAATGTACCACCGGCACCATTGCCGTCAATCCCAATAGCCAGCTTCGTGACATTCTGCAGGTTCATGCCTAACGATGCAAGGTCGATATTCCACTGCTCCCATTCTAATTGCGCTATGTCACCCGGATCACCGTCATAGACCTTCTTGGAGCCGTCGATCTTCACATATAACTGCCCGGTGTTGCCCTCAGCGCCGTGAAAGTACAGCACGAATGTCGCAGCGCCGGCTTCAGTCCAGTTCTGAGCCGGCGTCAGCGTCAGCTCAGCCTCCGAAGATGCTGCGCCGCCTGTGTTGCTGTAGAAGACCGGCATGGACTGCTTACCTCCGTGAACGATGGTTCGCTCGCAAAAAGGAGGATTGTCATATCCAACGAGAGCACCGTTTGTCGGCACCTCGTATCAGTCTATCCACACGTTAAATATCCTGTTGCTCTCGGGGTCAGCGGGGTCAAGGTCATTGTAGCTCTCAAAATCGTCCACGATAAGATGGTCGGTTGTCATAAAGCTCCAGATGGCACTTTCCCAGGTACTTGGGGTCTCGGCTTCATTGACTTCATTAACCTTCCAGTAGTAAGTCGTATCTAAATCAAGGGCCAAGGGACCATGGCCGGTCTCGGTCACGGTAGCGAGAGGGGCGGTACCGTCTATTACAGCCTGCTCGTCGGTGCTAACATATACATCGTGCTTAGCTGCTTCTCTTCCTGCTGTCCAGCCAAGGACCACATCCACGTCCACACCTGTTGCCCCGGAATCCGGATATGGTTTTCTTGCACTCACAGGTATTTGGAAGAAGCGAACCTCACTGAGACCATATTGGGGCATGATGCCTCCCCAGTTGCTGTTAGCTGTGAGCTTGACGTACCTTGCTGCGGTGCCGGCAAAATCAATAGTTGTATTGTGAGCATAACCGGACGTGCCGGGCGCCCGGGCAAACTCGTGAGTAGTACCCAATGTCGTATAGTCGGTGCCGTTGGTCGAATAGTCAATCGTAACATCCTTGACCCCAAAACCGAGAAGAGACTCAACCGTTTGATTAGAGTTCCATACCCACATCTGGTGCAGTTTATAAACCGTGTCGAACTCATATTCGATCCAGGCCCCCACCGGTTCAGTGCTGCTAAGCCAAATAGCGGTCTCTTCTGTCGAGTGAAGGTCGTTAGCATCCATTCCCGAGCCGTTGATGGTATTTTCAGGACCCATATCTGCCTCGTGTGCGCTGGAAGCTGTGGCGGTTACGTTCTCGACGGGATAAGCATGTAGCTCGGTCGTAAAACTCCAGACATCACCTTCGAACAGCATATTGTCTGGTGGGCCACTGAGCTCATCGACGCGCCAGTAGTAAGTCGCGTCGAAATCAAGGCGTTGAGGCGGAGTATATCTGCTGGCACTCTGGGTGACGCCGCCAACGCCGTCGTTGACGTCGTTGAAGTTTTTACTGAAGTAAACTGTGTGTCCATTAACTGGCGCAGCGGATTCTCCCGGCTTCCAGCTAAGGACCACATCTCGTGACACATCTATCGCTCCATCAGCCGGGCTGGGTCCCCCAGCATTTCCAAGCGTGTATTCTATGTGCAGCAACGGCGCGGCCTCCGGCACGCCACCGTAAGACTCAGCAACTCGCTTCCCTTTCGAGGGATTGTCCGGGTTGTCGCTAATTATCAGTACCAGTGCATTGCCTGCGACCCAATCGGGCTGGTTGACTATCTCCTGGATGACAACGGCGATACTCGAGGTCTGATGTTTGTCACCTTCCGCGGTCCAATCTTCCGGCTCATATATCGCCTACGCTATGGTTCTGGGCTGCCTGTTGGCAATTTTAGAGGGGATCGAAGTAGTAAACGTAGGAGGATAGGGATTCAATTCACCTTCGATGATGACACTAACCTGCGTCGTGCCTTCGTCGGTCTCATCCACCGTGAACTCGGTCCACGCATCCAGGATCGCGGCGCCCTTCGGAACATTGACATTCTCCCAGCGGATGCCTATTATTTGCTTATCGCCCATACCCGCGTCTTCATAGGAGAACTCCAGGTCGCTGCTGCTGCCTTCCGGCGTTCCACTCGGGTCCAACTCTTCGGTGTCGTCAGTATCCTTGTTGACTCGGCCCTCCCACACATCGCCAAGTGTCACATTTGTACCGGCAAGAGCCAGCACCAAAACAAAAGAAGTTAAATAGATCAATTTCTTAGAGGGTGTGTGAAAAGCTTAGAATCATTTTGTTGTTACCCCGAGCCCATTCGACTTCGCTCAGGGTAAATTGCGTCGAGGGGTCTATTAAAACAGATTCCTCGACTCCGCTGCGCTCCGCTCGGAATGACAAAACGGGCTTTTCACACACTCTCTTAGACATAATAATCCTCCTTCAAGAAAGTTAAGGTTAATTAGGTTTTGGCCACATACCAAAATCCCCGATGTTTTCGACAGGCAATTAACATCCTTACGTACACAAATCGAAAATCGAAAATATTTTACGATTTGAGACTACCTCCTTCCTTTGCGACTCCGGCCGGGCTTCGCCGGACGAGAAAAAACCCAATATTAGCCGTTAATTGAAATGTAAAATATCTTCACCGCGAAGCACAAAGTCCTCACCTAAAAACTTTGTGCCTTGAGTAATACGCAGTAGCTCCTCCTCTATTGAAAACTAAGAAATTGCACCCGCTGGATGAACTCAAAGTCACAGATGCCCGACTGCCCAGGCACAGACCTCAATAATATTATATATATCAGATTGTGTACTTTCCCGTCAAGAAAAATCCATGCAAAACTGACCCGACAACCAGCAGCCTAACACAGAACGACCATCGTCAAGCTAACAACCAGTTAACAAATAGTCAAGATGTCGTAAGAAAAACTCATTTTTAGCTTAAAGAGGACACCTATGAAGAGTTCAAAGTCAAGTGCTAAAATCCCTGTTGCCACAGAAATTTTCTTTGAGGCATCCTCGTTACGTATTCTCAACGGAAGAAAGGCTTGTCTCTCATTAGGAAAAGCCCAGCAATCTAAGCCGAATCAAGTCTATAAATCGAGGGACTGGAGATTTTTGCTGGGCTGTTTGTCAGATTGTATTGGCGTTTCTCACAGAACGCCCATCAACTTTCGATTTAAAGCGCCTCAGCAGTTTCTTGAGGTCGTCCGGCAGGCTGTGCCCTCGCAAACGGTCAGTAGATTGGTTGGGAATGAGGCCAACAATGATAGCTCAGAGCAAGCTGCTTTTTGGCGAACGGTCCGAATGCGGGTGACGGCCTATTGTCCGTGCCGAAGGTGCTGTGGGAGATACAGTGACGGAAAGACCGCCAGCGGCCACAAGATAAAGCGAGGAGACACATTCGTCGCGGCCGACAAAAGGTATTCGTTCGGCACCGAAATGATTGTTCCGGGCTATAACAATTCCAAGCCTGTTAAAGTGCCGGACCGGGGCCGTGCCATCCGCGGCAATCGGCTGGATGTTTTCTTCGACTCTCACCGAAAGGCCAGGAAATGGGACATCAAATATCTGTCTGTCAGAGTGCGGATAAATTAGCTCAGCCTTCGTTGCTTGTCATCACCGCGATATGGAGCGACCGTCGAGTCAAGGGGCCGGTCGTTGGATATTTTTTAAGTAAGACGGGCAGATAAATAATATGCGGTTAGTCTATCTTGATACGCTCCTATAGCAAGCTCGGCTAATATGTCATTTATGGTCTCTTCTTGAGTATCAGTAATTCCCAACTGACCTGCCCCCAATTTCAAAACCCCATTTATTTTTCTATAGGGTAATTGGCAACTTCTTAGCAGACCTACTTTTCAAGTTAGTTATTTGGAGCCAGCCCTAAGTTATTTCTGAAATAATATATTCGCCTAACTCGTCAAATTGTTTTCGGTATTTGTTGTGAAAAGGCAATAATCTTTGGTATCTCCTTACTTTATCTGTGTCTTTTATTTCTCTAACTTGGATGTTTTTAGGAAGTCTCCCCTTAATCTTGTGGAAGGCACCAATAAACAAGATCCCTTTATCGTCAGGTTCAAGTGTTTCGTCTATTCTTTTAGCAATAAAAGTATCTCTTTTATTTAAGAGTATGGTTTTTACTAACTTGTATTTTAAAAATGCCATCACTTTTCGAAGGATTGATTTGGCTCGTGTTATAGCGAGCAATTTGTCGTATTCTTGTTTAACGAATTTGAAATCTTCCGTCTTTACCAAGACAGCTCCTCTTTCAAGTAGCTTTGCAAGCAACTGATAATTCTTACTTCCAGCTTTAGCGGTATCTTCAACTATTTTTTGGCCCACTTCACCCTCACCAACCATCCCATCTTGATATATTTTCATTCCCTTTACGTCCAAAGAATTAAAATAATCCGATATAGCATCCCAGAAACCCTCCACAGTTTTTCTATGTTTTGTCCAGATTTCTTCCCCTAAATCTCTAATGCCTCTTTTTGAGATATCTTTTGCCATAGAACCAAGGTCAGCACTTGTATGGATAACAGGGACATAAATCAGCGTTCTCATAGACTGTTCCTCTTACGCCTTGATTTCCGCACGTTCTAATCTCTTTTTTAGCTCTTCATTACGCTCTATTTTTTTCCTGAGCTCTCTGTTTTCTTTGTCAATATCTGCCGTTTTTGGTTTTGAAGACAAGTAAGAGTCCTGCTGCCACCAGTTTATACCCATTTCCATAGCTTTGTCCACAGAAGCAACCAGCAGCCTTATTTTGATATTGAGAAGATCAATATCAGCCAGTTGAATCTTAATATCTCCTGCAATAACAATTCCTTTATCCAGCACTCTTTCGAGGATGTCGGCCAAGTTAGTTGCTTCTATGGCATGGACCATTTTTTGTTCTGCCATCGTTTATTCCTCGCTTTTTTAATTATGCCAATTTTTCGGCCTTTATAACCAGACCTGCTGTTTTTGTGCGTAAGTTCGCAATGAGACGGCAATTGTTACAATCCGTACTCTTTTCATCATAATCCGGACAGGAAAGAAGCACATCCACTTCCTCCTGTAACTTTTTGGCAAGCTCCGCTTTTTCTAAGACATCTTTGGCGTTATTAATCTTAGCTGAGATTTCTTTGGACATTAGCTCTTGTTTTTGAAATGTTGAACAGTTTATTTTGGCATCTTCTTTAGACATTTTTTCTCCTACATCAGATCTCCCAAAGGGCCTAAATTCAGGTTCAGCTCTTCGTCCTCGAGGTCGAAGATTTGTTTTAGCTCTTTCATCTTATTTTCCAACTTCATCAAAGTTTCACCAACCTTTTCTATTTCCTCCTCGGAAAGAGAGCCTGCTTCTACTCTTCTCATAGCCTGTTTTTCTAATAGTTTTCTTATCAACTCTATCAGTGTGAGCACCAGTTTTGCCAACCCCTTCTCCACATTTTCAGGATTAGCATCAATCTTTTTAGGAAGGACACCATCGGTTTTTTCCATCTCTTCAATAAACTCTTCAGGAAAATCCGTTTCGACCACGCTGTTTAGTGCCATATCTTATCAACTCCTACCAGTTCCCTCTGTTGGATTACTCTATCAAACAAATCTTCTTGTTCAGAATCTTTAAGCAAGTCGTTTTTATTTGATAAAATGACAAAGTTGTATGCAGGCCAAGGGCCGCTAAATAGATATTTAAAATCAGGCTGGGAACTTTTTACGTGCTCGAAGGCCTCTTTGAAATCGTCCTGCCTGTCTTTCTCAACCAGGTAAGCCGCATCCAGAAGCAGATTCTCGGTTTTTAGCTTTTTAAGTGTTTTTTCAACAGCAAACTTGCTGAAAAATATATCCATAACGTTAATAAACTTATTGGCCTTCTTTTCAAACTCCTCGTTTATCCTGTATTTTTCAAGTTTCTTTCTCATAAACTTTTTGTTTGACGAACCATCCGGTATTGGCATTTCATGTTCGTTTTTCTTGTGAGAGTTTCTTATTCTTTTTTTTATCTTATCTGCCGGCCAGATAACCTTTACGCCGAACTCAAACTTGTCACGGAGTCTATTCAGGTTGTCTTTAAAATGCCTATAATAGCTTTGCATCATAGAAAGAACACAATCTCTTCCATCAAAAACGGTGTCGAACTTAACCGGCAGAACAGTAAAATGCCCCATTAGCCTTTCTATGACTTCCTCGTGTGCTAACACGCTGTTTTTGGTGACGTTTTGAAGCTGCTCACTCAACTCGCTTACAACCCCCCCAATATCACAATAAGAGATATTATAAACACATGCTCCATCCAATCCATAAATGGGCTCATTTATCCGGTCACTGGAATCTATTATGCCATATATATATAATGCCATTGCTATGTTGGCTCCTGCATGGGGCCGGTGATTGGTGCCCCTCTTAACTGCTCCATAGTCTCCACTGAGCTGAGCAAAACCTTCAATCCTAAATATATAAGGTCAACATCAGCTACAGAAATAACCGCATCACCGGATATGACCACACCTTTATCTAAAACCCTATCAAGAACTTCTAAGAGAGTTACATCTCTTGATTTTGTTACCACATTATGCATTTCGTACCTTTTGCTTTGAAAGCCCACAGAAATTGTATGGCGGCCACGGGCCGGTGCAGTCTATGAAAAACTCCTTGTTTTCATAATGCATTTTTAAGGTATCGACCATATTAATAAAATCACCCACTTCGTTTTTGCCGACTAAAAAGGCTGAATTTAAAACCATATCATCCTCTCTCTCGGTTACTTCCTTCGGTAATAACTTGTTTATGCGTGCTTCGAAGCTCAACTCCTCTAATAGCTGGAAACTTTCTTGACTATATTCGTTGATTTTTCTGTTAACCTCCTGTGCCAACAATTCAGTTTTTTTCTTTTCAAGAAAAAAGGCCTTGCCTGGCGGAGAAGATTTGATTTCGCCCTCGATTTTTAAAATCTCCGGCTCATTGTTGATAACACTTTCCTTTAATTTATTCGTATCACAATAAATTTTGACTCCCCATTCTTCCTTGTCTTTTAATTTCCTCAGAATTGTTTTAAATTCTTCACTATACTCTTCGAGCATCGCCTTTAGACTATCATCTGTATTAAACAGGGTCCCAAACTTAAAGGGGATCACATCGGCATTAGCCATAACCTGCTCTATTATCTTCTCATGCGTGCTCGCATTAGCCTTAACCCATTCTAAATCAGCCATATTCTTTTTCAGGCCCTCTTCGCCAAATTCGCTTTCTTTAACTTTACTGGTCACCGCATAAAGGCCTCTATGACAAAAGAAATAGAGGTTATCTACCAAATCCTTTGTTTCTGTCAATTTCGGCTCTTCATTTGTAACGCAATATAAGTAAACAAGCCGATTTTCGGTCATCTGCATACCTCTCTTACTCAGTTAACACCGGATGCCCTTGACGCTCGTAGGATTCAACCTCCAGACTATCACTTAGCTTTACTGCGTAGATATTTCTGTCCTGTACCTTGGTAGGAAGCCCAACAGACTTTAGAAAAGAGCTCTCCTCATAAACCTCAGCTTCTGTTTCCCATCCATCATCAACTTTCGTTGCTTTAATTACCTTTACGTCTTCGATGTTGAGGGTCCTCTTCAAAAACTCAACGACCGCTTGTCCTGCTTTTCCTATATCAGCCATTTTTGCACCTACCTTTCTTCCAGCTCTGTAATAGCATCTAATCGGTCTAAAAGTTCTTTTTCCTTTTCGTTATATTCCTGTTCAGTTATCTCGTCCAATTCAAACCGCAATTGCAATGCCATAAGTTCTTCTTTTATGCGCCCGGTATCACTTAATTCTTTCTCGGCTATTTCGTTGAGCCTTTCTGCCAGCCAAACTACACCTTTTACAGGTGCAAGCAATATACTATCAATTAAGAACATTAGTATTTTTCCGTCTCAATTACGAGATTGACAAAATTAAATGGCGGCAGCGTCCCTACAAACTTGAACTTTACTTTTTCACTATATTTGTCCCCAAGTTCCTGTACCTGGTGGTCAAAATCAGCTTCCCTTTCTTTCTCTACGAGAAACGCAGCGTTAATAATCATCAGCTCGCCATAAGGGTCATTAGTTTTGACATCCACGGCTAAAGGCGACAGAGAATTTAAGATGTCTTCTTCAACAATCTGTTTTTCCTGCTGTAAGGCTGCCTCAACCATCCTTCCTATCTCCATGCGTTGACGATACGTCTTTTCGGGAGGCAACTCTGCGATTTTTTCTTTTAATCCACTTATATTCTCATACTTTTTTAGGATGTGCTTATAAATAACATCTTCTTTAAATATTGCTTTAACGCCGAGTTCCGTTTTATCCTTCATTTGGTTTAGTAGCTCTCTGAACTTATCATGCTCTGCCTCCAATATTTTCATAATCTTTTCTTCGTCTTCAGTAACTGTTGCAAATCTCACAGGCAGAACAGTGTGTTCAGCCATCACTGCCTCGATTGCCTTTTCGTGGGCAAGTGAGTTTTCTCTTGAGATACGATATTTTTTGACCGGTGCGTTACTAACGATGGCGGCTATATCATCGAAACAGATTGTGTATACCTCATCACCTCGCCCCCCCATTCCCAACGGGCCGAATGACTGGGGTTGATTAGAGTCCATTATGCAATAGATATACTTGCCTTCTTTTGTTGCTACATCCATCTCTATTTTTCCCATTCCTCTGGATAAATAACAATATTAACAAAGTTAAATAGAGGCAAAGGCCCAGCGTACATAAACTTCATTCTGTCCTGATATTGGTCACCTATGTCGTCCATGATATTGTCAAATTCTTTTTCCCTGCCTTTGCTTACTAAAAAAGCAGCGTTTATAAACATCTCATCGCCAATGGCCTTATTGAGCTTATGGTCAAAAGCTGTTCTTCTTAATGCATCCACTATTTTTTCAGCATCCTGCTCTTTTCTCTTTTGTAGGGCTTGCTCAACCATCTTGCCGGCTTTTATTTTCATCTGGGCCTTATTTCTGCTCATATTGTTTGCAATTTTCTCTTTCAAACTCTTGATTTCTTTATTGTTTTCTACAATCTCGCTAAAAATAACATCCATATTTTTCCATATGCCTTTAACACCTAATTCCACTTTGTGGTCCATATCTGTTAGGGCACTCTTAAATTCTCTGTATCTCCTGTCCAACAGGTTCCTTATCTCATCAGCGCTGGAGGCAATAGTGCCAAACCGAACCGGAAGGACACTATCAAACTCATTCATTACCCCTTCGATTACCTTCTGGTGAGCTAACATGTTTTCTCGACTTGTAGCAAGCTTAGCTGCCGGATAATTGCTTACTACCATACTCAGGTCGTCATAGCCAATAGTTAAAACCTCATCATTTCTTTGGCCAATACCAATGGGACCAAAGTTTCTTTCTTGTTTTGTCTCAATTATGCAATAAATATACTTTCCTTCTTTTAGCATATCATCCTACTGTGGTAACTAACATCGCGTTCTTTTCAAAAGTGTCCTCACTAAAATAGCAACCATCTTCCGCCTGATTTGAAGCCCTGTAATAATCAAGAAGTATTCTGTAAGCTCTGGTCATATCATCGAATTTCTTCTCTATATCCGGAGCATTGGGGTTCTTATCCGGATGGCAAGCTAAAGCTAATCTGCGATGGGCTTTTTTAATCTCACTTGCGGTTATAAAATCATCTGTAAGCCCTAATTTCTTCCTGGCCCAATCTACTTCTTCAAATCGTGGTTTCTTTACCTCAAGGGTGTAGAAGCTATATGGCGGAAGTGGCCCGACGCATCTGAAATTTAGTTTCTCCTCAAATCTGTTATTGATCTCATCCAGCTTCCGCTCAAAATCTTTTCGCCTGCTTTCGTCCATAAGGAAAGCTGTGTTAAGGACCATTGTGTCATCCATAAGGTCGTGAGCCTTGAAATTCTGAGCAATTTCACTTAGAGCTGTTTGTATCCGGTCACCATATTGGGCCTTTTTCTTGTCTAAATGTTTTTTGACTAAAACACCTATTCTCATTTGATCATCTACGGTAACACTACCTTTTTTATTTAAAAGTGACTGTTTGAATTGCTTTATTTCCTCCTCCTCTGAGACCTCTTCCCGCAGGAATGAATTGAAATCATTCAATGTCGCCACGACATCTATCTCTATACAGTTTTTTGACCTTGCAAGTATATCTTTGATTGTTTTGTACCCTTTGGCTAAAATCTCTCTCACTTCTTCATCGCTGTCAGCAAATGTCCCCAGCCTCATAGGAATAATCGTATGTTCAGCCATCACTTTCTCGACCGTCTGCTGGTGCCTGACGAGCAGTCTGGCTAAGGTGTCCTTGGGTATATGTCTGTAGTCGATTATTTCTGAATCGCTTACAACAGCGGATATATCCTGGAAGGGAACAGTATAGGCATTGTTATAAGTTTCGCCGCTCTCTACAACCTCTGTGGGGCTTCTGAGAGGATATACATCTCCAAAGGCCACAATTTCATCCAGATTGAAGGATTTTTCCGTGTTCGAGTTTATGATTCCATAAATGTATTTACCTGCTTGGCTCATGACAAACCCTTTCATTTCAGGGGAAGGGCTTGCCGGTCCCTTCCCTAAGACCTCACTTCGTCCAATGGAAAACCAAGAAAAAGAATATCAATCTACTAATCTGAGTCTGTTATCTCAAAGGAACCGGCTGGTTTTTCAGCATTTCCTTCAGCTTTTGGCTCTTCCTATTGTGGTACAGATTCTTCTTTTTTCTCACATCTGCACTTTTTTTCTACTTACCGTTTTGCTCTTTTAGCATTTTAATAGCCTCGTCAAAATGCTGTTTTGAAACTTTGAGTTCCCCGATTGCACTTATTTTCTTTTTCGCTGAATTGTGCTCGATATATTCTCTTACTGCAAACATCGAGGCCTTTCGACAAACAAACTCAATATCAGAACCGGTTCTTCCATCGGTTTCTTTAGCTAACTTGGTCAAATCAACATTCTGAGCGAGGGGCTTGTTTTTGGTATGTATCTTGAAAATCTTTAGTCGAATTTCCTCATCAGGTAAAGATAACTCAAACAAGAGGTCAAATCTGCCGCTTCGCAGTATCGCAGGGTCAACTAAATCCAATCTATTAGTGGCTGCTAAAACTACAACTCCTTTGAGCTCTTCAATTCCATCCATTTCAGTTAGGAATTGACTTATCACTCTTTCGGTTACATGGGCATCGGTAGAACTTGAACCTCTTCTGGGAATAAGGCTATCTATCTCATCAAGAAAGAGTATCGTTGGTGCAGCATGCCTGGCCTTTCTGAATGTCTCTCTTACCCCTCGTTCTGATTCACCTACATACCGGCTTATAAGCTGCGGACCTTTGATGGATATAAAATTGACACCACTTTCATTAGCCACAGCTTTGGCTAAAAGCGTCTTTCCTGTCCCGGGTTTGCCGTAGAGCATAATCCCCTTAGGTGGATTAGTACCGGCTTTTCTGAATATATCTGGATATTTGAGCGGCCATTCGATTGCCTCTTTGAGCTCCTGCTTGATATTCTCAAGGCCGCCCACGTCAGACCACTTTACGTCCGGGACTTCCACGAAAACCTCTCTGATAGCAGATGGCTCGATCTCCTTCATCGCCTCGAAGAAGTTGTCCATCGTTATTTCTAATTTGAGCAAGGTCTCATAAGGAATGTCCGACAATTCAAAATCAATCTTCGGCAAGATTTTCCTCAGCGCCGACATAGCTGCTTCCCTGG
>CAYUFX010000036.1:0-40900 GCA_964444135.1 uncultured Pirellulales bacterium | reverse complement strand
ATCAAGACCGGAACGCACTACATTGCCAATTCTCTCTGGAGACATAGAGATGATTGCCGCTTCGCGTTTCCACCGAAGGGTTGGCTTTATCGAATACGGCTGCTTGTCGAACTCGGCGAGTTCGTCTCGCAGCCAGGTCAAGGTGTCTATGTCTGGTGGCATCTCCGATAGGAATCGGGTAATACAATTGTTGGTCGCGGCATTGATGGCGGTACCGACGAGGTAGCATATGAGTGGACGCTCATTGAGGTGACGCGCCATCCTGTATATACTGATGTAGCGATCCAGTGCTTTTTTGTAATCGCCTCTGTCAGCCTGCATTCTTGCCTCAGCAGCAAGCAGCGCGAATATATCTCTGGCCTTGTGATGAGGGGGCAGCAGTACTTCCGTACCCTGGGAGTAGTCCAATCCCCAGTCGCAACGGTCTATCCGGGTGGCATCGAGCACAATGTCTATTACTTTTCGATTCTTGGTCAAGTGTTCTTCTATTTTCCCATTCAATTTAATATTGCCTTTCCAGTAATCCCACAGCATGGGACCAATGTTGTCCGGGCGCTCATACAGCATGAAGGCCTTGTAATAAAGCACTGCCGCGTTATCAGGCGGATAGGCAAAGAGGAATGGGGCTGAAATAAGTATCACCAAAACAGCGAACACCATCTTTGTCATTTTACTGCTTCTAATTGTTTTCATAGTCTTGTCCTTTCTGTGCTATGACCATTGCCATTGAATTCTTCGAGTATCTGCTCGATTGATAAACTTCCCGGCGCCGGTCCAGTTGGCTTAAAAGCCTCCCTGCATTGATTTTCTACAGCTTCTATTCCTCCTCGCCGAAATGCACGTTCAAGCGACATCTCTGTCATCATTTCAATTGGGGATTTTATGACTTTTGAAACTGTAGTAGTATCCGCTTGCTCAGACGGGCCGTGGTGAGCAATAAAAAAGCTGATTGCCACGATTATGACAGCCGCTGCGGCGGTAAGCTTCATCATTCTGCTGAGGGTAATTATCCTGGCTGTGCTCGGCTTATGGTCTGCCGATTTAGCCCGGATAGTTTGCTCCATAGCTGCAAACGAGTCATTTAGAGTGCGCTTATCCATTTGGCGGCTGGTTGTTACATTCGGCTTTCTATCTTTTACGAATTTTTCTATGTTTTCTTTGGGTCTCATTTGGTCACCACACTATTCAAAATTGAACGAAGCTTGTCCAAACCATATCGGTATCGGCTTTGGACTGTATTGATCGAAATACCAAGGGCTTTGGCTATTTCCCGAAATCGCATCTCGTGATGCAGATGCAGCACGATAACCTCACGCTGCTCGTATGGAAGCCGGGCCAGTAAATCTTGTAGCCCGTCGGATTCCTCCCGGCCTATTGCCTGTTCCATCGGCCCATCCGAATCAGAACCGGCCGCTTCCACAACGTCCGGCCCTGCATCCTTGGGCGACCTTAAACGGTTCCTGTCACGGGCACTATTGGCAACGCAGGTTGAAAGATAGCCTTTCAGGGTCCCGCTGAGATGGAAGGTTCCCACAGTTCCGGCAAACGACACAAATACGTCGTGCACAACATCTTCGGCGAGGCTTCTATCTCTTAACAGTGTTATAGCCAATCGCAGCAGGTCATCTTTGTACTTTTCATAGATCCGCCGCAGAGCATCTTTGCTACCGCGATTAAATTTCCAAACAAGTATCTTGTCTTCGACCATCAAATCCGCTTGTCCAATCAAAGAAACGGCCATTTCTCACTGATACAACGAATAACCCACCCATTTTAGTCTAATTTCCCCGAAATTTTGCAAAAAAAGCGCATAAAAAAAGCCAAGCTCTGCTTGTTGCTGGCAGGGCCCGGCCTTTTTGGTGACAATATAACAAATCACTTTTTGACCTTGAATTCGTACTCGTAGATTTCGTCTTTGTCTAAATCTTTGCTGCGGCAACGAAGCACAAAGCCGGTATCATTTTTTTCGTACTCAAAATCCTTGCCGCTAAACACATCTTTCGGCAGCCCCATGGGCAGAGCATCTGGAAGCCGTCCCGTCTTGGCCCTTGTCATGCAAATGTCAATCGCCGCTTTGATCGCATTGGCATGCGTCTCGGTACGCATCTTCAAAGTTAGTATCCTTGCCAGTGCCGGTATAAAAGCTCCTGCAGCCGCCGATGCCGGATCGTTCGGGTCAAAGTTGTTTGCCAACTGTTTCAACTTCGAATGAGCCTGTTCGTACCGCATGGGTGTGCTAAAGACAGTCAGTGCCGACTTAATATGCTCCGAGTATAACCGTCTGGCCTGCTCCAGGGTCTTCTTATTGGCCTTATTAATGATATCCGCCATCTTCTTCTCATCGGAATCGGCCAGAATACGGGCAAGCTTCTCGATGTTGTCCATTTGCATCAGGTCCGTTACAATCTCCAGTTCAATCTTAAGCGGCTTGGCGGGAGAAAGGGTATCGGCTGGAGACGTCACAAACTCATTCTTCAACCATCCCAGCAGCTCCTTATCGTTGACAGCTTGACCTATGATATCCTGCATGCACTTATACACCATTGCACGCACAGACAAAGACACAAGATACGAAACTAACGTATCGTCTCCGACGTGGTGGGCAAATATGCCCGTCATCAGACACCGCTCAAGGGCTCCTCTGTAATCACCATCCGATGCACGAATGCGTGCATCGGCGACAAGCACAAAAGTCAGGACCTTCATGTGTGCCATCTGCGGCATCAGGGCATCGAATCCCTGCGAGTACCGCACACCCCAGTTACATGCCGGCACCTGGGCCGCAGCCTCAGCGAATTGAATTGCCCCCTTACACTTGCTGATGTCTTCCCGCACTTTATCGTCCGGTGTAACCTCACCCCTTGCTACATCCCTAATACGATCCCGCGCCTCTTCGTTAAGCTCCACCAGTGTCAGAATACCCTGGTAGTATAACAAGGCCGCATTGTCCGGGTCGGGCGGATATGCCGGAACCGGTGAGGCAACCAATGCCATCACCAGACTGGCAAACACTGTCCCGACAAACAGACTGTTTCTTATTCTCTTCATAATTCTTTCCTTTCGATATTAAAATCCGTTTACGCCTTCAAGCAACTCCTGCATCGAAATACTTATTGACTGCAGTCCCGGCGCATCAAGAGTATCTCGAAACTGTCTATCCAACGCATCGAATCCCCCGCGTTGATATGCCATCCTCAGAGACATCAAAGACATCTTCTTTACGGTTGATTGGGCTATTATTCGAGGCTCTGCTGTTGGTCCGCTCGGTATATGCCTACCTCGACCAAGGAACAAGCTGGCCGCAATAATTATCAACGCAGCGGCGGCAAGTTTGGTGAGCGGGTTTCTGAAAATCATTCTCCAAATATTGGGCTGGTCAGTTCGAGCCAAATCTTTCGCTTTTGATTTCTCAAATGCCTGCAAAATATTGCTAAACACTCTTTTGTTGCTTTCCGAATCGATGACAATATTAACATTTTTGATACGCTTCTCTATGTCTTCTGTCGGTCTCACTTTTGCACCTCGCTATTCAGTATTGACCGCAGTCTGTCTAATCCGCATCGGTACCGACTTTGCGTCGTCTTGATTGGCACCTTCTGCAGCACACCTATTTCTCTGAATTTCATCTCACCATACAAACGTAAGGTTATTGCTTCCCGCTGCTCATACGGAATTTGAGCCATTGCGTTACTCAGTTGTCTTAGCTCTTCACCGTCCATTAACCGTTTGTCTGGTGTTTCTAAGTTTGATCTAACAGGGCTGTTCTCGTTCAACCGGTCGGCCTTGCGCCGGTGCGCCGCTATGTTTCTGTTCCGTGCACGATTGGCAACGCAGGTTGCCAGGTACCCCTTGAGACTTCCGGTAAGCTGAAACCGTCCGGCGGATTGCGCAAAGCCAATGAAAACGTCCTGCACAATGTCCTCTGCGTCACCGATATCATTCAAAAGAGCGGCCGCCAGCCTCAGCAAATCATCGCGGTATTTTTCGTAAATGCGTGACAAAGCATTTATGTTTCCACGATTGAATTTCCATACTAATAACTTGTCATCCAACATCAGCCGGCCGCCTGCTAAAGACAAGACAATCGATCGCCACCTATATAACAACCGAGGTACACATTTTACTCAAAGGAAAAACAGAATTTTGTGAAATTTTAGCGGCTTTGAGGCCCAAAAGGCATAAAAAAGGCCGAGCCAAAGAAGCTCGGCCTTTTTTCGCTGATGGTATAACGAATCATTTTTTGACCTTGAATTCGTACTCATAGATTTCGTTTTTAACTAAATCTTTGCCCCGGCAGCGAAGTACAAAGCCCTCTTTTGTTTTTTCGTATTTAAAATCCTTGCCGCTGAACAAGTCCTTGGGCATACCATCCGGCAGAGCATCGGGCAATCCGCCGGTTTTGGCCTTAATTATGTAAATATCAATGGCAGCCTTGATGGCATTAGAGATGGTCTTTCCCCTTATTCCAACCCTGTAAACTTCGGCAAGTTCAGGCACGAGGATAGCGGTAAGCGTTGCATCGGGATTTTCAACCGCGTCTTTTTCCGGCTTATCGCTTAGTTTCTTGAGTTCGGCATAGGCCTCTGGATGGGGCAGGTCGAGGGTGGCTCTAACATGGGCTATATGGTTCTCCCAGTAGACTCTGTTTGCTTCGAAAAAGGCCTCGTCTGCCGCACGAATACGGTCGCTCGCAATTTTTGCAATCGAAGAAGATGCGCCTTCGGCAAAAACCATGAGTGTTTTACCGGCTTCCTTGGTCATATATGTCGTTAGCAGTTCATCCCCATAATCGATGCAAGTTTTGAATGATAAAGGTATGTTTTCTATTTTAAGTAGTTGCTTTTTGAGCCAACTCAACGTTTCCAAATTTTCCGGAATTTCTGCAAGGATATCTTGAATGCATCTGTTTGACATATCATTGATTGCGTTGCCTACCAAATACATAAGCTGTGGACGGTCGCTTACATGTCGCGCAAATTTTTGAAGACTTAAACAGCGACCAAGCGCCAACCTATAATCGCCTTGGTTGGCAAGGATTTTGGCATCTGCCATAATCAGCCGGGCCAAATTCCTGAACGTGACAAGAGGTGGCATCACCATTGACATTCCTTTGGAGTAGTCCATGCCCCAATCACAATTTGGCACCTCAGCGGCAGTTATTGAAAAATCTATCGCACGTCGGTTTCTTTTGACGTATTTTTTGATCTTTCCATCAACCTCAATCTTGCCCCTTGATAAATCTGACAGCATTTTGTCCATTTCAGAGTCTGATTGATACCACTGACATGCTCGATAATAAAGTACCGCAGCGTTATCCGGCGGATAGGCAAAAATGGCTGGTGAGGGTATAAGCAGTGTCAAAGTGGCGATTAAAAACATTATTGATTTGTTATTCGTAACGTTTCTCATAATTTTGTCCCTTCTAAACTATGTACCATTAAATTCTGCAAGTAATTCCTGAAGTGATATTTCAGTCGGTTTAGCCCCCCTCATCTCGGAGGACTTTTCATATTGTTTCTCTACCGCTTCCATCCCCCCCTGGCGATAAGCAATGTTAAGTGACGCCACCGTCATCATTTCGACCGGGGATTTTGTGATTTTTGAAACTGTAGTAGTATCGGCTTGCTCAGACGAGTCTTGGTGAGCACTAAAAAAGCTGACTGCCACGATTATTACCGCTGCAGCGGCAAGTTTGGCTATTGGTCTTCTTAAGGTCATTCGCCATATATTGGGCTGACGGGCCGAAACCATTTTAGCTGCGCGTGAAAGGAGCGATTGAAATTCGTCAGGGTATTTTTGCTTCCATTTCTCAGGGTTGAACCGCGGCTTTTCCGTGTTGATAGTGCGGGAGATTAATTCATCCAGTCGTCTTTCGTTTCTTTGCTTGTTCATAACCGAATCTCTCCAAAACCGTTACGCCGTAAATAATCAGCCATTTTTTTCTTTGCCCTTCGCAACCTTCCGTTTATCGCCTGTTCGGAGATGCCTAACACCGCAGATATTTGCTCATAAGACATACCGTCATAGTACCGCAGAAAAATCAGCTCTCTTGCAGAGGCCGAAAGCTTGCTTATAGCTTTCCTGATAGCCTCGGTAGTATCATCGTCGCACCATTTGGCTTCTATCATCGAAAGGTCATCAGTCGGGCAGACACGTAGGCCTGCCCCTACGTTGCGGGCCATATCTTTTGCGATGTTTCTGCAAATAACAGCGAGCCAGCCGGCAAATCGACTCTCTTTCTTTAACTGCGGCAGCTTGAGGGCAGCCTTCGCAAATGCCTGCTGAGCTGCGTCTTCAGCTAAGTGCCTGTCGCCAAGTATTGAATGTGCAATTGCAACCATAGCCGGATAGTAGCGCCGACATAATACGGTAAAGCCCTCTGCGTCCCCGTTAACAGATGCCTTAACTAATGCTGTATCCGGCTTTTTCGCCACTAACTTTTTTTCTCCAGAATCCCGGATATTATTTCGCCGAATCGGCTTCCGTTAATACAGACTGATATTTACGCCTAAAATGGGCGCTGAAATTGCTGTTTTTGTAGGTTTTTTAATTATATCCGTTTTGGCACGGTAAAGGCATAAAAAGCTGGCCGGAGAAAGCACAGGGGAGGTTCACTCAAAAAGTACAAGAGATGCAGACTTACTGGGACAGATATTGCTTTGCGAAACGTTGTGCGGCTGAGTAGAGTAATTCCCGACTGTTTTTAAGCGCGTAATCGAGAGACATATTGTCATTTTTGCATGATATAGCGGTTGTGATTCCGATTTTTTGATATTCCTGCTGCGGTATATTGACCTGACCTGCGAGGACGGCCAGGCGGGTATGTGATTGAGAAGCCATTTTTAAGATTCCGGATACAACTTTTCCATAGAGTGATTGCCGGTCGAAAGAGCCTTCGCCGGTAATGACCCAGTCGGCGGATTCGAGCTCAGCGCGGAGGTTACTTCGTGCCATTACTGTTTCTATGCCGGATACGACAATGGCATTCATAAAAGCTATAGCTCCGGCGGCCAATCCGCCGGCTGCGCCTGCGCCAGGAACGTTGATGTCGCACTGGAGTTGTTTACTGACAAGCTCAGCTAAGTGAGCCAGACCCTTTTCCAGTTGCTCTACCATTTGGGGTGTTGCGCCTTTTTGAGGGGCGTAAACTTTAGCTGCGCCCTGCTCGCCACAAAGTGGATTGTCAACGTCACAGAGGACTTCCACCGGAACAATGTTGAAGTTTTCAGGTCTCACTATCTTTTTGATTTTCTCAAGTCCCGCGCCTCCGAGCGAGACAGGATTGTCCCGGTGGTCGAGGAACTTCCAGCCAAGCGCCGTAGCGGCGCCGAGGCCGCCATCTACGGTTGCGCTGCCGCCAACGGCCAAGAGAATTCTCTGAGCATCATATTTCAGAGCAGCTTTTACCAGTTGGCCTGTCCCGTAAGTGGTGGTTTTGAGCGGGTTCATCTGCTCTGGCGAAAGCAGTTCTAATCCACTGGCCGAGGCCATCTCAATTAGAGCCGTGCTGTCATCGTCGAACCAGGCAAATCCCGCTTCGACCTGCATGTCCGGCAGGGGACCCATTACCGTTTGCGGGACCCACCGGCCGTTGGCTGCTTTAATCATCGCCTTTGCAGTGCCTTCACCTCCATCGGCCATTGGTTTTATTACAAGCTGAACATTGGGTGTGGATTCTGAGATAGCCTGTGCAATAATTTCACAGGCCTCGTAAGCTGTGAGAGTCCCCTTGAACGAGTCCATTGCGATGACAATTTTCATAAAACCTCAATTCTATCAGGACGATTGAGACCACCCCCAAACAAGCCTTCGACGAACTCAGGCCATGGTTTGAGGGTGCCACCCTGTGGTTAATCAATTATGCAAACTCGAAAAAATCCCTAACGCAGTTCAATTTGTTTGTGTCTTTTCTTTAGAGAACAACCAAGCGGATAACCCATAACGTGATGGCTGCGGCACAACCTTCGACGAGTGTGCCGAGTGTTTGCAGTTTATAGCCCTGCTTGACGCTCATTTTGGATAGGCCTGTAACCACCCAGAAATAACTGTCATTTGCATGACTGACTACCATAGAGCCGGCACCGATGGCTACCACTACCAGCGCTCTTGCTGTCGGCGTTTCGAGACCGAGTGTTCCGAGAAGCGGCGCCACAATGCCGGCTGTGGTGATGATAGCTACGGTCGATGAGCCCTGTGCCGTTTTGAGCGCCGCGGCGATGAAAAAGGGGAGCCAAATACTAAGGTTCGCACCTTTGCCGAGGTATTCGCCCACGGCTTCGGAGATTCCGGAGTTTTGCAGCACCTTGCCGAAGGCGCCGCCGCAGCCGGTAATAATAATGATAGTTGCCGCGGCAACGACCGCCTGGCCGACCCAGCCGGAAGCTGAGAGCATCTCAGTGGTAAGTTTTTTTGGCAACAGCAAAGAAAAGAAAACGCCCACCAGCAGCGCCACTACCGGCTGCCCGGCAAAGCTGATAAGCGCATATATTTTCTCTTGGCCGAATGGATGGGTTGGGAACTCACCGATTGACCTGGCCACAATCAAAACTATTGGCAGAAAGATAGGAACGACCGACTTAAGGGCCGAGGGTGCCTGGGCGGTGAGTTCTTGCGAATCCGGTTCCGGTGATTCCGAGGCGGGGCTTATGTAAACTTTAGCTGCAAACTTTATAGCAAACAGCCAGCCGGCTGCAAGGGCGATAATGCTTACCAGTGCTCCCCACAGGATTACCAGGCCCAGGTCGGCCTCCAGCAGGCCCGCCGCGGCGACAGGCCCGGGTGTCGGCGGGACCATTGTATGGGTGGCGTAGAGACCAAGGCTCAGCGCCGCTGCACTTGCCGCCAGGGATATTTTCACCTTGCGGGACAGCGCCTTGGCCAGCGGGCAAAGGATAACAAAAGCAGAATCGCAAAACACCGGGATGCTCACAATATACCCTATTATTCCCATAGCCAGAGGCACATTCTTACTGCCTACTAATTTGAGCGTGCTCTCGGCCAGTTTATACGCGCCGCCGGATTTTTCCAAAAAGGTACCGATGACCGCTCCTGCCAGGATTACGATGCCGATGTAGCCGATAGTGCCGCCGAAGCCCGCGTTTACCGATTCGACTATCTGCTCGAGCGACATTTTTCCGCACAAGATGCCATATCCAAAAGCGGCAATCAGCAGTGCAAGAAACGGGTGCAGTTTAAGCCTGGTGGTTGCAATAATGATGAAAACGACAGAGAGAAGAAGAAGGATTAACAGCCACATAGAGTTTGTCCTTTCGTTGATACCCAGCACCTATATGGTATCTACCCTGCTTAGTGCCGGGTGTCAATCTTTTTTCATTGAACCTTGGGATTTCAATTTTCAATGTTGGTTTATGTGTCTAATTTTTTGTAATAGTGCTGATAAAGTGATAGAATACCAGCCGTGCCAGAGCTACGTCTCAGCAGGTCGGCAAGAAATTGTCGGTTGATAGTAATGAATTATTCAGAAACCTTTGATAACTGATATGGGAGATTTTTATGGACAATAATTCTAACAACAAGACAGTCATGACCGGTAGAGAACGTGTGCTCAAGGCTCTCAATTATGAACCTGTTGACCGTGTTCCTGTGGATTTAGGCGGAACAGTAACCAGTGGGGCTCAGGTTAGTGTGGTCGCGAATCTGCGTCAGGCACTCGGTCTGGATAAGCCGGGTGAGCCGGTGAAGGTAGTTGACCCGTATCAGATGCTTGGGGAAGTTACGGCTGATTTGCGAGATATGTTGGGGATTGACACGGTGAACCTGCTGGGGCCAAAAAGTCACTTTGGCTTTGCGAATACGGACTGGAAACCATGGAGAACCTTCGATGGAACAGATGTGTTAGTGCCGGGCGGGTTCAATACGGAGCCGGAAGCCAATGGTGATATTTTGCAGTATCCCGAAGGTGATAAGTCGGTTCCGGCTTCAGGCCGAATGCCCAAAGGCGGGTTCTATTTCGACGCGATTATTCACCAGGAACCGATTGACGAGGCCAGGCTCGACCCGGCGGATAACCTTGAGGAGTTTGTGCTCATCCGTGACGAAGATTTGAAGATTTATGAGCAGCGGGCAAAAGAGCTTTACAACAATACGGACCTTGCAATTGCAGCGGGATTTCCGGGGACGGCCTTTGGGGATATAGCGCTGGTGCCGGCGGCTGGTTTGAAGCACCCAAAAGGAATTCGGGACATTGAAGAATGGTATATTAGCACGGTGACGCGAAGAGAATATATTAAAGAAGTTTTTGCGGGTCAGGTCGAGATTGCAATTAAAAATCTGGAGCGGATCTACCAGGCCATCGGCAACAAAGTGCACATCGTGTTTGTGGATGGAGCAGACCTGGCAGCACAGAATACGCTATTCTGCGGCTTGGATACCTACAGGGAGCTTTATTTGCCATTCAGCAGGAAGCTTAATGACTGGATTCATGTCCACACCGAATGGAAGACGATGAAACACTGCTGTGGGGGCTGTGAGCCATTGATAGAGGGATTCATCGAGGCCGGCTTTGATATTCTCAATCCGATTCAGACCTCGGCCAAGGGTATGGACCCACAACTTTTAGTTGATAAATACGGCGGCAGGATAATTTTCTGGGGCGGGGGTGTGGATACGCAGCAGGTGCTGCCGTTTGGTAAGCCTGAGCAGGTACGTCGGCAGGTTACAGAACGGGTGCGGATATTCAACGGGCCCCCGCAAGGCGAGAACGCAAAGAAAGGTTTTGTATTCAGCACTGTTCACAATATTCAGTGCAATACGCCGGTTGAAAACGTATTAGCGATGTTTGAGGCGTTGGGCAGAAATATAAAACAGTAAAAGCAAGAGAATCACGAGGAAAGTAATCTGAAATGCTTAGACGATGGTGGCTAAATCTTTTTATGATATTGTTATTTGTGTGCGGTGGCTGTCTCGGCGAAATGAAAACCAATACAAAAAGCACCAGAGGAAGACACATCATCAATTTAGATGGTACCTGGGAGATAGCTCAAGGTTCGATGGATTTAACGCCGAACAGTTTCCAGCATAAGGTACCGGTGCCGGGACTTGTCGATATGGCGAAGCCTTCTTTTGACGAAGTCGGGAAAAAGAGCGAAAAGCGTCAGGCATTCTGGTATCGGCGCACATTCACCGTCGGAGGACAGATTCCGGCTGTTGCGATTTTGAAAATCCACAAGGCAAAATACGGTACTAAAGTTTTTCTCAACGGTAAAGTTGTTGGCGAGCATCTGCCTTGCTTTACTCCGGCTCTGCTGGATGTGAAGAAATTTCTAAAAGGTTCAGGTAAGCAAAATGAATTGATTGTACGTGTGGGTACCGACCGTGAATGTTTGCCGGAGGGTATGCCGACAGGCTGGGATTTTGAAAAATATTTATACATCCCGGGCATTTATGATTCAGTGGAACTGATTCTCACCGGAACACCCTATATTTCCAGCATTCAGGTTGTCCCGCAACTTGGAGACAATTCGGTTCGCATCGAATCGCTGATCCAAACCCCGACTCTTGAAGGTGAGGTTGACATCATCTGTAGAATACGAGAGTACAAAAGTGGAAGGACTTTTATTTCCGAACGGACCAGAATGGGAAAAGTCGGGGACAACCAAGTATTTCCTTTCAGTACGGTTCTACCTATGCGTGACTGCAAACTCTGGTCGCCGGAGGAGCCGTTCCTGTATGAGGTGGAATTGGATATCGGCACAGATACTGTAAAGACTCGATTCGGAATGAGGTCATTTCGTTTTGATAAGAAAAGTGGACGGGCTATTCTGAATGGCAAGCCGTATTTTATGCGGGGGACTAATGTCTGCGCATATCGATTTTTTGAGGACGTCGAGCGGGGTGACAAGCCTTGGCGAAAAGAATGGGTACGCCGGCTTCATCGGAAATTCAAAAGTATGCACTGGAATTCGATTCGCTACTGTATCGGTTTTCCGCCGGAGATTTGGTACGAAATAGCTGATGAAGAGGGCTTTTTGATTCAGGATGAGTTTCCCATCTGGCTGCTCAGTAAAGCACCGGAAAATCCGAAAAGTGAAAAGATAATTCCGGAGTATACCGAGTGGATGTGTGAGCGATGGAACCATCCGTGCGTTGTTATCTGGGATGCACAGAATGAGAGCGTTACTGAGGAGACCGGTAAGGCGCTGAGGGCTGTGCGGCATTTGGATTTGTCCAATCGGCCTTGGGAGAACGGCTGGGCAAGGCCTCAGTCCGATGATGATTGTGTTGAGACCCATCCTTATTTATTTTCAAAATTGTGGAATGAGTATTGGGCGGATGACAATAAATTTGCCCTGTCGGATATGGTGAAGATTTCCGGCCGACCCTCAGTCAGAAAGGAACAGGAAAGCTATAATCTGCCCATTATTATTAATGAGTACGCCTGGTTATGGCTCAATCGTGACGGAAGCACTACCTGTCTGACTGGAAGTGTTTATGAAAAACTGCTTGGCCCCGACTCGACTGTAGCTGAGCGGCGTTTGCTTTATGCCCGTTATTTAGCTGCCCTTACGGAATTTTGGCGAGTCAAGCGTGAATGTGCCGGTGTGCTTCATTTCTGCGGACTGGGTTATTCGCGGGCAGGTGACAAGCCCCGGCCGGAAGGTGGGGCGACAAGCGACCATTTCATCGACCTGGAAAAACTCACTTTCGAGCCGAACTTCGAGCAGTATGTCCGTGATGCCTTTTCGCCGGTGGGGTTGATGATTGATTTCTGGGATGAGGAGCTTGCCGGCGGGACAGAGCGCCAGTTCAATGTCTTTGTGATAAATGACTTGCATCGTAAGTGGAAAGGGACCGTTCGTTTTCTCGTTATGCGTGGTGGTCAGATTGTCACCGAACAGTCGAAAGGTTGTGCTGTCAGTGGTCTTGGGCGAGAGATTTTGTCATTTGAGCAAAGGATTCCAGACAGAACAGGAGAATATCAGCTTGTCGCAGAATTGATTGGAGCAAATAGTGCGGTGGTTCGCAGTCTGCGAGACTTCGAGGTAGTGCCTGAAGGTAAAAAACAGTTTTGAATTTGTCAGTGTAACTTTGGAGGACTAAAAATGGACACAAACAAGAGCACACGTCGCGATTTTCCCGAAAGACACGGGGAGGGACCCCGCTTCGCGGGAACCCAAACAGACGTCCGGCGAACTCGCCGGAGTTTTCTTAAAGCAATGGGATTATGCGCATCAGGCTTTACTGTTGCAGGGTGCGCTACTGCTGTAAGACGAACAGCGTATAGAACACCTGGCGGCAAACCTAATATCCTCTGGATTACGTGCGAGGACATCAGTCCTTACTTAGGGTGCTATGGTGACAGTTACGCGAAGACGCCGAATCTGGACAAGTTGGCCAGGCATGGCGTGGTATATACGAAGGCATTTGCAACCGCTCCTGTATGTGCGCCGTCGCGTTCATGTTTGATAACAGGGGTGTATGCAACTTCTCTGGGGACCCAGCATCTGCGTTCTGAGGTAAAATTGCCGAGTCAAATCAAGTGTTTTCCGGAATATCTGCGTGCCGCCGGGTACTACTGCTCAAATAACTACAAAAAGGATTATAACTTTATCGATGTAAATGTCTGGGACGAGTCAAGTGAAACGGCCCATTGGCGCAAGCGTAAGCCGGGTCAGCCGTTTTTCAGCGTATTTAATTTCACCTCTACACACCAGGGGCAGATTAACGGTTCCGATGAGGAGTTCTTTGCCAAGTACACCTCGAAGCTCAAAGCCAACGAACGTCATGACGGCAAGAAAATTCCTCTACCGCCGTATTATCCCGCTACTCCGTTTGTGCGAAAAATCTGGGCACGTTACTACAACTTGATTACTTTTATGGACAAGCAGGTTGGTGATTTGCTCGGCCAGCTTGAAGTCGACGGTTTGGCTGATAATACGATAGTATTCTTTTTTTCAGACCACGGTATGGGTATTCCTCGATTCAAAAGAACACTTTATGATTCCGGCCTTAATGTCCCGTTAATCATTCGTTTTCCTGAACGTTATCAGCACCTTTCTCCGCTTGGGGCAGGCAGGAGAACCGACAGGTTAGTTAGTTTTGTAGATTTTGCACCGACTGTGTTGAGTTTAGCTGGATTGTCGATACCTGGTTATATGCAGGGGCGTGCGTTTCTTGGCGTCTGGGCGGGGCCGCCGCGAGAATACGTCTTTGGGGCAGCCAGCCGGGTTGATGAGGTTTATGAGATGTCGCGCTGTGTGCGGGATAAACGCTACAAGTATATTCGCAATTATATGCCGCATTTGCCGTATATACAGCCCAGCGAATATCCGGACAGGGCTGAGATTGTGAAGGAGCTGCGCAGAGCGGTCGCAGAGGAAAAGCTGTCGAATATACAAAAATTACACTGGGCGCCAACCAAGCCGATTGAGGAGCTTTATGATACATCGGCTGACCCGCATGAAGTAAACAATCTGGCAGATTCGGCTTCACTTAGGAGGATTCTTGGGAGACTGCGTAAAGTGCACCTTCAATGGATGGTCGAGACGAGAGATGTAGGGTTGTTGTCGGAAGCTGAAATGCATATTCGCGCCGAAGGTTCGACGCCTTATGAGATGGCGCGACAAATTAGTAAATATCCTCAACAGCGTATTCTCGCTGCGGCCGATTTGGTTGGAAGAGGACCGGATAATATTCCGAAGCTAATCGGGTTATTAAGTGATTCGGACAGTGCGGTCCGCTATTGGGCCGTCATAGCTCTAAGTGTCATCGGTTCCGGTGCGCCGCCTGTCATCAAAGCACTAACCGGGCGGCTGGAAGATTCGAGCCCAAACGTTCGGTTTGCAGCAGCCGGGGCACTGTGCAAACTGGGTCTTTGCGAAAATGCCTTGAGCGTGCTGGCTGAAGGCCTGGAAGATTGGCGGGAGGAAACGGTCCTGTATGCTGCTCGCGAGATACAGTTTATTGGGAATAAAGCACGCCCGATTGTTCAGCAGATAAAAGAGGCCCAGGGACGATGCAAAAATCCGGATGGGACATATAAAAATAATAATCACGCAACGTTTATCGACTGGGCCCTGAAATACGCTCTGGAGAATTGTGGAGAATAATTCAATCGAGTACGTTTATTCAGGAAGAGATTCTTCCCCTTCGGCTGCGCTCAGGGCTAAAGGCTTGATTCGCTCAGAATGACAATTATTAAACAGATTCCTCGGCTGCGCTCGGAATGACGAATTGGTTTATGTTATTAAATGAGTAATATTATGGATGGAACGCTTGCAGAAGAAAAAGGCAGCATTGTGTATGTGATGCTCGTATGTATGGTAGCTGCTTTAGGGGGGCTTTTGTTCGGGTATGATACAGGGGTAATTAATGGTGCGATAGGGCCTCTTAAAGCACACTTTAGCCTTGATGCGAACTGGGCAGGCTGGGCGACAGGTTGTGCGCTGGTCGGATGTGCCATCGGGGCGGGTATTGCAGGGGTGCTCAGTGACTGGCTTGGTCGGAAAAAGGTGCTTATTCTTTCTGCAATTTTGTTCTTAATCTCGGCGGTTGGAACCGCCCTTCCGAAAAATATTACCACTTTCATTATTTACCGGATAATCGGCGGTTTGGGCGTGGGGGCGGCGTCGATGTCCTCGCCGATGTATATCGCGGAGATATCGCCGGCGAGGATTCGCGGGCGAATGGTCTCGGTCAATCAGTTTGCGATAGTAAGCGGTTTTTTAGTGGTATATTTTGTGAATTATTTTATCGCCCTTCAGGGCGACCAGATGTGGAACCAGGAGTCCGGCTGGCGGTGGATGTTCGGCTCGGAGGCGCTGCCGGCTTTACTTTTGTTAGTGCTGCTGTTTTTTGTGCCGGAGAGTCCCCGCTGGCTGACCAAACAAGACCGCAGTGACGAGGCGCTGGAGACTCTTACCCGTGTTAATGGAGTTGAATATGCCAAAACCGAACTGTTGGAAATCAAGGATGCGCTGGCCCACGAGAGCGGGTCGCTGAAACAATTGTTTCAGCCGGGTATGAAGATTGTATTGGTCATCGGCATTGTTTTAGCTGTTTTGCAGCAGGTTACGGGTATCAACGTTTTTCTTTATTTTGGAACTGAAATTTTCAAGAAAATGGGGTCTGAAACCAACGCCGCTCTACTTCAAACGGTTGTGGTAGGTGTGGTAAACCTGAGCTTTACTATAATTGCCATCTGGACGGTTGACCGGCTGGGGCGAAAGCCATTAATGATGATTGGTTCGGTGGGGATGGGGCTTTCACTGTTAGGCATGGGCCTGGCAGCATACTGCCAAAAAACAGATTTGTGGGTTCTGTTATTCATCCTTGGTTATATCGCCTGCTTTGCCCTTTCTGTGGGGCCTATAACCTGGGTGATTCTGTCGGAGATATTCCCGACCCGGATTCGCGGGCGGGCAATGGCAATTGCCACGGTATGTCTGTGGGTGGCAAATTACCTTGTTTCCCAAACGTTTCCCATGATGGAGGAAAGTAACTGGCTGCTTGAGAAGTTTCATCACGCTTTCCCGTTTTGGCTGTACGGGATTTTCTGCGCTGTTCTGGTCACTTTTGTCTGGCGATCGGTGCCGGAGACCAAGGGCAAAACACTGGAAGAAATAGAGAAACACTGGATAGGTGCGGATTAAGAGTGCCCGCAGTCGCGTGACGCACAGTTTTCTTGCGTGCAGTGCAATTTGGGTTGTAAGAGGTTTATAGTCCTTTTGATTAATCGAAAAGACTATGAGCTTTTTTTCCGGCTTGATATGGATATCCGCCATAGGCGGACTTCTAACAGACGTATTGCAAATGTTTGCTGTTGTGATATTCTTAGCACAATTGAGTGTAAGATGGATTTTCTGGAAAGATTGAATATTCAAAGCCATACGATAACCATTGTGCCGCGATACGCTGAAACCGACAAAAGTGGGGTGGTTCACCACAGCGTCTATCCTGTTTGGTTTGAAATGGGGCGCACGGAACTTTTACGGGCTAATGGACTGGCATACAAAGACCTCGAAGAAGCGGGGGTGTTTTTTGTCGTAGCGGAGCTGCGTATAAAATATCGCCGGCCTGCAATATATGACGAGAAGCTGCAATTAGAAACGCATTGCTCAGCGGTTACGGCCAGTAAGGTTGAGCATAGCTATAAGCTTACGCGCTGCTATGATGGGGTAATCTTAGCAGAGGGTTCGAGCGTTCTAGCCTGCGTCAACGCCGAGGGCAAGGTTCGCCGAGTACCTGAATTTATGTATCCCAAAACCGGTTAGAAATTCTACGGAGTGATACTACACAAAAAGCGGAGATTTTTGTCCGAGCGAATTAGAAAAAACAACTCATTTGGCGGTTTTCAATTGACAATTGGCAATGGACAATTGACAATTCGTTTATGGCTTCAGAAAAAAAAGAAAACTGCGGTCTTTTTGGCATTTTTGGTGACGCCGAAGCTGTTCATAAAACCTACTTCGGCTTGCACAGTCTTCAACACCGCGGCCAGGAATCGGCAGGAATTGCTTCCAGTGACGGTGAAACAATCCATTGCTTTGCAGGTATGGGTATGGTCAGGAGGGTTTTCCGCTCCGGCAGAGATGTTTTAAAAAGATTGTCTAATCCGATAGCGATCGGCCATGTTCGGTATTCAACGACAGGTTCCAGCAGGGCTATAAATTGTCAGCCGCTTGTGGCCGAGTACTCCCGCGGGCAGGTGGCGGTGGCACATAACGGCAACCTTATAAACGCAACACTTCTGCGTGACGAATATGAGGCATACGGCAGTATATTTAATTCTACAAGTGATACTGAAATAATTACTCATTTGCTTGCCAAGCCGACCCACGTGAGCAATCCTGACCCTTTGGCGCATGTACTGAATCATCTTCAGGGAGCATATAGCCTGCTGTTTTTGTTTGCCGACCGCATTGAAGCGGCCCGGGACACTTACGGTATCAGGCCTTTGTGCATAGGCCAAACCAAAAAAGGCGCTTACGTAGTTGCCAGTGAGACGTGCGCCTTTGATGCCATCAACGCAGAGTTCATTCGTGAAGTTGAGCCCGGCGAAATCGTTCGATTGGATAAAAACGGTCTGCACAGCAGATTTTTCGTTACGCCGGGCACTGTTACACCGGCTCACTGTATCTTTGAGCACATCTACTTCGCCAAACAAAACAGCACCATTTTCGGTGAAAATGTGCACGAGTTCAGAAAGAATCTCGGAAGACAATTAGCGATAGAACACCCTGTCGATGCGGATGTGGTAATACCCGTGCCGGACTCGGGGACATCGGCGGCGATAGGATATGCAGAGCAGAGCAAAATACCTTTCGATATGGGACTGGTCAGGAGTCATTACATAGGCAGAACATTTATTTCGCCGGAGCAGAAATTAAGAGAATTAGAGGTAAAACTCAAATTAGCGGTAGTAAAAGAGGTTGTGGGTGGAAAGCGCATTGTGATAGTTGACGACTCAATCGTTCGCGGCACAACCACGAGGGGCAAGATCAGAACATTGCGCCAGGCCGGCGCTGAACAAATTCACATGCGAGTGAGCTGTCCGCCAATCAGGTTTCCCTGTTTTTACGGCATTGATTTTCCAACCAAAGAAGAGCTGCTGGCAAATAATCGCGATTTGGAACAAATCAAAGAATTCCTTGAAGTTGACAGCGTCGGTTATATGTCGCTGGAAGGAATGCTTCAGTGCGCAACATTACCGGAAGACCACTACTGTACCGCGTGCTGGAGCGGGAAATATAAAATACCGGTGGATATCGCGGTCAACAAATTTGCTCATGAGCACTATCAACTGCAAATGTTTGAGGACGAACAATAACCGCCATTCAACGACGGGCGTATTTTCTTTAAAATTCTATTATAATTATATAATTATACTTGACAAAATGAGTATTGCAGATGATAATATAATTACATCCCTGATGGGAGAACCATCAGGCCCCCGGACACGGAAACATGTCCGGGCTTTTCTTTTGCGCACTCCGGATTAATCCAGATGAGCCGATATTGCTTTTACATAGATGGATTTAACGTATATTACTCGTTAAATACAAGGCGATTTCAAAAGTATAAATGGCTTGATTATCGAAAAGTAGCTGAAGGCGTAGTAAAGTCAGGAGATAAAATTGCAGGGATTTTTTATTTTACTACCCTAGTAGAATGGAAACCAGATTCTGTAGTCCGTCACAAACAGTACATCAAAGCCCTTCGCTCAGTGGGAGTTGATACCGTATTCGGTCGTTTTATGCAAAAGAAAGTACGATGTCATGTGTGCGGCAGATATTACAAGACACGAGAAGAAAAACAAACAGATGTTAATATCGCGCTGCATATTGTTTGTGATGGGATAAATGACCTTTATGACCGGGCGGTAATCGTTTCCGGTGATACCGACCTAATTCCTGCAATTGAGGCAGTTCACAAAGTTGCACCCGACAAAGAAATCGGAGTGATGTTTCCACTGCGCCGTTACAATAATTCTTTGGAAAAAGCTGCAGATTTTGCAATTACTATGCGAGAGAAAATGCTGAACCGTTGCCAATTTTCTGATAAAATGAAAATAGGAAGTACGACAATTGAGAGGCCTGCTTCCTGGCGTTGACAATATTAGCCATAAAAAACATAGTGTTTTTTGCTGTAGGTTGGTGATAACAATCTTTGAGTTTGATTTTGGATTTTTCAATAGATGAGCAAATACGTAACTTATGAGCAATCCGGCGTTAGTATTGACGCCGGGGAGGAGATGGTTCGGCAAATCCAATCGGCGGTCGCCAGCACATTCGGGCCGCGGGTTATTCAATTGCATAATGCCTTCGCGGGGATGTTTCGGCTCGACTATGACGAAAGACTGTTCAAAAGAAATTACAAGAATCCTGTCCTTGTGGCCTGCACAGACGGCGTAGGCAGCAAGGTCCAGTTAGCCGGCAAAATAAAGAAGTTCGATACCGTAGGCATCGACTTGGTTGCGATGAACGTTAATGATATGCTCGTGCAGGGCGCCGAGCCTTTGTTTTTTCTCGATTATCTGGCGGTTCACAAGCTGGAACCGAAAATAGTAGCCGAGCTTGTAAAAAGTATTGCGGCTGGCTGCCGAGAAGCCAACTGCGCCCTAATCGGTGGGGAGACCGCTGAAATGCCGGATACCTATTCGGCGGGCGATTTCGATATGGCCGGGTTTGCCGTTGGGATTGTCGAGCGGAAAAAAATAATTACAGGCGAACAAATAAGAAAAGGTGATGTGATTCTGGGTCTTGCTTCAAACGGACTGCACAGTAACGGCTATACGCTGGTTCGCAATATCTGTTTCAAAAAAGCTAAGCTCAAAATGACCGATTGTCTCGGTGAGCTCGATAGTGCTGTGCTGGGTGTTGTGCTGCTGGAGCCGACGCGAATTTATGTTCGCTCGATAATAAAATTGCTGTTGCAATATAAGGTCAAACGAGTCGTGCACGGAATGGCACATATTACCGGTGGGGGTCTGTTGGGAAATATTCCGCGAGTGCTGCCAAAAGACTGCAATGCGACTATAAAAAAATCGAGCTGGCCGAAACATAAGATATTTACGTTTTTGCAGAAGACAGGACCGGTCGAAGAAGAGGAAATGTTCAAAGTCTTTAATATGGGGATAGGGTTTGTGCTGATAGTGGCTGAAGACTTCGCTAATTCAATAGCTAAAAAATTGACAAGGTTCGGCGAGCGGGTCTATAAGATAGGCAGAATCACTACCGGCACGGGCAAAGTGGTCCTGAAATAAGTCGTCGTTCATGATCCGGTCCATGAGTCACGTGTCACAAAGCAGGAAATGCGAAATAAGAAATATGCCAAGTTTGCCGTAGCAGCGATGATGTATGCTGCCTTTGCCGGGTATCTGTATCAGCCGTATTTCAAAAACTTCGTCAGATGGCAATACCTTTTGGTTGTGAATGCTCCTGTTGCTTCTCTGGGTTGTTACGTGCTCAGCAGGCGGTGGGTGGCTGGATTTGGTGAATCGTTTTTTGCAGGGGCTATTTACGGCTTTGGACCATTTACGCTTGGATTAGTAAAATTTCACCCTACCGCGGGTCTTTTAGTGGCGGCTATACCGTGGCTGTTTTGCCTTGCTGCGTTTGGTCCCAAAACCAAATGGCGATGGTTAAGGATTCCACTTGCGGTTTTTCCGTTTCTGGCAATAGTGCTTTTCTTTCTTGTATCTGCTCACTACCGGTTGTTCCCGGTTTCAACACAGGCCAGATTGCATCTTGCTGATTTGTTCGGCTTGTTAGCTCCGCTTATTACTGCTCAGCAAAACACAACTCTAATCGGCTTTTATCACATTCCAGTGGCGGCGTTGATTGTGGGTTTTTCTATGTTGCTGGTTGCTCGGCGGTTTGGTGTAATAGTAATTTTTGCTATCGGGACGACTTTGGCCTTTTGCGAATCTTTCTTTGAGGTCAGCCCGATTATCTGGTTCACCATACCTATGTTGTGCTGTTCGGTGCTTGTTGGCGAAGGCATGCAGGGACTCGCCTCGGCCGGATTTGCCGACCGCGGATGGGTCCTGGCTGCCGTGGCGATTATGTGCACTCTTGCTATTGTTACATTACTGCTGGCAACAAAATATTTTCAGACATTTTTAGGAATGGGGGCAGGATACGCAAAACTCTTTACCGAAGCCGGGAAAATGTATGTGCTTGGCGCAATTGTGGCTGCGATTATTTTCTTTATGATACGTGCGAGATTGCGAATGCGGCAGCTGCGACAGGTCGTCCTTTATGCGGCAATGACAGTGGATATATTTCTCGGCGCAAGGTTTATTGTAGATAAGATTCTTTGAATCTATGCTTGATACTCGGATTACGAGAAAGTTTCCCGCTGGATTTGTCCGAGGTAGAATCGGCCATCGTTGCGCATAAAATTAATGATGGCGTCAAACTGCCGGTCTATGAAGTGGGTGTCGTTGCTGATTATTGATATACCGATGACAGCACTGGTCTTGCTGTCCTGATGGTCAACTTCGGAAATTGAAATATTGAACCTGCTCTTCAATCGTCCAATCAGGCTCTTGACGATGCTTCTTTTCCCTTTGAGTGAAGCTATCCCTTGCATAGATAAATGAGCTGTTAGTACACCAACAATCATACTCGATGCTCGTTTCAAGCCCTGATAGATAGCTTTTGGATTTTTTCCAGCAGCCGTTTTGTGGCTAAGATACCATCGTTTTCGCTGAGTCTTTCGCCTTCGTACTCGATGCCGACAAAGCCGTGATAACCGGCATCAAGGACAATCTTCATCATTCGGTAGTAATCAATCTTTGTCTCATCGCCGGTGTCGTTGAAGTCATAGCTCTTTGCGCTGACCGCCTTTGCGTAGGGCATCATCATTTTAACGGAGTTGTAATTATCGGCTTCCGGCGGAAAATTGCCGAAGTCGGGCAGAGTCCCGCAATTAGGCAAGCTGACCTTTTTGATAACTCCGGTAAGCCACTGGCTGTTGGACGATAGACCGCCGTGGTTTTCTACAATTACGTTGAGCTTGTATTCAATGGCCTTTTCGCTTAGACGCTGCAGGCCGTCGGCGGCCAATTTAAGCTGTTCGTCGTATGAGCCCCTGGAACTGGCGTTGACACGTATCGAGTGACAGCCGAGGTACTTGGCCGCTTCGAGCCACCTGTAGTGGTTCTCGACCGCCTGGGTACGTCGCTGCGGGTCGGGGTCTCCGAGGTTGCCTTCGCCGTCGCACATAATCAATACGGACTTGACGCCGTTGTCTTTTGCGCGTTTCTTCATCTCAGCCAGATACTTTGTGTCCCTGGCCTTGTCCTTAAAGAACTGATTGACGTACTCAACTGCCTCGATGCCGAATTGGTGAGCCTCGCCGGCGAAATCGAGATTGTCCATTTTCGGCTGTTGTTGACCGCGAAGCCTTCTGTGCCACGACCACTGTGCAAGGGAAATCTTGAACGGCTCCTTTGAACCTTCCAACATCGTATCGAAACTTGTGCAGCCGTGCAGGCAGAGACCGCCGGCGGTACCGGCACTTAATCCAAGAAATGTCCTTCGTTTCATAATGTCCTCTCTTTCAAGAACTCGGTTCTCAATACGAACGCAAAATACCAGAATCACTTACCAGCGTCAAGGACTCTCTGCTCGATTTGAATTTCGCTGATTTTTAACCGGAATTTGGGTAAGACCACTGCATCTACTTTTTGATATCGGCCATCACGTCCGGCAGAATCTTACCTATTCCCACCGGCTCGGAAGTTTTTCGTTTCTTATCTGCACCCGAACCTCTCGGTTCAGAGTGTTCATCGGGAATAATAACCTTTAGCCCTGAATTAGATGATGGGGAAGAATCTCTAAAAATCACTTGATATGTCATTACGCATTGGTTTTCATTTCCGCTACGATTTGACGGGTTTGGGGTGATTGGTTTTGGTGGGCCTGTTTGAAGGCGGGGGCGGATGAGGCGTTGTGCTTTTTATAAAGTTCGTTGCCGGTGATAATTTCCTGCAGGGCTTTCGATTTTGTCCTTGCTTGTCTTAAGAATCCAACCGCTCTTGTTCCATAAACTCCACCAAGCAACGCACAAATCCCAATACCCAACTCCAGTATAGAGTCGGCAACTTCCCAGGCATCAGGCCGTTCGGCCCCTTGCTGCAAAGCTTTATGAGCAAGCTGCCAATTCGATTCGGCAAGGACATCTTCGGCGGTCTCAGCCTGCGGCAATTCTTTGGGTAAACCATAATAGGAACTGAATGCTCGACTTTGTACTTCACTTAGCTGTGTTAACGACTGTAATTTTTCTGAGGTATTTTCCACTTTTGCAGTTTCGGCCGCCATTATTGCTGTGCGGTTGTGCAGCCAGGCGTTCTGCTTTTGTGCCTCAGTTGGTGCAAAACGCAGACTATCGCAGCCTGCCGATAAGCAACACAGAAGAGTAAGTATCATCAAAATCCTTTTCATAATGTCCCACCTTTTCTGTAATATTAAAAAGAATCGCCAACTAAATCTGAATTAGCTTTGGATATTTCTTTCTCAATCGTTCGCAGTCGGTATTCGTATGAAATGCTTTTACTCCAAAGCGATTCGAGCTTTTGCTCAAAATTCTTCTGGCATTGCAGCAGCATATTCACGTCACGTTGTAATATATCAAGCTGTCTTTGCAAATTGACCCAACTGCCCACAATCAGAGAGGCCAAAAGTACCAACTGAACCAGCACAGAAACATTTATCTGCCGATTAAACTGCCACGATTTGGAATTTACTTCAGTCACCAAGCACCTCGTTTGTCGATGAGCATCCGGCATTGATTTACGGTTTAACGTGGAATACGTTTTTATCACCTACTCTGGACATTACCGCATAAGTCCCCGCCGATAGGGTTCCCTCTTGCTGGAACGATTCAGCTAAGTTGACCGCCTGAGTCTGCCCGCCTATTTCAACAGGTATCGAGCCGGCATCGCCTATAACTACTGCGATGACATTATAGATGTTGTACGACGAATTACTTTTGACCTTGACGGCCCATGCAGCCGTTCTGGCCCCGGGTGAAGTGACAACGGATACTTCCTGTGTCTGCTCGGAGCCTTTACGAGCAAGTCTTTCCAGTATCTGTTGGCTATCTGCAATATTTGCTCCACTGCCCATAACTCTCAACCCCTTTGTCGAACGATTTTCAAATTCGTACACTGTTTTTCAAAATCCATCTGCACCCGCTCTACCCAGCTTTTACTTCGGTTATCACTCCTGCAGGCCAGCAGGTCCCTGCTCTCAGGACTTGTACTGACTTTGTCACCGACCCTGTAATCAAATGCTAAAAATGGCGTCTGTATATCGACGGTCTCGATGGTCTCGGACGAAATCGTTGCTCTGTGCCGGACAAACTCATACAAAGCATCAGTATCATCGACCTCGTTCGCAGTGCCGAGTGTCTCATCGCAGGGGCCCGCGAAGATGCTCTGAACCGAAACCTTGCGATACTTGAACTGGCGGGGCAGTGTAATAATATGCTCAACCACAGGAACTGTTGAATTGACAGGCCCATCGGAAACTATACAAGTTAATCTCTCATCACTGATTACCGAGGCAGTTATTCTGAATTTCAACACTCCTTTCAGCGCCGCCACCCAGGTATCAACATCGAGCTGGTCACTGCTGAGCCACAGTCCGCACTCATCGAGCAGAATATTAAAAGCATGAAGGTACTGCCACCAGTGCAAGCCATCATCGAACGATACCTGCAGGAAATAACCTAATGACTTTCCCTGTTTGTCGGTGGTCAAAGTAGGCCAAAAGCGCCTGCGGTGACGAGCGAAATCACTGCTGCCAAAAATTTTGGAAAAGTCAAACGCATCACCTTGATTGTAAGGAGCGCCACTGTAGTCACCTGCCTCGTTGAGACACCATTTGCGATATACATCTTTTACCTGATAGAAATCAGGATTGGTCGAAGGCGAGAATTTATCATAGTTGATATCCTCAAGGCTGCCATCCCAAGACTTCACCAACTCAAAGGTCGCTTCTATAATTTTGAAGTCGCCTTGACCAATATACTTGTGTGTTATTGGCCAAAAATTTTTCTTGCTGTGCAAAGCTGCGATACTTGTCTTTGATATGCTGAACTGCTCACCGGTTTGCTGGCAATTCACCTCAACGGCCCTGCCTGCGCCATCCTTATAGAACACAATTGCCTGGCTTGGCCCGGTCTGCACAAGCCGAGGGACAAACTTGAACCTCAAGCCGATCCTCTCACAGCATCGGTACAGGGCCTTTATCAGATTTAATCCTGTGACATCAAGGTCGCGAACTACTTGGTTCTCGGTCAACACCCTCAGTTGACCTATGCTCGGCATTTGTAGTTGACTGGCCGTCAAATATTCACAAAGCAGATAATCAATTACTTCTGCATAGCTCCAGAGTTTGCCTTGCGATGGTTCAGCGCAAAAGCTTGTGTAGCTCTTGCCATTAACTTTTATCGGTTCTGGATTGGCATTGGCCTTACCATCCGGATTAAATGTTGTATCAAGACCAGCCAAAAACAAACTGGAGTTACTTGCCTTTGCCAGACGCTGGCCATAAACTGTAATCCGCTTTAAATTTGCGCTGGAATCTCTCGCTACTACTTCGGCCTTTTCACCGTCGTGCGCCAACTTTGTATCGATGCTTTCTATTTGACCGCAAAAGATTGGGAGACTAAAAGCTGCTGTACCCGGCGGGACACCGTTAAAATATTGCCGGATGCAAACAGTCTTTCCCATAGCAAATAAGGTCTCGATCTCTTCGGCAGCTATCAAGCCAGAATCTGGGTACGCAGCAGGATTATAAGCCAATCTAACCCAGCTAAATTCCGGCCAACCGCCGCGAATAATCTCTACCGGTTCCAGCGCTGGACACAATGTCCCATCGACCAAAATTGAAATAGAAGCGGCCGGAAGTGCCAGTCGTGTTTGTGCTGATTGGAAAAAGTCGATTCTGTTAGACATAGTTTTGTATATCGTATTGTGTATCTTATATTTAGCTCCCAGTTTCACTGGGAGTTTCGTATGCACAAAAGCCGTTTTTCTGTCAGGTTGTCAGACTCCTTCGGCACTTAAAATATCAATCGCGTCCGGATTTGTGGGATCGAATTGGATTCTCAGCCGCGCTAAAGAACTATTTTCTATACCGCTGGCGTCTTCGGTCCTTATAGCAAACAAGTACCTGCCTGCTTCGAGTGCGCCACATTGGTAGCTGTAAAACTTTCGCCCCTTATAACCAATTATGGCAAGAGGGTTTTCATAATTAATTTGCCCTGTCCGACCATCATAATAAACATTGAAACACATCGGTTGCGACTTTTGTTCGAGGGGGCAATAGTACCAAACAAGTTGTATCTTGTTGCCTTCTACGAGTTCGGCTCCTGAATCGAAAACTTTGTTTGGTTGCGGCTGGGCCAACTCACCGTTTGATTCTATTGAAACCTTCACCGAAGAAGCTAAGGTACATTCTTGATAGCCACAATTGTTAAACCGACGAACAACATAAAAGTATGTCGAACCGCTGTTGTGTGAAATATAGCTCGGTGGTGAGATTTCGCGAGCGTCCTGCTCAGCAACAGCCAATATATTCACAAAATCTATTTCTCCCATACTGGAACCGCGGTAGAGCACCGAGCAGCCGGCAATACGAACCCAGAACCAGCCCAAACTCATGGTCGTACCAAGCTTAAAAGCATTAGCAGTCATTCCATTAAAAAGCGCTTCTCTTTTCCAATCACTTTCTATGTATAGTAAGCTGCGAATCAAATTTAGTAGTGCCGCGACATCAGAGGTACCTACTACATTTCCACCGACTTTTCGCGATGCTTTTGCTGTTGCACTTGAGGACGACAAAGCCATGGAAGTGCCCGCAAGTTCAACGATTTGGTTGCCTATCAACCCAGGTCTCCAAGCCCTATCAAACATACAGAACGGCTCTCGGTAGAGTTGGGCAATTTCAGAAGCGGATAGAGCACGATTGAAAGCATAAGAGTAACGTATATTTGAATTTGCGTATCGTAAATCATTATCAGGATTGCCACCAATGTTCAACCCTGTAATTGTGGAGTCTTCACTTGTTGTATCAATAATTAAATCATTGTTTATCCAGGCTTTGCGAACAGGCCATTGTATTGCAATCTGATAGTATTTACCTGTCGTAAGATTGTACAGAGCAGAATCAACATATTCATCAATCAAATTAAATCTCCATTTGCCTTCATTAGCACCTTGCGTATCACCAAGCTGTATAAAATAAAGTTGTGTTGTGGTTGCTCCCATAAAAATATAACGATAGCCACCCGATGGTGTTGCACCATTAACAGTAAGTCCTACAACAATAGTGCCCCCTGACATTGATAAACTTGTCTCAATACAATCTTTGTTGCTATCGCATAATATCCCGATTCCACCCAAACTACTCCAACTGCCATTATTTACAATTCCTACCTTACCATTCCCGCTCAAATCAAAGACTTTATCACCTGAGCCTTCATTGAATAGCCAACAGCCGACAATACCTCTACTGATGGGATGGCTTTTATTTAAGCAAATTCCTCTTGTGGGTTTAAGCTGTGGCATTTACTATCGTTATCTCCTTCTGTTCTATGAGGATGTATAGTTCCACGGCTGGACATAGGCACGGACATCGTGGCTGTCTGTTGAACCGGTCTGTTGAACGCCAATTCTGAAGTGTGCAAGGTCTTTGACAATGAAGCTTAGCTGCTGTGGGTCAACGCTCTTATCTCCCTGCATCTCCCAGATGGGCGTATCATCGTAGTTAGTACCATCGAGAGAGCCGTATAGTTTAATTTTAACCTCATCAGTCGGAGTAGCATCGTAGTTGATTTCGATAATGATGTGAGCTCCCTCGTAGCCGTTTGTTTCCAGGTCGACATCCGAAGAGAAAGACTCTGTAGTTCCGGACAGGGTTACGTAACCGTCGCCAGTGCCTATTATTTGACTCTGAGAAACCCAATTCTTGCTTATAGTCGCCATTTGTTAACCTCCTTAATCTAACGATACATCTAAATCGCCAGCGGCAAATTTAGCCGTATCCCCACTGCCGATAATCTTGGGTGTACTTAACGCTCCATAGGCCAACATATTACCACCCGTTCCCGCGTCAAATAAGGCAAAGTGTGTTATCGTCCCCCAGCTACCGGTAGCCTCTGGAAAAGTAATATCATTGGCGTTATCAAGTGCCCCACCAGATGCAGTGTCCCAGTCGGCACCAGTAGTCGAAACTCGCGCATAAGCATTGCCACTTGGCTCGGCTAATCCCGAACTGTCATCGAGTGGTTCTGCTGTCGATAGCCCCACATAAATCGTAACATCGGGGTAAGTTCCACCAGTTCCCAGGGTGGCGTTATACAACCCCTTGCCAAAAAGATGGTCTAAAATCTCGTTTTCCCAATAATCTGCAAAACTACCCATTTTGTATCTCCTTGACATTCACTATTTTTATCAGCTCGGTGTCCTTGTGATAGTTGCTGCCGCATCGGTAGGGGTATGAGTTAAAAGGACCGTTTGCCCGTCGTTGTCGTAGTATTTGATTTCTCCGGTTGATTTGTTTTGGACAGCTTTGTTGGCAAGCAATTTGTCGCTGGTCACTTCACCTGCCCCGGACCATATAATTTCGCCGCCTCCCACGAGGTTATCACTATCAGCAGGATTAGCACCGGCCTGCAAGAATATTTGAATGGAATATCTGCCTGCAGGGATATTAACATCAAAGTTACTCACGTATCTGTGGCCGCCCTTGTCTGTAAGGGATATATCGTAATCATCTGCAGTATGGCTGCCTGTCCCCCAGGCCTCGAAGACTTGTCCTCCAACATACCAGACTTCTCCCGCTGCGTTACGAACAATCGCATAAAGTGTATCACCGGAGGTATAATCTATATGTATTTCATTCGCCATCTTAGACTCCTATACTTAACAAGTCTGCCATAGTTACTACGTCGAGATTCCCTGCATCTCGTTTTGCCGCCACATTGTCGATGTGCGTTTTCCAGTTGGCCCAAGTATATAACGTTCCTTCATTTGTAGAATGCCATCCTGTAACCATAATTGTCCCGACATTTATTACTTTATTGACCTGGGATTCCGCAGTTGTTGTGTTGTCAATTGAATTAGTCCATTGTATTGTTGGGTCAAAGAAACCTACATCGTGACAAGTTGTTGAAAGCCGCAACTGGTCAAACCATCTTCCTCTATAAATGTGATTAAAGCCATCCTCCCAGTTAGTAGTTCCTCCCGGCAGAGCAAATATCCTCGCCCCATCTGCAAAGCCATTAGCACACATCCAATCCGTTGCTTTTGTAACCTCTTCTTTAAATTCGGCCGCAGTGAGATTATCCGTCTTCAAACATTTGTGGCTCCAGCTATGGTTAGCTATCAAATGACCAGCATTATGTATCTGATGAAGCTGTTCTAATGTCAAATAACCGCTTGTTCCAATTTTCGAAGGAACGATAAAGAATGTGCCTCTTATTTCCTTAGCACTCAAATAAGCTGCAAATTTATAATCGTCATCGAAACCATCATCAAGAGCGATAGCATATTGGGGTTGAGCCAAATGAGGAATGAACATTATTTTATCCCAGGTCACCGCTGGCGTATCATCGCTTCCTGCCGAATCAATCCGAACGCGGAGCTTCGTAACATGTTCCCAGCAGGCTGAATAAGTTCCAGCATCCATACTACCCATCTTTGGAGCAATAATTCTCTCGTACCAGCCAGGCCCCGTCACATAATCACCTTCCACAAACTTCATCATCTGGTAATTTGAAAAGGTACTATCACCAACAATAAGAGAAATCACTGAAATTTTGTCCCAAGATGAAGCACCACTACCTTCGTGCACATAGAAGCGTACATATACCAGAGTATTGGTCAAATCAATCTCGGTAATCGTTTTGGTGGTAAACGATGAAGTGCCTCCGGTTTGCTTGGTACACTTCATTGACTGTGGAGTACTTGCCTGTGAGCAAATATAATTAGTAGTATCCGCAGCTTTAGTTACACGTATGCCGGTGTCCCATTGTGAGTTATCATCAAGCGGTTCAATGAGTTTCGGAACAAAATGCCTTCTCGGATATACTCCTTGTGCTCCGATTGAAGCAGCACAAAAATCTTTATTGACTTCTTTTAATCCAACAGAGTCGGCTGGTGGTTTGGTTGTGGAAATGAGCATATTTACGCCTCCTCTGTCCAGGTCCCATTCTTGGCAATGGTTGACCAATCGCCATTGGAATCAGCTACGAGGCTAAGGCATTCTCCGACCGCATTAGCTGATTTATATTTGTCCGCTGTCTGGCCGCTGTCGTCTCGGATTGTCGCTGTACCGGGGTCAATACGCAGCTCATAAGCGGCCTGGACTGCAAAGCTAAATACCGTCCCCGCAGGTGCCGAAGCGGGCAGCGTAAGTGTAACTGTCCCGGTGGCGCCAAGGTTACTGTGAGCACTGCCGGATTCCGCTGTCGTAAGTGTGTCATCACTGGTATGTGCCTCGATAGTCTTTTTCACACCACCGGCTCCGTATGGCACCAAAGCATTATGGCCCGTTCGACAATCAGTTATCGAGTCGATGTCCCCACCCGAAGTGCTTACTATCGCCAGCCGAATATGCGGCGTAGTTGCCATATCAGGAAAACTGCTGTATTCGTTGATTACAAGAGAGGCTGACGAGTTCAGATAGACGTAAATATTTTGCTTGTCGTCCGCTAAAGTATTACCCGACGAACCGTCATAGCTCATCAGCTCCGTATCTAACCAGAACTTGCCTGCTTTTACGCCAATGTCCAGCCCACCTTCATCATAGACTCGCAAGTCGTTTGCACGCCGTGTAGCTAACAGCAGCCGATACAGCAATTTTCGAAACTCCAGATAGTAAGGCGCCGTGCCGGTTGCTATATACTCAACACCGGTCTCACCGTCAGACTGTATGTTCAGTAATTCATTGTCGGATGGATACACTTCAGCCATAATATTCTCCTTATGTCATTCCTGCGGAACTTGTGCCCGCCAAAGCGGGTAGCAGGAATCCATTTCCTTTTTTTATACGCTAAACGCTATCTTTTATTTTGAGCACCAATTGATTCGTCTGTTTATCGAATGAAGAAATGCTTACTCGCTCAGCGGGTCTTGCCGCCGGTATTACTGTGATTGGCTCGGTTTCGCTGGCATTGCTTTCGTTTCCCCTCCCGTCGATGACTTTAACACCAAACTTATAAACACCGGCCTGTAACAGCGGGCTTATCCATTCAATCGTATCAGCATCAAGGCCAAACTGACCGTGCCCAAAACTGCCCTTGGCGAATCCAACTGCTGCTGCCGACTCATAACCGAAGTCACAAACACCGAATCCGCCCATCCCAAAGCCGGCCTTGTCCTGCCAGGCTGGCCAAATCCTTATTGGCGAATTAGTCAACGGCGTATCATAATCAACTTCGCCCGTGCCATTATCAAAGTAGATTTCAGCAGTTGCGTCACTCGGCAGGTTCTGACTCCGCAACAATCTTATTCTCGCCCGTCCACTGGTAGCCGGTGGCCGGACAAGCTCATTGCTAAAATCGGTACTCGCCTGCTCGGCCTCAACGGCAAAGACCTCTATCCGAACCGCTGATTCCAAAGAGGTAGGTATCGGAACAATCATTTGTCTTTGCCGATTGTCAATCGTTACTCCTGCATATTGGCCGTTGACATAAACCTGATAGAACATATCGCTCGAATTCGCTTTGGCGGACCACTTCACCAGTGCTACTCGTGGGCTCTCGACAAACTTGCCATCTGCCCAAATACCGGCGGGCAATTCAAACGCTCTGACCTTTTCTATCCCAGTGCTGATAAGTCCCATTACTGCTTTTACCTTTTCTATCTGCTCTATGCTATCCGCTTTATGCTATCAAACTAACTGTGTATAAACGATTTCATAATCGACAGCTATTCCATTGCCGCCCGGCCGTTCCTCGCTAACTTTGAAAGAATCCATACGAAGGTTATCAAATGTTTCGCCCTCATTGCTTACCAGCGTGTGTGTATTGCCGTCCATATATGCCGATATAACATTGATTCTGGTATTCATCTGCGTTCGACTTTGTGCCCGCAGTGTACCTCTTTGTCTTATCTTCCTGGCACGTCCACCAATATCAATACTGAGCACACCATCCAGTCCAGCCACAGCTTTCTCTATCGAGTCTCGGTTAAGACTATCCTGCTCAATTTCTAACTGCTGCTCGTCAAACAAATTTTGTCCATCTAAAATAACACTCATCTGTCTTCTCTTTGCAAACTAATCCCGCACTAACCTTCCGGATGCCCCAACTTTGGTAACATCAACCACCCCGTCAGAGCCGATATCAATACTGAGCCGGCATCGTTCCCTTGCCCTGGCAAAAAGCTTCTGATAGTGCATGCTCTTCTTCCAGAAATTCTCGTCTTTGGCTTTACTGGCTAACATCGCATACAAACTTGAGATGACCGCAAATACTGACGCTCTCTTCAAAACATCCGTATCCAGAATATCCTCTACCTCTATCTCACTTGCAGGGTTACCCGGGCTGATACCGAAGTGTTCAGTCAACTGAATGCCGACCTCATTCGCCTGTGGCCCGAACGTGCTGATGCGATAGAATATATCAGTAGCCGCTGGCGGCGCTATGGCAGCCATCGCTGAATCCGACCTGATTACGGAAACAATAAGCTGTGTCATCGAATCCACCGAAACTATCTCATACGCCCCGTCCAGCGTCCCATCCGCAGAACGCAGATATATAACGCCACCCGACGAGACCTGCGCACTTACAAAATCTGCATCACCTGCCGTAAAAGTCGTCCCGCTAAGTGCCCCCCCTGTCCCTGTCGCCAGTGCCTGCTGTGGCAGATGCAATTCTCCGAACAGTATCGGCTCATATTTCAAAATATCTGCATCGTTTGAGAAACTGACCATTTCCTTTAGCTCCTTCCGGTCAAAAGGGCTTTTCAGGTGCCCAAAGAGCAGTTACCCTTTGAGCACCTTCGCCCTGAGGCGTTATGATGCGCCTGTTGCACCCCCACAATTTAGCTGGTACTTAGGTCACGAATAAGACCATGTGCCGCTTCGTTTTTGAGCTCCACGGTATATTCGCCAATCAGTTCACCGCACTCATAATCACCGCCGCTGGCCAACGGCTTGAAGTGAAAATTACGCCCCGCTAACGGCAGCACATTAATATGGGACGAATCCAGCAGCAGCGCTGCATCCTGCGGCATCCATCGTGTGGTAACAATTCTACAGACGCCGAAATCACTCTCGTAAATGCTAATCATATCGGTGAAGGTTGTATCGTTGGCCCCGTAGGTTCGGCTGCCGGTTGAAAAAGCATTTATCTTTCGCTTCTGAAAACCACCGACCACAATCAGGTCCACATTGCCGTTGCTGTTGGCCCAGATTTGCCTGAGCACGTAATTAATCTTGTCTTCGTCAAGGCCGGTACCTGTTGGAAAACCACTGTCGCCGGTATGGAAAACATTAATGGAGAGGTGTTGAATAATACCTTTCATTGACCTTCTCACCGAACCGCTGCCTTCGGGAGTACTCGCCGGCTCACCGCCGTTAACAACCGTATTTTCCAGATCGCGAAGCAGCTCACGCAGCCGTTCCTGCTTCTGGTAATCCATCTCGTCAGCCAGACCCAGCTGGCTCGCAGCCATATCCGTCCCGCTCACTTCCACCGTAGCAGTAAATATCTGCGTATAGTTGCCGCACCTGCTGCGATTGGTAAATCTCGCACCGGGCTTGTCCGCCCCTTCAAGAGCGGCATTTCCGAGAATGTTTATCACCTGATTGTCAGAAAGGTCTTCTGCCGTAGTGCCCGCATAACTGCGAACCACAGTCAGCGTATTGCTGTTGATGCCGGTTACCAGCATTAATTCCTCGCTGCCTTCTACCTGAATCTGGTCTCCCACGCGGAACCTGCTGCCGTTATCAACTACAAAGTCGGTGTCGGTACTCGGGTCGGTATAGGTGCTGTCGTTGATAGCATCCTTATTGGGCAAAAGTTCATCTTCAAGCCACTCATGATGTGTGCTCGTTGCCTCTCTCATAGGGTCACCTAAAGCATCCAGCAAAGGCGTCTCATAAGGCGAAATTATCCCAATCAAATCCGATACGTCCTCAGCCAGCTCCGGCAAAGTCGTACCCGCTGAATATGTCGCTTTTCCTGTAAAAGCCATTTGTTCTTCTCCTTCAATTAGTTAATTGGTTAATTAGTGATTGGTTGCTTGACTACTCACCACTCACTATTTAATTACTCACCAGAATTACATAAAATTCCTTCGCAGTTTCAAATATTCCTGCAAATCTGTTCGATTACCTGTAGTTGCCGCCTTCTTAGCTGCCCTTTCGAGAGCTGTTTGGTTGTTTGTCATTCGCTCCTTGACTCCTGCGGTCTTTTTTGTTCTCACGGTTCCACCCCCCTTCTTGCTTTCGAAAGAAAGCAAGGGGTCGAACAGATATTGCTTTTCATTTTTCAACTGCTCAATTACGCTGTCCAAATCCGCTTCCGTTTGCCCTTCCATTTTAGCTTTGGCAAGCAATACAGCAGTTTCCATATCAACTGTCCCCGCAGCAGCTAATTTGTGGGTCAGTTTCTGCTCGGCCTGAATGTTACTCAATTGCTCAGAAATCGTTGTTAATTGCGATTTTGCCTCCGCCAGTTGCTCTGTCAAAGCTTCAACCTTTTTCTCAGCACTCTGTGCTCTCTTTCGATAGCGGATTGACTCAGTCACCGGAACAAGTTTCATATTGTCATTGTCACTTGCTCCCGTTATGTCTTGGGACCCCGCAAGGCGGGAACCCTCTTCTGACAAAAACTCTTGTGTCTCAATCGGACTCATAAAACCTCCGGATATTCCATTCCCTCACAAGCGGGAATTCACTGTTCAAAATATTAACTTCCTCTCGTGGCCTCATAGCCTAATTCTCTGAGCACTTGCTCAGTCGGAACACCCAACTCTTTTTTAATCTGGGCTTCTTTTAGTTTCTCCATCACGTTTTCAGGCAGTGGGCTGGAATAAACGATATCGACCTCTCTGTCCGCCTCGGAAGTCTTATAGACATTGGCCGTATCGAGTATCGCCAGAACCATCCTACAGATTCTTTTAAGCCCCTCGTTGTAAGTAAATTTCTTACGTTCGTTCTTTGATAGCATCCCCATAAGCGTTAGTCTAAGGGCCACTGCGCTTGTAAGATTGCCGAGCTTATTCTTCAGAACCCCGGCCACCACCGGTGTTACCCCACTGGCCTTGTCCAGCGCCTCTCTGATTTCAGCGATGTGCAGACCCTCGCTTGGCGTCGCCGCATCTCCACCGAACTCTTCGATTGTCGCCTCCGGATTGTCGGTGTACCACATCCTGCCGGGCGAAATGGGCTTATCCTCAAAGCCCTCTATCCCTTTGCCCAGATACATCTTAAACGACTGGAATGTAATCCTGCTTGCTCTGTCGCTCAATCTGGTATTCAGCTCGTCCTGCAGTGGTATCAATGGCTCGACGTCGCTTAGCCCCTCATAGTAGTATGGCTGAGCAATGTTTTGGATATGCACTACTGGCAGAAAACCCCACGGCAATTGGGCTTGCTCAACAAGCTGCTTGTCTTCATATCTCTGGTAAGCCACTTCAGAAGTAATCTCCGTCACCGCAACTATTTGCCGACTATTACTGCTTTGTTTACCGCCGGAGAATATTCTTGATAGAAATGAGTTTTTCTTACTCACTGCGTTTTTCTTCTGGTAGAAGTGCTGCACGTAATATCTTATCTTTTTATAGTCGTTTTCATCCAGAATAGGCAGTGCTCTCGGTGCCTCAATCAACTCTAAGCCGATTGTTTGTGCCGATTGCAGCACATCTTCGAGGTCTCCCGCTTTGCGGGAACCCGGTGAGAGGGTTTGGGAGGAGGAGGAAATGCGTTCGATGATTTCTTCGCCAGGCCTGACGAGACAATCGACAAAACCATAAACACTTCCGAGCACTGCCATATCCTGGAAAAATCCGATAGCGCCGTTGGCTGCGAACAGTGCCTTTAATATCGCCTCAATTTCTGCACTTTTTTGGCCATCCGGAGATTTCGAAACAAAACTAATCGGTTTGCCGAACAAAAAGTCCACGGCTGCGTTTATTCGCCAGGCAATATCGTTCTCAATTACTACTTCTTTTCGTTGAACGTCGCGGGCACACCTCACGCCGAAGACACCCACTTGCCCATTATGTACGAGCCCCGTAATTCTCGCAGGAAGTCCATATTCTTGCGCTTGCACATAGCACCGCCCTGATTCGTTCACCTTTCTGTCACAGGCACCGGTGCCGTGTATTTCCATCTTGGGATTTGCGTAATATTCCCACAACTTCTCAAAGTGTGTTCGAACATCAATCGACTGTTCATCAACGAGCCACTCAATATAATCAGCCTCAAGTTGCTCATCTTGAAAGATATCAAGGTCAAATCCCATACTTAGAACTCCATTTTTTTGCTCGGTGGTTAAATAAACCAGTTACTGTCAACCAGCTACAAGCTGCCGATCACTGCTTCTATAATTAGAGCTATCTGCACGTTTGATACGAAAATCGCAGGATTATTTAAGAGACCTTTTTCCGTAAGTGCTTTTGTAGAAATGAATAAAAAAAATTGCAAAAATTTTGATTTTTGCTCACAGGTATCAGCGGTTTTGATTGAAAACTTGCGAATTTTTTACCTATTTTAACAGATTGGACCACCTTCCACCTGGCTTAGCCTTGCTTACTTTTCAAGTAAGTATCAGCGGATTTAATTGGAAATCGTGCACGAATCCCTTTAACCGCACACAAAACGAACATTGACTTTTAAGCACTCAAGAATTACAATAAAGGCCAAAGTAAGGTATTCTGGGATCTTGAGAAAATAAGAGGGAAAAATGAAAGAGATACCGTTAGGGAACGGCCTGAACGCAAAAGTTGATGACGAGGATTATGAATGGTTGTCCGCCTATAGCTGGTATGCCTACTACGATTCGGCACGCGGAATGACCTATGCTGCTCACGACACGCCGAGCGGAAGACGCGTATTGATGCACGATGTCATTATGGGCTTCGATTCTCTCGAAGACGAGTCGATGAATTGAGCTTAACCGCCTCTTCTTCAAAAAAGAGCAAAAATCACAGTTCGTGATGAATGTAGAATTGAGGATTTGAAATTAGAAGGTATTACAGTTGCTCTCAAATAGTGCCCCGACAGTAATGGAGGAGTAATTGCTGTACATCCGGTATCGAGTTGTGCTTTTACTCGGTATCTTCCTTCTGTAACAGCTCGATAATCTCGGCTTTTGTGGGCAGTGCCTCGGCTGAGCCGAACTTTGTGCAGGCTAAGGCACCTGCCGCCGAGGCGAATTTGACCGCTCCTCTTACATCGTCTTTTACAGCGCAGTAAGCAGCCAGCGCCCCTGCAAATGCATCTCCGCTGCCGGTCTGGTCAACAAGTTCTACCTCATAACCCGGGATCTGGTCGGCGCCGCTTCTGTCGACAACCATACACCCCCGCCTGCCCATTGTTATCACAGCAGAGCCAACGCCACGAGCCACAAGATCAGAGCCAATCAGCTTGGCGGTACGAACATTGGCTGCTGAAAGGTCGGCAATCTCCGCAGCTTCATAAAGATTAGAAAGCAGAATATCAACTGTAAAGTAGTCGACAGGCACGTCGCTGCTTTCTTGGCCTTGTTGCTCTATCGGTATTGCAGGATTAAGAATGACCTTTGTGCCGTGCACCTTCGCACAACGAACAGCGGCTACAATTGCTTCCTGTGGCAATCGGCCGTGAATCAAACAAACGTCAGCTTTAGAGATAATCTGTTCAGCGGCCTCAATGTCCCGTGCTTGTAAGGCGCTGTTAGCACCGCTGTAGTAACAGGAAGCATTTTCACCTTTAGCATTAACCAGCGTTACAGCCACGCCTGTGTTTTTAGCCTCGGCGGTATAGATGAAGTCAGTAATGACTTTGAACTCAGCCAGACTTGCCTTAGCCATCTGAGCAAATGGATCGCCGCCGACTTTGCTGATAAGATGAACCTCACAGCCGCACAATGCAGCTTCCACTGCCTGATTTGGTCCCGGACCGGTGGCTGTGTATGAAAGAGCAGTGCCGATAACGCTCTGGCCGGGTGATGGGATTTGGCCGCACCTTATCGCCATATCAACATAGGTACCGCCAACTACTACTACTTCGGGACTCCTTCCTGACATAATGTCCGTTGCTCCCTGTCTTTCGCAAAGTTCCTTTACGCACCATTTTGCCGTCCCTATAGTGTGGGACAAAATGAAATTCCTTTCGAATATTTAGTATAACTGCTCGGCTTCTCAATGTAAAACTTTTTTAGGACAATATCCTGCAAAGTTTTTCTCGGCAGAAAGCTGGTTATTAAACGTTCTCTTCAGTCAGTCACCGCTTCAGAGCTTCGATTATGTAATCAATCTGCTCTACCGTAAGGGCTTTGCGCTGAGAGATGTAATGCCACTTTTCCAGACACTTGCGGCAGCACGTGCCGGTGGCATGCTGTGCGATGAAAACCGGATGGTTCCTCATCGGTGTCTGTCGGCCGTCGTTAGCAGGATTCGCCTCTGCCAGGCGCCTCGTAACAAAATCTCGGGCGTGCTCAAGAATTGTTGCCAGGCCTTTTCGCCCAAGATATTCTGCTTCTTTGCCGGAAAGTCGAAACCGACTGCGAAATCTCGACCGACCTAAGGCCGCAAAAAGCTCATTCATATCACGCATAAATCAACTTTCGATGCTTAATATCGACTCCGCTACAAAAAGCTCATAGTCTTTTCGATTAATCAAAAAGACTATAAACCTGCAGCAACCGATAACACTTGGAACTGCCTGAGCATAAGTATCTGCCATCAAGCCGGAGCTCCGACCACAGCCATACAAAGCACACTTTCATCTGTGCCGTCAATACCCAAAATCGAATTTACGTGGTCATCGTATAATGCCCCAATTTCGCAACTGCCGAGATTGAGACTAACAGCCGCCAGTGCTAAATTCTCAGCGATGTGCCCGGCATCAAGATAGATATATCTATAGGCCCGCTGGCCGTACTTCCATTTACAGCGTTCAAAAACAGCCGACCAGGCGAAAACCACCGCGGCCGCCCCGCACATACATTGCCCTAAACTCGCCGCTGCAATTTCCTCTCGAAACCCGCTCTGCTTTAATTGCTCAAGCTGATGAGTCTTGATAGAGTAATGATAAACTCCCGCATCCAGATTTCTCACGTCATTGACAATCACATAGGTCTCAATCGGATAAAGGGCTCCCGCCGATGGAGCTGTACGATATTCATATCCATCCTCGATCCGCTGGATACCCGTCGAGGCCCAAAGCAGATATGAAAGCTGGTCTTTGCTAATCGGTCTGGCTTGGAAATCACGGATGCTTCTTCTCTGCCTCAATGTTTGGTCCAGAGTCATAGTTTGATTCGGCTCAAAAGGCGGAAGCTCAATTTTTTGTGCTTCTGCATATTCCTTGTACAAAGCTGGCTTAGAATCCCAGACCAGTCTATGTCTTGGCATCCTGCTCGGCTCATACTTTGTTTCCTGCTGAAATTTATCACCTATACCGCTCATTTCTGCACCTTTGTTTGTAACACTACCCAACACAATTGCTCAAAGACTCTTATCATCGCAGGGAAATATCGTAATTCAAGCCCTAATACAAATTTTTTAAGTTCCAGCTTTTTTCGAACAGAGTGAGGGCTTGCCCATCGTTAAACAATACAAAAACTATGACCCTGTAAAGCAGGCTAAAAAGGCTGGGAAATATTCGGTTAGACACCTGCAAAGTGGTTTTTAGGAGAATTTATTAAAGGGGAATAAGCCGAATGGCATGAAGATAAGCGTTAACGTTTTATAATAGTTGAGTTTCGCACTTTTTATTAGAAGAATCCCTTACGAAATAAGGACTTACAAATAATTTGGTAATTTATGCATGTTCGGTAAATCGCTCGAACATTACAAAAATAATTATATTGTCGTGAAATGGCTCATAAGCTTAAAATTACCCAATTTAACACAATTCAAAAAGTGCGAAAGTTAACTAATACAAAGACTTGAAAAAAGGCCTCCTATGTTTTAAGTGGAATGTAGTAACCAAACATTCACTTAAAACGAAAGGAGGCTACAAATGGCCAGGATTGCACATTTCAGAAAAATTCTCAAGGATGATTTTTTCAAAAGGATCAAGTTCTTTGCCGAGTTCCTCTCGGCGAGGGATATTCTGGATGCGGCTGCCGCGGAGAACTACCACTGGCGAGAGCGCATCTGGACGCCCATTCAAACCCTCTGGGCCTTTCTCGTCCAGGTCCTGGAACCCGACTGTCCCTGCCGAGAGGCGGTGGCTCATATCTTAGCTGAACAAGCCGCCTGCGG